>NZ_VCQL01000059.1:0-1238 GCF_005937175.1 Halomonas sp. ATBC28 | reverse complement strand
TGTAGTGGTCAACTAATACCGGACAGTAATTTAAGATTTTCCTCAGCCCCTACGGGAGAAATGCCACCGTTAAATGAGTGAGGTCGCTGCTGGTTGTAGTAACCCATTAGATAATCACTAACGTCTTTCTTGGCCTCAGGTAGATTTCGATATCCCAAAGCCGGTATCCACTCCGATTTCAGGCTCCGGAACAGCCTTTCCATCGGCGAGTTGTCCCAGCAGTTGCCACGTCGGCTCATGCTTTGTTTCATTCGATAGCGCCAAAGTCTTTGGCGGAACTTGCGGCTTGCATACTGACTACCCTGATCAGAATGAAACATGACGCTCTTCGGCTGACCACGTTGTTCCCAGGCGTGATCCAGCGCTTTCACAACAAGATCTGCATCCGGGCTGGACGACATGGCCCAGCCAACAACACGACGAGCATAAAGATCCAACACAACGGCCAGATAGTTCCAACGCTGGCCATTCCAGATATAAGTGATGTCACCACACCAGACCTGATTGGGCTGGTCTGGTGTAAATTTGCGGTCAAGATGGTTCGCAATATCAGGCCGCTCAACGGTCGCCTGCTTGTAAGCATGAGGGCCCGGCTGCTTACAGATCAACCCCATTTCGCTCATCAAACGCCGAACCTTGAAACGACCAATGGTGACGCCTTCTTCGTTGAGCAAACCCTTGATCGAGCGGCTGCCAGCTGAGCTGCGACTCTTTTTGAAAAGGCGGTTTACCTGAGTTTTTAAGGCCAGACGCTCAATATCCACGCGGTGCCGCCGCTGGCGGTACTCGTAGTAACTGGAGCGGCTAATATCAAACGCGTTACAGACCATTTCAACAGGCATTTGCTCACTCAACTGGTCTATCAGCGCGTACGATTCATGTCGTCCGACATCAAGAGAGCAGTAGCCTTTTTTAGGATAGTTTTTTCCATCTCAAGGCGTTTGCAGCGAGCCTCAAGCTCCTGAATACGCTGCTGTTCTGGGGTTAACGCTTTGCCCTTAGGCGTTACTCCCTGACGCTCGTCCGCAAGCTGGTGAACCCAGCGTCGGAGGGCGCTTTCACCGACACCCAACGAGGTACAAGCTTGGGGATAGCTGTACCCTTGATCTAGTACTAGGCTGGCAGCTTCCTGCTTAAATTCAGGCGAAAAAGTACGTCGTTTCTTGGTCATCAGACACCTCGCTTATGGTGGCAATATTACCACCTACGTTGGTGTCCAGTTTTATTGAACCACTACA
>NZ_VCQL01000058.1:0-1244 GCF_005937175.1 Halomonas sp. ATBC28 | reverse complement strand
CAGAAGGACAGCAGGGTTACAAGAGTCTGGCCAGACAGTACGGTCTTGGCCCTACAACCGTCAGGCGTTGGGTTAAACACTTTGAACAGCATGGTCTAAGTGGCTTGCAGAAAAAGTTCACCCACTACAGCGCTGAGTTCAAATTAGCGGTGTTGCAACAGATGAGGCAAGAGGAGCTATCAGCCTTACAAGCGACGACTCTGTTCGATATTCGAGGTGGTACGAGCGTCGTACGACAGTGGGAAAGCCAGTATCATGAAGGAGGCTTCCAAGCGTTGGAGCCTAAAGCCCGAGGACGTCCGACGAAGATGCCTACAACAGAGCCCCCAAAGCCCCCACTTCCACTGACGGATAAGAGCTCGCTGGAGCAGCTGCTCCAAGAGAATGAGTACTTGCGTGCTGAGGTGGCCTACCTAAAAAAGTTGAGGGCCTTGCGTCAGGCAAAAGAACAAGCCGCGCAGAAAAAGCGCAGATAGTCCTTGAGCTGAAGCAAGGCCACCCTTTGGCGGTGCTGCTAAAAGTAGCAGAATTGTCGCGTAGTACGTTCTATTATCAGGCAAGGGCTCAGCAGTTGGAAGATCGGCATGCTGGTCTGAAGCGACGCATTCACGTCCTCTACGAGCATCACAAAGGCCGCTACGGTTATCGCCGAATCACAGCAGCGTTGCGTCAGTCGGGCGAGCAGGTCAACCATAAGACAGTCCAGCGCCTAATGCAGCATCTAGGCTTGAAGTCGCTGGTACGCCCGAAGAAATACCGCTCCTATCGTGGACAACAGGCCAGTGTTCCCAATCTTCTTGCCCGCCAGTTTCATGCTGAACGACCCAACCAAAAGTGGGTAACCGACGTCACGGAGTTTAATATCCGAGGCGAAAAGCTGTACTTGTCGCCTGTGATGGATCTCTACAACGGGGAAATCGTGTCCTACTCAATGCAGAAACAGCCGCAGTACTCGCTGGTAGGGGGGATGCTCAAGAAAGCCTTGGCTAAGTTGGCCGACCAAGACGCGCCTTTACTGCATTCTGATCAAGGCTGGCAATATCAGATGTCAGCTTACCGGCGTAAGCTCAGCGAGCATGGCGTGATTCAGAGCATGTCACGTAAAGGCAATTGCCTGGATAATGCCGCAATGGAGAGCTTCTTTGGTACGCTGAAGTCAGAATATTTTTACCTGAACCGCTTTGACACCATTGAGCAATTACAGGCGGGCATTCGGCACTATATCCATTACTACAATCACGAGC
>NZ_VCQL01000057.1:0-1424 GCF_005937175.1 Halomonas sp. ATBC28 | reverse complement strand
TATACTTTATATCTATATTTACAAAAAGAGTTTTTACCCTCTCGTTTGTTTTCTGAATATATAAAATTAATTCATCCTCAAAACCTTCGTGCGGATGAAAACCAAATGTGCCAAAACTTAATCCATCAATAAGCAAAATAAGGTTTTTAAACCTGTCAGGAATCACCGCTTCACTTCTTAAAAAAAATAAACCAATAGTCTTATTTCCATTCAGGTATTCAATATTAATATTCATACGTTAATCCGATTTATCCTCATCAGGGGCGCGTTTGTAACGCCGTTTACCTGAATCCCAGACAAACGCCGTCCGCTTCCCGTCATCAGTGCCATCCCCTACATCGTCGGCAATGACAAGATCCTCATTGGTTTCTCGATCCAACTGGAGGACGTTTTTTAGCGCCCCACCGGTCGAGATAAAACGGCGCTTGTGAAGCTGCCGCGTCAGCTCAAGAAACCACTCAGGATCGTTTGCCATATCTTCCGGTTTAACGGAGTATTTCAGCGTTTCAGCAACCGCGCTTTGCAGTTGCTCGGCAACGTTGGCCACAACCTCACCTGTCTTAGTTTTTACTGCCCGAATATCGATATTCGGCTCATAGTTCACCCGCAAGCAATCGCGCCAGAGTTCTACCCAACGTTCGTGCTTAACGTAGTTCTTCCCTTTAAACCAAGAAGGTTGCACCATCAGCAGACAGTGAAAATGCGGATGTGCGCTGCCATCCTTACCTCGCGTCACCTCCGTAGCCCTGATCCACCCCTGAACAGGTGATAGCTCCTTTCGCTTTTCCATTCGCTTAAACGCCGCATTCATTGCTGTAAGGACTGTTCCAAGTTCACCTATCTCGCAGTTCCTGACAGTTAACGTCAGAAACAACCATCGGGAAGACGGGTAATCCACAACGATTTTCGGTAGAGCCTGATAAAAACGGGCTTGCCACATGAGGGTTCTTCTCCACTGGCAGACAGGGCAATGACGGACACGGCAAAATTGCGCACTACGAAGCCGTAGGCGCGTTTCTCCGGTTTCCATGATGGTAGACCAACCAAAACGTAACAAACCGCTACAGGAGGCCATACGGAGTGCATAGCGCTCGAATTCAGCAGCAGTCTGGTAGATACCCCCGACAGAATCGGTAAGCGTGCGCTGGGTATCCCAAACTGCATCACGGGGGCTGTAGTCCGAAAGGAATTTATCTTCTGACATTAAGCCTGCTCCGATCTGGGCAGGCTGTGATTTGATGTGGTATATTCATCACGTACCTGTGCATTGCGAGCCAGTACATGTCACCAGAGTTTGCCGCTGAGGTGACACATTCGAAATGTTGGGGAGTGTTGACGCACTCCCCAACGCCGATTAAAAACGCCTCAATTCTGCTCCATTTTCTTTGACCTGTCAAAACCCACTCAAAGCCTCGTCATTACTG
>NZ_VCQL01000056.1:0-1560 GCF_005937175.1 Halomonas sp. ATBC28 | reverse complement strand
GACTGTGACGCATCGTTTAAGGAGGTGATCCAGCCGCAGGTTCCCCTACGGCTACCTTGTTACGACTTCACCCCAGTCATGAACCACACCGTGGTGATCGCCCTCTTGCGTTAGGCTAACCACTTCTGGTGCAGTCCACTCCCATGGTGTGACGGGCGGTGTGTACAAGGCCCGGGAACGTATTCACCGTGACATTCTGATTCACGATTACTAGCGATTCCGACTTCACGGAGTCGAGTTGCAGACTCCGATCCGGACTGAGACCGGCTTTAAGGGATTCGCTGACTCTCGCGAGCTCGCAGCCCTTTGTACCGGCCATTGTAGCACGTGTGTAGCCCTACCCGTAAGGGCCATGATGACTTGACGTCGTCCCCACCTTCCTCCGGTTTGTCACCGGCAGTCTCCTTAGAGTTCCCGACATTACTCGCTGGCAAATAAGGACAAGGGTTGCGCTCGTTACGGGACTTAACCCAACATTTCACAACACGAGCTGACGACAGCCATGCAGCACCTGTCTTACAGTTCCCGAAGGCACACCAGAATCTCTTCCGGCTTCTGTAGATGTCAAGGGTAGGTAAGGTTCTTCGCGTTGCATCGAATTAAACCACATGCTCCACCGCTTGTGCGGGCCCCCGTCAATTCATTTGAGTTTTAACCTTGCGGCCGTACTCCCCAGGCGGTCGACTTATCGCGTTAACTTCGCCACAAAGTGCTCTAGGCACCCAACGGCTGGTCGACATCGTTTACGGCGTGGACTACCAGGGTATCTAATCCTGTTTGCTACCCACGCTTTCGCACCTCAGTGTCAGTGTCAGTCCAGAAGGCCGCCTTCGCCA
Organism: Halomonas sp. ATBC28; assembly: GCF_005937175.1. Lineage (NCBI taxonomy): Bacteria > Pseudomonadati > Pseudomonadota > Gammaproteobacteria > Oceanospirillales > Halomonadaceae > Halomonas > Halomonas sp. ATBC28. The sequence continues at coordinate 724 of NZ_VCQL01000056.1, read as the reverse complement.
CTGGTATTCCTCCCGATCTCTACGCATTTCACCGCTACACCGGGAATTCTACCTTCCTCTCCTGCACTCTAGCCTGACAGTTCCGGATGCCGTTCCCAGGTTGAGCCCGGGGCTTTCACAACCGGCTTATCAAGCCACCTACGCGCGCTTTACGCCCAGTAATTCCGATTAACGCTTGCACCCTCCGTATTACCGCGGCTGCTGGCACGGAGTTAGCCGGTGCTTCTTCTGCGAGTGATGTCTTTCCTACCGGGTATTAACCGATAGGCGTTCTTCCTCGCTGAAAGTGCTTTACAACCCGAGGGCCTTCTTCACACACGCGGCATGGCTGGATCAGGGTTGCCCCCATTGTCCAATATTCCCCACTGCTGCCTCCCGTAGGAGTTCGGGCCGTGTCTCAGTCCCGATGTGGCTGATCATCCTCTCAGACCAGCTACGGATCGTTGCCTTGGTGAGCCATTACCTCACCAACTAGCTAATCCGACATAGGCTCATCCAATAGCGGGAGCCGGAGCCCCCTTTCTCCCGTAGGACGTATGCGGTATTAGCCTGGGTTTCCCCAGGTTATCCCCCACTATCGGGCAGATTCCTATGCATTACTCACCCGTCCGCCGCTCGTCAGCGGGTAGCAAGCTACCCCTGTTACCGCTCGACTTGCATGTGTTAGGCCTGCCGCCAGCGTTCAATCTGAGCCATGATCAAACTCTTCAGTTTAAGATCTATG
>NZ_VCQL01000055.1:0-1561 GCF_005937175.1 Halomonas sp. ATBC28 | reverse complement strand
GAACGACTTTGCATAGCAAAGTCTAGAGTGCACACTCCAAATCACGCAGGTCATGTATCGCCAAAAGCCGAGGAAACCAAATGATTACTGATACATCTAAACTGTACGACGATGATGATGAATTATGGATTAAAAACTTTCTGGAATACATTGAACATGATGATGGGGTAGCAGCGAAAGAAAGTCTTATGAAAGGCGTATCCATCTACTACGCAGAACCTGACACCCCAGAAAATTGTGTTATCAAAGAATATCCTGACGGGCGTAAAGAACTGGTAAGTTTCATGACGGGAAAAGAAATACCAGTACCCCCCCGATTTAGAAGTTGACGATTCAACCTATAGAACGGGGTTTTTCCTTTGAGCGGGACGCGAATAAGGCAGGCGTAAAGTTGGCTAACTTTACATGTCCTGCCCTAACTTTGCCGCTGGTTATGCGTGTATACGTGTGTACATGCAGAGTGGAAATCTCAGGGAAACTCGAAGGAATGCCAAAGGAAATCTGTGTACCAGACAAGATGTGTTTTTGGAGTACCGCCACACACAGCTGCATCCGAAAATAACCAGTTCAGGGATAAGACGGAGAAAGACCGCCAGCACACAGGCAGGGAACGGGGCGTTAAACTCTCCCACCCTGAATAACACTAAGTCCGTTTTTGAGAGCTTTCTTGTGGTTGCTTACCGTGCCTTTCCAGCCGAACTGAGGGTTTAGACGATATGTTTTGCTCCGCCCGATCTTCGGCCCTTCCAATATAATTTCGAACTCGATCAGGTTTTTTACCGCACGGCTGACATTTGTTTTTTGCATGCTCAGCGCCTCTGCAATGTCCATTTGTGCTACCTGGATGTAGTTCTCGTAATCTAGCTCTGCGAGCAAGGCCATCAGCACACGCATCTGGTCATGGTTTAGCTCATTGGCAATGGTAATTAGTGCGGCTTGGTTCATGGTAAAGTGCCTCTGAAATGCTGACTTTTGTTTGGGTCGAATCACTGCTACAAAACCGCCTAACTCCTCCCCGGTACCCTGGTCTACCTGTGTGATTCTCCGCATCTAAAAATCTCCATTTCAGGAAAAATAGTTATCTCTCAAGATAACTAAGTTATCTCTAGAGATAACTATTGTCAAAAACTTTCCGCTTGTGGCGCGGCTTCCGAGACACCCCCTTCTGTATCTTATTACTCCCCAACGTTCGCACATTCGAAAAATCAGGAGTTTTTCTGCCAGTTCCGAGCGTAAGGATTTCTATGTTCGGGAAGTGGAAATTCCGCTTCCTCGCCCGCTCGCTCACTACGTTCGGTCGCTGGGGCTGCGGCGAGCGGTGTCAGCTCTCTCGTGTTGTCGGCGATTCCGTTGTTGTTCTTTCGGGGAGGGTCGCCAGATAGCCCCTCAGACGCGCTCAGAAGCCCTCAGACGCACGAAACAGGTTTTAAATGCCCGTTAGGGCATGGAAGGCGCGAAAAACGCTTACAGAGGCTCTCAGGAGGCCTAGCGCGCCGAAGCCCCGCGCCAGCGGGTTACGGTCGTTACCGGAACTACGGGACAGCGCCCCGCGCCCCTGCTA
>NZ_VCQL01000054.1:0-1665 GCF_005937175.1 Halomonas sp. ATBC28 | reverse complement strand
TCGTTGCCAAGTTGAACAATCGCCCCAGAAAACGCTTGGGGTATCGGACACCGGCACAAGTGTTCCTGGGAGAGTATTCAGGGGCGCTGAAAACCGCGGGTGCTGCGCTTAATGTTTGAATTCAGGATCAGTCAGCTTGGTTAAAAACAAATCAACCTGCCCCATTTACATGGATCAAAATAAAATCGATCTGACCCCTTTAGTTTTGGTTTCCCTTACACATAACGCCACTGTTAAGCGGCGGCCTTTTTGTAGCGAAGCGGAGAAAAGGCTGTCCGGTGGACGGTCGCCATGCCGAGAACGAAATTGAAAAAATTATTATTTTCAATCAACTACAGGAACTTGCGTTACTTAAGGTTACCCACCAAACTGCTATAAACCATAGCATAAGGCGTAATTTGATGATGAAATTTCCCCTCAATTTTCGTGTAGGATTGATGGCAGTTACTTTCGTTGTTTCCGGCATCATGGCCGTGTTTATGTTCTGTCTCAGTGTTAGCGTGGGCCTATGGGGATGGATGACGAAAGTAGCTTGGGCATATGTCGATGGAGGCTTTGCTGACAGCAACTTGCTCGGGCTTATGTTCTTGATCTCTATATTCCTGCTCGCCGGATCATACTTCCGATGGGTAGCCAAAGACGCTGCTCGCTTCGTACTGAGCCCTGAATAAGCCTAACGTTTGACGTACCGGCGCAGCCGGTTGGGCATCCCCTCGATGGAATGGTTAGGCTTCGCGCACATCAACACTTGCGGCTGTGCCTTCAAAAACGGAGGCCCGGGTGCCTTTCACGAACCCTATGAAGAACCCGGTTTAGAAAGCAATCGACGAGCCCGAAGAGGCTGATGGTGACTTCAGGGTAGCGATCAGTCGATACCTTGATGTATGTGGCGATTAGGTTCGCCTCCGATGCAAGAAAAATTCGTCGATGATCGGCGTGAGCATGTCCTATAGAGAATGTCTGCATGTGCATGAGTGCGTTCAGTGCATTCCGATAGTTCGATTCCCAGTTCCCGGGATCACCTTCCGAGATGTTCACGATCTTGACGTCGATTGAACCGAAGTCATCGTCCATAAGGCCGCAGAACTCGTTTACCTTCCTTGCGTGAAATCCGAATTCAAGCAGATCGGGCACTATGGCCTCGTTCCACTGCGCACCCCATTCGCCAGGAAAAACTGCGCCGGTGAATGCAACTAGGCGAAGCGCACGAAGCCTTGCCTGAATGATGTGAATTTCGGTGAGTCTGTCTGCGTTGCTCATGCGTGGTGAGATCCGGTGATGTCAGTTGCGACGCCTAACGCTGGAGTTGAGCGGCGGCCCGTCAGGGCCGTCCGCTTGAACGATTTGATACTCATTGCGCCTTCTCCCCTAGCTCAGCCCGTTTGGCTAAGCTGAAAAGGCGACCAAACCTAACAGGAGAAGACCCAATGAACTTTTACAATAGCACTCACCGTCACTACTGTGGAATTGATCTGCATGCCCGTAGCCCGTAGCCTGTATGTCTGTATGTCTGTATGTCTGCATGTCTGTATCTTGGGTCAGCAGGGCGACACCCTTCTGCATAAAGAGATTCCAGCCAAACCAGAACCTTTGCTCCATCTGATCGAACCCTACCTGGACGAGCTGATCATCGGCGTCGAATGCATGCACTGCTGGTACTGGATC
>NZ_VCQL01000053.1:0-1910 GCF_005937175.1 Halomonas sp. ATBC28 | reverse complement strand
GGGTCATGCAGACCGTAATGGTGATTCACCAGCGTCTGCCAGGCATCAATTCTCGGCCTGTCTGCCCGGTCGTAGTACGGCTGGAGGCGTTTTCCGGTCTGTAGCTCCATGTTCGGAATGACAAAATTCAGCTCAAGCCGTCCCTTGTCCTGGTGCTCCACCCACAGGATGCTGTACTGATTTTTCTCGAGACCGGGCATCAGTACACGCTCAAAGCTCGCCATCACTTTTTCACGCCCTCCAGGCGGCAGCTCCTTCTCCGCGAACGACAGAACACCTGACGTGTATTTCTTCGCAAATGGCGTGGCATCGATGAGTTCCCGGACCTCTTCCGGATTCCCCTGAAGCACCGTTGCCCCTTCCCGGTTACGCTCCCTTCCCAGCAGGTAATCAACCGGACCACTGCCACCACCTTTTCCCCTGGCATGAAACTTAACTATCATCCCGCGCCCCCTGTTCCCTGACCGCCAGACGCAGCCGGCGCAGCTCATCCCCGATGGCCATCAGTGCGGCCACCACCTGAACCCGGTCACCGGAAGACCACTGCCCGCTGTTCACCTTCCTCGCTGTCTGGTTAAGGTTATTCCCGATGGCGGCCAGCTGACACAGTAACGGCGGTGCCAGTGTCGGCAGCTTCCCGGAACGGGCAACCGGCTCACCCAGGCAGACCCGCCGCATCCATACCGCCAGTTGTTTACCCTCACAGCGTTCCAGTAACCGGGCATGTTCATCATCAGTAACCCGTATCGTGAGCATCCTCTCGCGTTTCATCGGTATCATTACCCCCATGAACAGAACCCCCCCTTACACGGAGGCATCAGTGACCAAACAGGAAAAAACCGCCCTTAACATGGCCCGCTTCATCAGAGGCCAGACATTAACGCTGCTGGAGAAGCTCAACGAACTGGACGCGGATGAACAGGCAGACATCTGTGAATCGCTTCACGACCACGCCGATGAGCTTTACCGCAGTTGCCTCGCACGCTTCGGGGATGACGGTGAAAACCGCTGACACATGCAGCTCCCGGAGACGGTCACAGCTTGTCTGTGAGCGGATGCCGGGAGCAGACAAGCCCGCCAGGGCGCGTCAGGCCGTTGACCTTTGGGGTGTCGGGGCGAAGCCCTGACCCAGTCACGTAGCGATAGCGGAGTGTATACTGGCTTAACCATTCGGCATCAGTGCGGATTGTATGAAAAGTGCGCCATGTCCGGTGTGAAATGCCGCACAGATGCGTAAGGAGAAAATGCCAGTTCAGGCGCTCTTCCGCTTCCTCGCTCACTGACTCGCTACGCTCGGTCGTTCGGCTGCGGCGAGCGGACTCTCCTTTCTCAAAAACGCTAACCCTGTTATCCACAGAACCCGGGGATAAACCAAGAAAGAACATGTGCGCAAAAAACGAAACCCCGGGAAAGGCCGCGCCGGAGGCGCTTTTTCCATAGGCTCCGCCCCCCTGACGGACTTCACAAAACAGACACTTTTTCGGTGCATCTGTGGGAGCCTTGCGGCTCAACCATGAAATCCGCCAGCGGTGGCGAAACCCGACGTGGCTTAAAGATCATCACCGTTTCCGGTGAATCGCTCCCTCCTGCGCCCCCACGTTCCCGCCATATCGATTACCGGATACCTTTTCCGCCTTTCTCCCTTACGGGACACGTGGCGCTTTCTCATAGCTCACGTCTTCTGGTATCTCGGGGCGACTTAGGCAGTTCGCTCCGGGCTGGGCTGTATGCAGGAACCCCCCGTTCAGCCCGACTGCTGCGCCTTCTCCGGTAACTGTTCTCTTGGGTCCAACCCGGAAAAGACACCACAAAGCGCCACTGGCAGCAGCCATTGGTAAAAGTCATGTGCGAGATATTTAGAGAGTACTTGAAGTGGCTGCCGGAGTGCGGCTACACTAGAAGAACAATTT
>NZ_VCQL01000052.1:0-1923 GCF_005937175.1 Halomonas sp. ATBC28 | reverse complement strand
CTCTGGCCCACAAGTTAGGGCGTGCGGTCTATTTCATGTTAAAGAACGAAAAGGTATTTGATGAACAACGCTTTTTAACGAGTTAGTCACGCAGCAGGATGATGATCAACGTCTAACTGGATCATCACGGAGTGTGCTGAAACCGGGTGTCTGCTGACTGATTTTTATATCTAAAACCCGACTTCTACACCCAACTAGAAGCCCGTCGCTTTGATTATCCATCCTGCTGGCGTGCACCAATACCCTGAGCGAGTGGGCTTACACCGGCGCTGAACCTGAAACTAACTGGGACTATAAAGTAACCCGCTTTTTGAATAGGACAGATGCTGGTTAACCGATGAATGTCTAGTGCCCCAGACCCACCTGCAAGGAGCAACCCGGTTTGGCAGTGGTGAACCACCACGTTAAAGAGCCTCAATAGGTGTTTGCTGTAAGCCACCAACAGCCAACGATGACAGATGAAGTAGGATCATTGGCTCAGGGACTTGATATTGACCGCTTACGCGGCCAATAAAAAATACTGCGGGCTATTTGACAGGCAGAAGGCTCATAGGTGTTATACCTATTTTTCCACGTAATCTTCGTCTATTTCACGAGCGAGATTTTCAAAGCTTTTATGGCTTTTTTGCAGATAAAACAAGAATATTCGTGCATCTGCCTCTGAAAAGTCATTCACATTAGAGTTAGTCAGGTAAGCTTTCACTCGTTTAATGCCGTGAAAGTACTCATCAAGCTCGTACTGAAGGTGGTCAGATAACTCATTTCTCTCTTGCAATGCACTTTGGAAGTTATTGTATGTCTCTTCGATTGACTCAAGCATACTAAGACCAAATGAAACATTTGAATTGGATGGTGAGTATATTGTTTGCCCTACCTTTTCAAACATATACCCCATTGTTGAGTGAAGAATATCTGCTAGAGGTTTTTCCATAAATTTAGCCCTATGCTGCTCGTCAATTTCTCGAAGCTTATAACTGATTAATGCGTAAGCATTATTAACACCGATTAGCTGTGTTTCTACTATGTTTGTGAAATCAACGTCGATGAACTCACTTTCCCCCTCGTCGTAGAAACGAGCTAGAGTAAAGCCACCTTTACTCATTGAAATCCGAGAAATGTGATTAAAGTAAGTAGTTTTCTTAACTCTATTCTTTGTTGGATGACCTATTGAGGCATTTCTAACTGCTCTGATGCTTTTCAGCTCATCAGACAACTCATATGGCACTTCGAATGCTTCAGACAAATGATTCATCGCATCCTGTTGAATAAATAACGCCTGCAAAAGTCCATAGGTGTAGATATAAGACAATCCTGATTCAGTAGGAAAGTCAGATTTGAAATAACTTTTTAGCGCTAACCCTGTATCGCCTAGAGTGTCCAAAGAACTACAAATTTGACTCCAGTTATCTAACTCTGAGATCAAAACCTTTTGATATCTATGAGTATTTATGTGTTCTCGCACTTCACTTTCGATATCAAAGAACTTGACTAAGCTCTCTTCAACATTGCTCATCTATCGCAAGTCCTCTCAATAGGTATAACAGTGAAGCATTTATTCGCCGTGCGGAGCATGGCGAATAAATGCCTGTTGGACTAAGGCGCGTCCATCAGGCAGCTATTTAATAGGGGATTGTATTGATCAGCGTGCGGCCTGAGGTACCAAGCCGTGCATTGGCATGTCTGGGGTAACGCGCTCTGATCGTGAGTTTCGCCATCATTTCAGCACTTCCAAATCTAATTTAACCCAATGTAGCGCGCCTGATGGCTAAAATCCATCATAGAGACGAGCGTAGCCGTGACCCGCTAGCGAGCCGGTTAGCCAAGTCGGTTGTCGTCGTAGGGCGTTACATCATGCTCGATAGTGTTGATCCTTATGATTAGACGGTTGATCGTAGGTGTGGCGCTGGGGTGTGAGCGTCCCGA
>NZ_VCQL01000051.1:0-2172 GCF_005937175.1 Halomonas sp. ATBC28 | reverse complement strand
TTTTTTTACTGATTCAGCGTAGGTGCTCTGATCTTCACGCATCTTTGACCGCCCGCCAATAAACTCTTTCGCGGACAGCCGTCCATCCTGCGTCAATGGCACCACGAACGCAGACAGGTGCGGGGTGGCCTCGTCCCGGTGAACCACCGCCGCCACAACACGATCCTTCCCGTATTTCTTCTCCAGCCATTGCTCAGAGCGGGCGAAAAACTCCGCCTGCTGCCGTGGTGTGGCCTCTTTCCACCACTCAGGGCTTGCTGTCATAACGTATTCAACGGCCAGTACCGCATCTTTACGGCGTTTTTCCGGCAGCAGCTCCCGCACACGCCCCATTGCCTGATCCGTTGATTTGGACACAGAGCAGTAGTTTTCTGGTGTCCGTTCAGCGTTAGCGTTCGGCGTCTCACGCTCTCGGTAGCAGTGCTGCAACGCGCTGGCCACGCTTCCCATTCCCGTCAGCTTTTTGCAGCGCATTATCGCGTAGTTCGCCATGTTCCCCCCTGATTCCGGCATTCATTCAGCCAGGCGGGGGAGCGCATTGCGATACCTCCGGCGGGCCACTATCAAGATGATAGTGTACTCACTAGACTTTGCTACGCAAAATCGTTCGGGCAGCAAGCTGCCAGAAGGTCAAAATCAACGGCGGTCTGGCAGGTGGAAGGCGTCGCTCCGCGTCACCTCCCACCACTACCAAGCCTGTTTTATTTGTGCGTCGTCAAGGGTGAAATGCACTCGCTCCGCTCGCCCTTGACGAAATCAGGATCTGGATATCGCTTTTGAAAGAGCACGCGCCGCTCGCCGCAGGTCAGGCTGAGGCGTACCGCAGCGCAGCGAGGAACGAACAGCCTGAACGAGGAAGCGGAATATCACCTGAACGGGCATAGAAATGCTTACGCACGAACCGATGAAAATAGGGTTCGCTATCCGGGCATATGAGCTTCTCGCTATAAGATACAGAAGAGAGCCTTCTCTCAGCCCTTGTGGGGCGCGGCTCTCGCTTGACGATAGTTATCATTATTGATAACGTTGTTATCATTATTGATAACTATTTTTTTGGGAGAGCCTCTTAAATGAGTAACCGAATTACTCAGATAGACACTGCTACAGGGGAAGAGGTAGGTAGTTTTGTCGCAGTTATCCGACCCAAACAGAAGTCAGCTTTTGAGAGGCATTTCACTATGAACCAAGACGCTTTAAAGATCCTTGCTAAGACCCTCACAGGGGAGCAATTCAAAGTCTTGATGATGCTGTTAGCTGATCTCGATTATGAAAATTACATCCAAATTGCCCAAGCCGATATTGCCGACGCTTTAGGTATGCAGAAAACCAATGTAAGCCGTTCGGTTAAGGCGCTAATTGACCTATCCGTGATTCTTCAAGGCCCAAAAGTAGGGCGCAGTTACAGTTACCGTCTGAACCCTCAGTTTGGCTGGAAAGGTACTGTCAGCAACCACAAAAAAGCCCTTAAAAACGGCCTCAGCGTTATACAGGGCGGCAGAACCTGATCTCTGGAATGCCGCAAATGACGTCACTTTGCGGCGTTAGCCCTATCCTGCATCGCATCAAAACTAACGCTCCATACCACCCATGCCACGCGATCGCGTCTGTCGCTGTTTTTCACGTTCAATACGCTGCTGTTTTTCCTTTTCCTGGTTTTGCTGCTTAAACCGCTGAGCCATCATCAGGATTTCGGTCATCTGCTCTCTGGAAAGCCCCTTAAAAGGCTCTGTAACGCTCTGTAGGCGTTTCTGCTGCGCATCCATAGTCTTCTGTAGCTCACGCGCTCTTTTTGCGTTCTGGGCGCTCTGAGAGGCCATAGCGATGGTTCCTGCAAAGCCATCGTTCACTGCGTGGCTTAGACGTTTGGCTATGGCTGCCTGATCTTCCACGTCTTTGGTGAAAATGCCCTTCCGCAATACACGCGGCTCCAGCGCCTCCGGCGAGATCGATACCTGGCTACGGGTGCCACGGTTTATCGATTCGTAGTAGTGCTGAACTGTCTGATGCGTGGCGCGGCTTCCCTCGATGCCGCGCTCAAGACCCAGTTTTTTTACTGATTCAGCGTAGGTGCTCTGATCTTCACGCATCTTTGACCGCCCGCCAATAAACTCTTTCGCGGACAGCCGTCCATCCTGCGTCAATGGCACCACGAACGCAGACAGGTGCGGGGTG
>NZ_VCQL01000050.1:0-2405 GCF_005937175.1 Halomonas sp. ATBC28 | reverse complement strand
CCCGTTCACCGTTTTCGGATAGGAAGAACGCCGGAAACAGGACTTACCCTGGCTGAATGGCGTGAATTTCCGCGCTATGCACTTGCGTGCATACTCATGCATGCCGTAAAAACAGAGCCAGCGCGTTTCTGGCGGATTTTCGGGTGGTTTGTTGCCTGTTTTACCGGTTTCCCGTCAGAAACGCCCTGAGGCCGTTTTCGCGGTGCGCGTAATGAGACGTTATGGTAAATCTCTAAAGGCAATATTTCCCGTCCCTTGGAGCGAACTACTCTGTATTTGATCTTTGGTGTTGATACCCCGCTGCTTGCAGAGGGGGTATTCATTATCGTTGTTGTTTGCTGTAATTGTCTAAAATATATTTGGGGATAGATACGGGTACACATTCAGCAGATATTATGTTTTTCCCGGATATATTATGATAAATGTCTTTGTTTGCAATGATTTCATCTTTGACTTCAATGCATTCTTCATTCAGAATGAAGGTGTTAACAACATTGTCTTTCATTCCCAAATCTGCTAATTCTGAAGAACAACTTGCAATATTATTCGTGTTAAAACAAGTTGTTAGTATTATTGCGTATATGTATGGCATTAAATAAACCTATTTAAAAAAGTACGGAATGATAGTGATCTTGTTCGGAAATATACTAGTCAGACTTTAAGTCTCAGGGATATGAACCTAGAACATCGTTGTATTAACTTGTTTGAGTGTTCCAATCCTGAATATTGATGTTATTTGAGTATAAAGGAAACATAATAAATATCACAAGGATATTGGTTAACTATTTATTTTTAAATAATTTCTTGAGATCTGACGTTGGACGTCGTAGTCTCTTGCCATGTAAACGAAAAAACCACCTTGCAGGGTGGTTTTTCGAAGGTTCAGTAAACCGGCAAGTTTCTGAACCGTGGTAACAGTCTTGTGCGAGACGTCACCAAATCTGTCCTTTTAGTGTAGCCTCAGTCTGGCCACCACTTCAAGAACTCTCGATACATCTCTCGCACATCCTGTTTACCAGTGGCCGCTGCCAGTGGCGTTAAGTCGTGTCTTTCCGGGTTGGACTCAAGACGATAGTTACCGGAAAAGGCGCAGCGGTCGGGCTGAACGGGGGGTTCTTGCATACAGCCCAGCTTGGAGCGAACTGTCTAAACGGAACGGGGCGTGGTGATTTAGGTAAAGCTTCCACCACTACACGGATGCCGCAGGACGGGAACAGGAGAGCGCAAGAGGGAGCCACCAGGGGGAAACGCCTGGTATCTTTATAGTCCTGTCGGGTTTCGCCACCACTGATTTGAGCGTCAGATTTCGTGATGCTTGTCAGGGGGGCGGAGCCTATGGAAAAACGGCTTTGCCGCGGCCTTATCGTATCCCTGTTAAGTTTCTTCCTGGCATCCACCAGGAAATAAATTTCCGCCCCATTAGTAAGCCTGCACCGCTCGCCGCAGCCGAACGACCGAGCGCAGCGAGTCAGTGAGCGAGGAAGCGGAAAACCATCAGAACGTACAGTAAGCACTTTCGCGCCGGGGCCTTCATGAACAAACAACAAAAGACAGCCGTTAACATGGCTAAATTCATCCAGGATCAGTCCCTGCTTCTTCTGGACAGGCTTAATGAGCTGGATCTGGATCATGAGGCTGATTTCTGCGAGAAACTCCATGAGGATGCGGAACGCCTTTACCGAAGCCTGTCAGCGCGCCTGAATGAGCAGCAGGACGGTGCGTAATGGCTCCGTTCTGGGTATTACCGGAGTAATACCGGCATTGCCTTAATTTTCATTGTGTTAGCGCTTAACATTATTACCCCGGTAATACCCAGAATCCCTGTATTTTTTCTTTTTTATTTATTTTTCATGAAGTTGCGATGAAAATCGCAGCTGCGTTAGGTGTATGACCATTTAAGGGTTAAAAAATCATCATTTTTGGTAGGGCGCTCTCCGTAGGTTAAGGGTTATTTGGCTATAAAGCGTCCTATTCTTTGATGGTCATGCTTGCATGACCATCTGAGCAACCAAAAACTACAGATAAACTACAAAAAACGTTTTGCATTAGTGATGGCAGACTACAAAAAAACTACAAGAAAACTACAAGAAAACTACAAAAAACGTGGCAGACTACTAATAGACTACAAGAAAACTACAGATAAACTACAAAGTAACTACCGGATTACCTCAGATCCGTTCCCTGAACCATTCGTACATCGACCCCCTTCCTGAACGTGCTGAAAACGGGTTTTCCGGCTGCGCCGGCAACGCCTCACGGCCACGCAATAAATTGCGTCCCCGTTCACCGTTTTCGGATAGGAAGAACGCCGGAAACAGGACTTACCCTGGCTGAATGGCGTGAATTTCCGCGCTATGCACTTGCGTGCATACTCATGCATGCCGTAAAAACAGAGCCAGCGCGTT
>NZ_VCQL01000004.1:0-319055 GCF_005937175.1 Halomonas sp. ATBC28 | reverse complement strand
AAGCAATCTCTACCTACGGTGGGCACTCAAGTCGAGATCGCCGCGCTTCGCTCGCGATGACAGGAAGGGCATTAGGAGCCTGGCTTATCTGTCATTGCGAGGAGCCTGCGACGAAGCAATCTCTACCTACGGTGGGCACTCAAGCCGAGATCGCCGCGCTTCGCTCGCGATGACAGGAAGGGCTATCGCCGTTTAATAAACGCTTGGCTCGCCTTCAGGGCGAGTCTTAAAACGTCGGTGTAGCCAGAGGTACTGCTCGGGATGCTTGCGAATGGCCAGTTCAATAAACTGATTGATTCGTGTGGCATCGGCAACTTCATCGCCGCTGGGAAAACCTTCCAGGGCAGGCAGGCTTTCAATGGTATAGGTGGCGTTATCCGGGTTGCGGTGAAACATCATCGGCACCACTGACGCGCCGGTCATACGCGCAAGCTTGGCCGTTAAGCGAATAGTCGCGGCCTGCTGACCAAATAGCGGCGCAAATACGCTCACATCGCGGCCAAAATCCTGATCCGGTGAGTACCACACCATACGTCCATCCTTGAGCTGACGCACCGCGCCACGCAAGTCATAACGGTCGAGGGCAACACCAAAATTGCGCCCGCGGGCGCGGGTCATAAAACGCTCAAACAGCGGGTTATTATGCGGTCGATAGACCGCATCGGCAGAGAAAAACAGCGCGTGCAGGGCACCCCCTAAATCGAGGGAAGAGAAGTGAACCCCCACAATGATCACGCCTTTACCCCGGGCCTCGGCGCGGGCCATATGCTCTTCGCCGATGTAAGCGACCCGGTGGCGTAGGCTTTCGCCATCCCGACACCAGCCGGTTGCGGTTTCAATCAGACCAATACCATTGGCAATAAAGGTATCTTTAACGAGCTGATACTGTTGCTGGGGACTCTTTTCGGGAAAACAGAGCGCTATATTGGTTTCGGTAATATGGCGCCGCCGTTTGGCAAAGCGCCAGGCGAGCAGTCCAAGCCCTTTGCCAATGGCCATTTTTAATCGCCAAGGCAACCAGGCAGCGATATACATGGCACCAATAGCCAGCCATGTGGGCCAGTAACGCGGGTGGGCGAATGAGCGCGGGTAACGTGATTTCGACATGCAAACAACCGTTTAAGCAGAACGCCCATGATAACGCCGCGGCGCCCGAGGCAGTACCCCTGTTAGCAGCGTATAGCTGATGGTATCGCAGTAGCGGGCCACTTCATCCACCGACAGCACCTCGCCGTTGCTGGCCCTGCCCCACAATACAACGTCGCTGCCAATCGCGGCGTCGGGTACGTCCGTCACATCAACGGTCAACATATCCATGGAGACTTTTCCGGCAATCGCACAGCGCTGGCCGTTGACCAGTACCGGCGTGCCATCGCGGGCATGACGGTCATAGCCATCACCGTAGCCGCAGGCGACCACGGCAATGCGTGAACGCCGCGGTGCGCGCCAGCGCCCGCTATAGCCCACGGGCTCGCCCTCTTCCAGCTCCCTCAGGGCAATTATTTCTGAGCGTAGGGTCATCACCGGCTGCAGTTGCTGAGTGATTTCGTTGGCAACTTCCAAGGGGTCGCTGCCGTAGAGCATCACACCTGGCCGGTTCCAGTCACCATGGGCCACCGGCCACGCCAGGGTAGCCGGTGAGTTGGCCAGGCACAGCGGCGCTTCTAGCTCGCTAGCAAGACCTTGCAGCCGGGTCATTTGCTGGTTGAAATAGCGGTTATCGCGGGAATCGGCGCTGGCAAAATGACTCATAAGGTGGAGCGAGGCCACGCTTGGCGCGGCACTTAGCTGACGCCAGATAGCGGCGGCCTCGTCGATGGCAAAGCCCAGGCGGTGCATGCCGGAGTCAACTTTCAACCAGACAGGAATTGGCTTTATAGGTGAAGCGGCTAGCAGGGCATCGACCTGCCATTGGCTGTGTACCGCAATCCAGAAGCCGTGGGAATCCACCAGCTCCAGCTCGTCGGCGCTGAAGATACCTTCCAACAGGATGATGGGTTGGGTAATGCCGCCCTGGCGCAGGGTAAGCGCCTCTTCGATACAGGCAACGGCAAACGCGGGAGCCTGGCCTTCCAGCGCCTGAGCGCAGGCCAGCGCGCCATGCCCATACCCATCGGCTTTGATAACTGCCACTGAGCGGCTTTGCGGCGCGCAGCGGCACGCCAATTGATAGTTGTGACGCAGCGCGTCCAGATCAATATCGGCCACAAGGGGGCGCATGTGCTTTCTCACTTACCTGATTTAGCAATAAAAGTTTGTTAATAAAAATGCCAGCAATAAAAAGCCGAGTAAGCGCTTAATAACGCTCGCCCGGCTTAGAGAGGTGGCACACCTTTCCCAACCACATAAGCGGTCGCGAGCTAAAGCTGCCTCCCACTGGTGCATTTAGCCGACTAGAAGAGTTAACTCAGCGTTCAGTGGCAAAAGCTCCCGATCACTCAGGTTTCAAACAGCGCCTCTAAAGAAAGGCCCTGTTTTTCCAATGCACGGCGTAGTTTCTTGAGTGCTTCGACCTGAATCTGGCGAACTCGCTCGCGGGTTAAACCGATTTCGGCGCCCACCTCTTCCAAGGTGGCCGATTCGTGACCGCGCAAACCAAAACGGCGCACCACCACTTCGCGCTGTTTTTCGCTCAGCTCATCCAACCAAAGATCCACATGCTCTTTAACGTCGCCATCCACTAGCCGCGCCTCAGGCCCCTGCACTTCATCGTCAGCCAATGTATCGATCAGCGGTTTATCACTTTCACCACCCATGGGGTAATCGACAGATGATACGCGCTCATTAAGACCGAGCATCTTTTTGACCACATCGACCGGTTTATCAAGGTGATCAGCGATCTCTTCGGCGGTGGCTTCATGGTCAAACTTTTGAGTCAATTCACGCGCCGCACGCAGGTAAATATTGAGCTCTTTGACCACGTGAATGGGCAAGCGGATCGTCCGCGTCTGGTTCATCAGCGCCCGCTCAATGGTTTGACGAATCCACCAGGTGGCGTAGGTCGAGAAACGAAAGCCCCGTTCGGGGTCAAACTTCTCTACCGCGCGAATCAAACCTAAATTGCCCTCTTCGATCAAATCCAGCAACGTCAAGCCACGGTTTAGGTAGCGGCGGGCAATTTTCACTACCAGCCGCAGGTTGGATTCAATCATTCGTGAGCGACCCAAGGGGTCGCCTTTACGCGCTAAGCGGCCGTAGTAAACTTCCTCTTCTGGCGTTAACAGTGGCGAAAAGCCGATTTCGTTGAGGTAGATTTGCGTCGCATCCAAGCTTTGGGTCGATTGACGATCCTCACGCCCTAGCGCTTTCTCAAAGGCATCTTCTTCTATCGTGACATCGTCATCGGTATCATCAAGTGCCTCCTCAGCAGCGTCCAGGTCAACCTCCTGTAGATCTTTCTCCAACATACTCATGGCCTTACCCCTCGTTTGTCGCCTACCCGCCATTTAGAAAGTCAAAGGGTGCGTTCTAAGACGCACACCATATTGTTATGTGACGATTGTTATATGACGCTCGAATGCTGCGATTCGGGCAACGTCCAAGTTATGCGCTGACTGCTCACTATCCCGGTGAGTGCATTAGCGAGAAGGCAGGAAGTCCATGGGATCTTGCGGCTGCCCATCACGGCGAACTTCAAAGTGTAATCTGACGTTTTCAGCATCGCTATCTCCCATTGTGGCAATCACCTCACCAGCCTCTACTACGTCATTTTCACTGACCCGTAAGCTGTCGTTATGAGCATACGCGCTCAGGAACTGATCGTTGTGCTTGAGAAGGATGAGGTTGCCGTACCCCCTGACGCCACTGCCCGCATAAACCACAATGCCGGGGCCTGCTGCTTTAACAGGTTGCCCCTTTTCACCAGCGATATCAATCCCGGCGGTGATGCTATCACCCTGACCAAATGCCCCGACCACATTACCATCGGCAGGCCACTGCCAGTCGATGTTTTCGGCGGGCGTATAGGTACGCGATGAACGGTCTACGCTGGCACTTTGTGTGGCAGACGCTGCTTCAGGCTGTGGTTCGGGCTCAGATTCGGGCTGCGGTGCCGGCGCTTGCTGTGGCTCAGCTTGTTCGGGTTCTGATGATGGCTGTGGTTCAGGTTGCTCGGCGGGCTCAGGCTCAGCCGCCGCGACGACTTCAGGCTGAGGTGTTGAGGACGATTCATCAGCCTCTTGCTCTGCTGCATTGCGTTCAGCGGTAAGGCGCTGGTTGCGTTGAATCGCGGATTCATCGGGCAGTAGCCAATCCAACTCCTGGTCGTCGCTGGCCACTGAGGCCGTCTGTGGGCTCAGCCCGGTCGCCACTGCGCCACTTGAGGTATTCGTCGTGGGCTGGTTACTGGCCGTTGATGCCGACCCAGCGCCTTCACGCAGGGCAATCGTTTGCCCTGGCCGAATTTGGTAGGGCGGATCAATGTTATTGATTGCCGCGAGCTGGCGATAATCCAAATTGTGCTGCCAAGCAATGCCATACAAAGTATCACCCGCTTTCACCGTGTACTGGGGCGAGTTTTCCACCGCCTGGCGTGCTTGGCTTAAATCGCGCACCTGGGGGCTTCCGCCTTGCTGGCTGGCACAGCCAGCAATGGCTAATGCCAGCGCCGACATCATGAGTACTTTAGGTATATGACCTTTACGCATTCAAACCTACTCCTTTTCAGCGCCAAGCTGGGTATCGATTGGCCGACGATCTGCATGTCGGTTGAGTAACACGACAATGAGGGCACCCACGGCCATTAGCGCAACAACACCGGCCACTTGTGCCGAAGCGCCGGTCAATACGGCATAGTCAGCGGGCAATAAATAGCGGTACTCCAGAGGAATCATTTGCCCTTCTGGCCCGATTTGGTAGCGTAACAGCTCGCGCCATGGCCAGAGAACCGGCAGCGAACCGGCAATAAACCCCAATAGCAGTTGCATCGTTGGGGTATGGTGACGCCGTAACAGCCAGGACAGAAGTCGTGAAAACAGCGCTAAGCCGACTATGCAGCCCATGCCAAACAGCACGATAATGCCCAGATCCAAACTGCGAATTGCACCCATAATGGTGCCGTAGAGGCCCATAGTCAGCAATAGAAAGCTACCTGACACGCCCGGTAACAGCATGGCGCTAATCGCGATGCAGCCTGCCACCATGACTACCAGCGCTTCATTACCAATTAATAACACCAGCGGCATCATGCCCGGTAACGCCTGGGCGAGCACTAGCCCCACCAGTAGCGGCAATAGATACCAAAGCTTCCAGCCGCTACTCGCCTGCCCGACCACCAGAGCAGAGGCTGCCACCAGGCCAAAAAAGAAGCCATCCAGCAGCAACGGGTGCGCTTCCATCAACCAGAGCGCTAAATGCGCTACGCTAAACAGGCTAACCGCAACCCCCGCCAATAGCGGCACCAGAAAGGCGAGATTCAAATGGTTGCTAAGAGCCCGCCAGCCACCGCGGTGCCAAGCGCCGATGGCACCGGGGCCAAACTGTTTGATCGTATTGATCAGCTCTTCATAGATACCGCTAATAAATGCAATCGTTCCTCCCGACACGCCAGGCACTGCGTCGGCAGCGCCCATCCCTGCGCCTCGTAAAAATATTCCCAAGGGTTGCCGCTTCAATCCACTACTCCTTGCAGTAAGGGTACAAAACGCACGGGCTCAAGCCGACGTTTTTCAAAGGCACTGCCAATGCGCTTTACTTGAGTAAGCCACTGGTTGCCATCGGGCTCTTCCAACGGAGCAATCAGCACCCCGTCGTGGCTCAATTGCTCTAGTAGCGGTGTGGGTAGCGTCTGGGCACAGGCGGTTAGCAAAATAACGTCAAACGGCGCAACGTCTGGCCAACCATAGCCGCCGTCCGCCACCGCCAGTCTGGCAGGTGCTGCTAGCCGTCTTAACCGCTCCGCCGCACGCTCGTGTAGCGCACTGATGCGCTCAATGGAGTAGAGCTCTTCGACCAAGCGCGACAGTATTAACGTCTGATAGCCAGACCCTGTCCCCAGTTCCAATACCCTGCGCGGCTCGGCGCGCAACACAAGCTCCGTCATGCGCGCCACGATGAACGGCTGCGACAGCGTTTGGCTAAAGCCAATCGGTAGCGCGGTATCTTCGTAAGCGCGATGGGCCAGCGCTTCATCAACAAATAGATGACGCGGCTCTCTGGCCATGACTTCCAGCACCCGGGCATCGCTGATGCCCTGCTGCATGAGGCGCTCGACCATGCGGTCACGAGTACGCTGGGAGGTCATGCCGCGACCGCGCAGCTCTCCTGGAGAGATATCAGGCAAAAACATCCAACCATTCCTGCACATCGTTAAGCGCGGGGTGCCGCGTTAGGTCTGTTTGTAAGGGAGTAATCGACACATAGCCCGCCTCGACGGCAGCAAAATCGGTATCATCACCGTCATCGGCATTGGCCGCTACCGGCGCAATCCAGTAGCGCGTACGCCCCCGCGGGTCTTTTACCGCTAACGGTTTCTCGGCTGGCCCACGATAGCCTAAGCGAGTCACTTTTACGCCTTTAACCTCCTCCCAGGGCACATCGGGCACATTGACATTCAGCAGCGTTCTCGGCGGCAGAGAGAGCTGATCAGCAGCACCAATCAAGGTGGCAGCGACCCTGGCAGCGGTGGCGAAATGACGCTCGCCACACAGCGACATGGCAATCGCCGTCATACCTAAATTACGCCCCTCCATCGCCGCCGCGACAGTGCCTGAATAGAGCACGTCATCGCCCAGATTACTGCCGTGATTGATGCCGGAGATGACTAAATCGGGTTTTTCATCCCATACGCCGTGAACGCCCAAATAAACGCAGTCCGCGGGAGTACCATCGACGCTATAAAAGCCGTTATCCAGAGGCGTCAACGAGAGAGGCCGTGACAGAGTAAGCGAGTTGCTAGCACCACTGCGGTCTCGATCAGGCGCCACTACGCGAATATTGGCATGGGCCAACAGCGCATCGTGCAACGCACGCAGTCCGGGCGCGTACACACCATCATCATTGGAAAGCAGCAGTCGCCGCATAGTGGGTCTCCCTGTTCTTAACCACAAAAGTTATAAGCACAAGAGTCGTAAGCCAAGAGTGATAGCCACAAGAGACGTGAGCGCAAAAGCATATGCACGAAACGCGGCCGCTCATATCCCTCTCTTTTACTAACTTTTCTGTATGCTAATCTCAAATCTAATAGCTAAATCAGTTCGCTAACATCAGCTCACCCAGCACAGCGGTGGCAAAGCTGCCCCGCGGCAGCGAAAACGAAAGCCGGACAGCACCTGACTCCCAAGCATACTGGGGTTCCAGCAGCCGCATACGAAGTGCACGGCGTGCCTGCTTTACTCCGCTGCGTTGTAAGCCACTGCATAGCCCAGGGTAGTGCTCCAGCAAACGGGCTTCATAGCCAGCGGCGTCGCCCTGGTCAGCTTCACCAACGCCCCAAAGCACCCCAGTGGGATGCACATCCAGTTCAGCGGCGCGGGCCTGAAGCGTATGGTCGGAGGCGTCGATACGAAACACACTTTGGGTGCCGTCCAGCATCAACGTGTCTCCCGCCAGCGGCTGCGACCAGGTGCCATCCGCAATGCGCGCGCTGAGCAGTTCGTTAAACAAAAAACTGCGCGCAGTGGAGAGCATCATACCCTGGCGATCGTCGCGTTTTCGCCAACCTCGGTTAAGTAATGCTTCGGCACGCTGAAGATTACGTCCTTCGGGCCCAAAGCGCTGGGGGCCAAAATAGTTAGGCACGCCATGCTGACAAAGGGCTTCCCAGCGGCTGACAAAATCTTCGCTTTCAATGGCCTCACCGCTAAGGCGCAATACAAAACGGTTAGTGCGGTGAACGCCACGCTTCAGCTTACGTGGGTGGCGCGCCTGCTCAACGACAGTGATCCCCAGCGCATTAAGCGACTGCTCAAGCTCCGTGGGCGCGTCGCGGCCGGGCAGATGCACGCTCAGCCACTGGCGCGTGACGGCAATGCGGTCTTTCATGCCAGAGTAACCGATATCACGGGGCGTTACGCCACAAAGCCGACTTAATGTATTGACGACATCTAACGTGGTTTGATTGCGCTTTTCAACTCGCAGCCACAAATGTTCCCCGTGTGCTTCAGGGGTGAAATCCAGCTGCTCATCGACCCAAAAATCTTCCGGCTGGGCACGGTACTGGCCCGGTTTGGGAGAGCCAAATTGAGCATCGAGACAGCGCTGCCACTCAGGCATATTAATCATTAAGCGCCTCAGCACGGTTAAGCAGCACCACCGCCTCCGCGGCGATACCTTCACCGCGCCCGGTGAAACCTAATCGTTCGGTGGTGGTGGCTTTAACGTTGACTTGACCAAGCGCGACGCCTAGATCGGCAGCAATGACTTCTCGCATTGCCTCGATATGCGGTGCCATTTTAGGTGCTTGAGCCATTAGCGTGGCGTCGATATTGACCACCCCATAGCCTTGACCTTGAGTCAGCGTGACTACATGACGCAGCAGCTCGCGACTATCAGCCCCCGCCCACGCCGGGTCAGTATCGGGGAAGTGGCGGCCAATATCGCCCAGCGCACAGGCGCCCAACAGTGCATCACTAATCGCGTGAAGCAGCACATCGCCGTCGGAGTGGGCCACAAAGCCGTGTTCAAACGGCAGCTTAACGCCGCCGATCATTAAATGATCGCCGGGGCCGAAACGGTGTACATCAAATCCGTGGCCGATACGCATTATAAGCTCCTAGTGATTAAAGCCTGTCAGGCGTGTTAACGGTTTGTGCCGCCATAATCGCGGCTGCCAGCGCCAAGTCATCCGGGTGGGTAATTTTCAGGTTGTCGCGCCGTCCGCTTACCAACTGTGGGCATTCGCCCAAGGCTTCAACCGCCGAGGCTTCATCGGTTACCAAGGTTCGTTGCTGGCGGGCGGTTTCTAAGGCTCGCCGAAGTAGCGCATAGCGAAACCCTTGGGGCGTTAGCGCGTGCCACAAGTCATCCCGCGGTTCGGTTCGCGCGCTTTGGCACTGATCATCGGCACGCTTCATGGTATCCGCCACCGGCATCGCCAAAAGCGCGCCTGCGGGGTGGGTCGCGGCGGCTTGGTACAGCGCCTGGAGATCGCTCACGGTAATACAGGGGCGGGCCACATCATGCACCATCACTACGTCATTATCATCGGCGGCCATCGCGTGCAGGGCATTTAAGACGCTGTCCATTCGCTCATCGCCCCCGGTCACGCGCTGCCAGACAGTAAAAGGCACCCAGCGGGGCGAGAACCAGCGGTCGTCGGCATCTAAACAGAGCACCAAGCGAGCGCTAGGAAAGGCGCTATGAAGGCGTGCCAAAGTATGCGCCAACACCGGCTGCTCATCGGCCAAGGTTAAGTACTGTTTGGGCTTATCGGCCCCCATACGGCGCCCTTGACCCGCCGCGGGCACAATTAACCAGGTTTGGCTCACTGTGGCGGCTCCTGGGGAGCGACCAGACCTGCATTAATACCGATAAGCTCCTTCTCAATCGCTACACCAGGCACCCAGAAGAACTGCTCGTCGGTGCGCACCATGCCCATATCGCTACGTGCCCGCTCCTCAATGGCGTCTAAACCGTTTTTTAAATCCGTCACTTCGGCCGCCAGCCGCGCATTGCGCTCGCGCATGGGCACATTGGCCGCCTCTTGCACCGCGACCCGCTGCTCCACTTGCTGCAAATCGTGCCAGCCACCGTTGCCTAACCACAGCTCGTACTGAAGCAGCGCCAAGACAGCGAGCAATGTCATCACTAACCATTTACGCATCACGGCACTCCTTGGAAATATCGGCTGGATTTTATTCAAAGCCCTGGTTTGATCAAAAGCGGCGTTGATACACTAAAGAGTGCTTATCGGCGCGCATTATGCCATTAAGGGGCAGCACCAGCGAGCCGCACGTCGTTATAATGACAGCTTAAATAACTACTTAAATGGCAGCGCTTGATGGGCCGCATCGCGGTAGGCGCTGACATGCTCGCCCTCTTCATGACAAAACTGGGCAACACCTGCGGCAAGCCCAGGGTGGCTAATATAGTGCAGCGAACGCACACGCTGGGGCGCAAACCCGCGTACCAGCTTGTGCTCGCCCTGGGTGCCCGGATCAAACAGCGTTAAGCCGCGCTGCAAACAGTACTCGATACCCTGGTAGTAACATGCCTCAAAATGCAGGCAATCGGCGACGACTTCACTCCCCCAGTAGCGCCCATAGAGCGTGCTACTGCCACGAAAATAGAGTGCTGACGCCACCGGGCGCCCTTCAACGTAAGCCTGCACCAGCACCAGCGCCTCTGGCATGGTTTGGCGCAGGCGCTCAAAAAAGTCATAGTTTAAGTAAGGCGGCCTGCCGCGCTCATGGTAGGTAATTGCATAGCAGCGATAGAAATGCACCATGTCCGCTGATGTAATTGCATCACCCTCAAGGTGCGCTACCTGTAGCCCCTGCTCGGCGACCAAGCGACGCTCGCGCTTGATCATCTTGCGCCGTTTCGATGTCATGCTGGCTAGAAAGCCCTCAAAATCGCCGAAGCCGCGATCACGCCACTGAAACTGTACGCCTTCACGCGTAATAAGCTCAGGACACTGCGCCTGCCAGGCGGTGACATCGGCCTCGTCGGCAAATAGCAAGTGCCAGCTAGACAGACCGAGACTTTCACACTGCTCGCGCCAGGCGCCGGCCAGCAGCCCACGGACGGCGCGGGCATCGACATGCCTGGCGATTAACGTGCGCGCGCCAGGCACTGGCGTAAACGGTACCGCACTGAGGGCTTTTGGATAGTAGCGACCACCGGAACGCTCTAGCGCTTCCGCCCAACCCCAATCAAACACATACTCACCGTAAGAGTGGTGCTTGCGGTACATCGGCAGCGCCGCTACCAACTGCTCGCCTTGCCATACACTCAGATGGCACGGTTCCCAGCCCGTGGCCTCACTGACCGAGCCGCTTGCCTCCAGGGCGTGTAAAAACGCGTGACGCAAAAAGGGCTGATCATTATCGACCAGCGAATCCCACTGGCTTGCCGTAACGGCCTCAATGGTGGGTAGAATGGTGATCGATAGTGGGGGTAACGGCATAGCACCTTCCCGAACGTGTGGGGGCTAAAAGGTCACTTTACACTAACTGTTTATATAAACCGTTTACACTAACCACCTACATCGATGTCTAAATCAACTGGCTAAATCAACGAGCTATGCCATCGGGCTATGCCAACGAAAGCAGATACGGCTATTGAACTGCAGTATTTAACGTTAACGCCACGCCGGTAACGGCATATGAGGAGAGTCCATGACGCGCGATATGACGGGTGACTTTCAAACGCAGCGCCACGCTGTCGATCAAATGCCCTACCCGACGCTAACGGTGCGTCGTGACCGGCTGGCCCGCCTCGCGCGTATGACCAAGCATCACCAGCTTGAGATTATCCGCGCGATTCAAACGGATTTTGGTCAGCGCAGCGAGGTGGAAATACGCATGGCTGAAATCAGCGCGGTGCTCCACGCCATTCGCCATGCCAGACTGCATCTATGGCGCTGGATGCGCCCTTGGTCGGTCAGCATGCCGTGGCGATTGATGCCTGCCCGGGCACGCATCGCGCCGCAGCCGCTGGGCGTTGTCGGCGTGATGTCACCCTGGAATTACCCCTGGAGTTTGGCGCTAATGCCGATAGTGGATGCATTTGCTGCGGGCAATGTGGTGATGCTTAAACCCAGCGAGCACTCCCCCGCTACCAGCGCCCTACTGCAGCGACTGGTGCCGCAATACTTCACCCCTGAAGAACTCAAGGTAGTAGAAGGCGATGTAGAGGTGGCGCGTCGTTTTAGCAGTTTGCCGTTCGATCACCTAGTGTTCACCGGCTCCAGCGCGGTAGGTCGGCAAGTGGCCCAAGCAGCCGCGGCGAATTTGACCCCAACGACGCTTGAACTGGGCGGCAAGTCGCCCGCCATCGTGGCAGGCGATGCGGATTTCGACAAAGCGGCAGCAGATATTATTTTTGGAAAAGGCATGAACGGCGGGCAAACCTGTATCGCCCCCGACTACGTGCTGGTTGAGAGCCGCCATATTAATGCCTTGGTTAAAGCGTTGAGCGAGGCTATCCAACGGCAGCGCCCCGACGATCATGCGGCCACCCACGCGATTAACGCGGCCCACCAGCAGCGGCTAGATGCCATGCTGCAAGAAGCCCAAGACCACGGCTGCAGAGTCATCGATCACGGCACTCATGCCCCAGCGCTGATTATCGACCCCCACCAGGGGCTACAGGTGATGCGCGAAGAGATTTTTGGCCGCTGCCTACCGATAATTGGCATTAGCGATATGTCGGCTGCAATACGTTATGTGAATGCCCGCCCTCACCCGCTGGCACTGTATGCCTTCACACATGATAAGGGCTTACAGCAGCAGTTGCTGCAAACGACACGCTCTGGCGCACTGGTGTTTAATGCCACGCTGCTTCATCACGCCGTTCCTTCACTGCCCTTTGGCGGCGTCGGCGAGAGTGGCATGGGCGCCTACCATGGCCGTCACGGCTTTGAGCGTTTTAGCCACTTACGCAGCGTTTTTTATCAATCAAAACGCACCTCGAGCCACTTGCTTTATCCACCTTATCGGCGCTGGTTAATGAAATTGTTAGGAGTCGGTTAAAGCTTAAGAACTGATGATCGTTTGCTAATAACAAATTTTCACAATGCCCTTATGATATATTTCACATACGCTCTACGTTGGAATTATCTACAAAGCCCACGTAAGCACAGCAGAAACTGCCCTGAGCATTTGCAACAGCTTACTGAAACTCGTGGGAAAACTTTTGTAAGCATAGGAAATTTGCTGCTTTCCATACACGACACGGAGACCGTTAATGGCTCATGACTTACTTGACCGCTTACGCGAACGTTTAGAAGAACTCAACCGATCGGAGCGTAAAGTCGCCAATGTAATTCTTGAAGACCCAACGGTCGCCACCAGCCTAAGCATTGCCAGCCTGGCCCAGGCAGCTAGCGTCAGCGAACCCACGGTTAACCGGTTTTGCCGTAACTTTGGCGCCAAGGGCTATCCCGATTTTAAAATCAAATTGGCCCAGAGCTTAGCTGGCGGCACACCCTATGTGACCCGCGCAGTGGAGCCTGGCGACTCCGCCACCCAATACACCCACAAAATCTTTGGCGCCACCATCGCTGCCCTCGATGAAGCCCAACGCGACATCGATATGGGTGCTGTCGAGCGCATGGTCGACTACCTTACCCAGGCCAAGCAGATCCATATTTTTGGCTTGGGTGCCTCTGGCGCGGTGGCCCAGGATGCCCAGCACAAGTTCTTCCGCTTCAACCTGCCGGTGATGGCCTACATTGATGTGCTGATGCAGCGTATGGTCGCCGCCGCTTGCCATACGGGGGATGTGGTGGTGATTATCTCCTACACCGGGCGCACCCGGGAGCTGGTGGATATCGCCCGTTTGGCGAGGGATGCAGGGGCCGTCGTTCTTGGTATAACCGCGCCCAACTCGCCACTGGCCAACGAATGCACCGCCACCCTGGACGTCGCTACCCCCGAAGACACCGACCACTACATGCCGATGACCTCGCGGGTAATTCAATTAACGCTGATTGATGCGCTGGCCACTGGGGTAACCTTGAGGCGTGGTGAAGACTTCTTACCCCACCTCAAGAAAATCAAAGACAGCCTGCGCGACACCCGCTTTCCGGTAGAAAAGCCCGGTAAGTGAATGATAAATAGCAAGTGAATGGAAAATAGTGAGGGGTGAATGGTGAGTAGCGAATAGAAAGCAGTTAGCTCACTGCGGCAGTCACCGTAATTTCCACTTTAAGCTCATCGGCGGGCATGGGCGCGCAGACGCAGGTGCGCGCCGGTGCGTAGCCTGCGGGCATCCAGGCATCCCATACCCCGTTCATAGCGGCAAAGTCACTGCCCTCTTTCAGGTAGATCGTCGCGCTAAGCAGCTGCTCACGGCTTGAACCAATCTCTTTCAGTAGCGCATCCACCCGCGCCAGCATACTTTCCGTTTGGGCAGTAATGTCGCCCTCGCGGGCCTCCGAGCCAGCCACTTGGCCGCACAAATAGGCCACGCCCTGGTGAATCACCGCACGGCTCATGCGGGCTTTTGTATCGTGGCGTTGAATGGTCATAGGGAAAACTCCTAGTGGGTTTAAGAAAAGCAGTCTAAACCGCTTGACTTATCCTTGACTATGCCTTCTTATCAAAGCCGATCCGTAGGTACCGGCCGATGCTCAAAGACCCGCCGCAGCACAAAGCTGGTATGCGCGCCGGTAACACCCTCGATGCGGTTAATCACATGCAACAGCAGGTGTTGGTAGTCATCCATGTCCCGCACCAGGATTTTGAGCTGAAAATCCGCCGCCTGACCGGTAATGATCAGGCACTCGATAACGTTGGGTATCTCACGAATATGGCGCTCAAAATTATCGAAGCGCTCCGGCGTATGCTGATCCATGGAAATATGCAGCAGCGCCATTAACTGATAGCCCAGCTGGCGGGAATCGACCTCCGCACGGTAGCGCAGTATTAGGCCGTGCTCCTCCAGAGCCCGCACCCGGCGCAAGCAGGGCGAAGGCGAAAGCCCGATTCGATCAGCCAACTCCTGATTACTGATGCGCCCCTCCTGCTGCACAATATCCAGAATATGGCGATCAAATCGATCAAGCGACAGCGGCATTACGGCCATAGAAAGCAGCTCCTACCAATAAAAGAGAATTATGCGATATTTAATGTCAATTATTGGCGATAACACTACATTTTCGCAATAACCTTTCGTCGCTCTCCGCATACACTATGTCAAGTACGAGATAGCTAGTAAAAGATAGTCCAGTAAGAGATAGCTCAGTACCACAAGAGTCGTTGCCACAAGCAGCCCCTTAAAGTGCCTCACCCTGGCACTGCAGCAATGCGGCATACGCCACAAGCGGCCGCTTTTAACAACTCACCGCCTTTAGGAAACTCACCATGTCTGCTTTTGATCATCGCAAATATCGCCCTGCGCCCCGCGTACCTGCCTTCAATCGCCAATGGCCAGATCGTGACCTGGATCATGCCCCGATCTGGGTGAGCGAAGACCTACGCGACGGCAATCAGGCGCTGCTTGAGCCGATGACCGTTGAGCAAAAGCAACGCTTCTGGCAGCAGATCGTTAAAGTGGGCATTAAAGAAGTCATGGTAGGCTTTCCTTCGGCCAGCCAGCCCGACTACGACTTCGTGCGTTGGCTGATCGAAGAGAATCAAATTCCCGATGACGTCACCATAGCGGTACTAGTGCAGTGCCGTGAACACCTGATTGAGAAGACCTTTGCCTCGCTGGTGGGTGCCAAGCGCGCCATTGTTCACCTATATAATTCCACCTCCACCATTCAGCGCGAGCGGGTGTTTGAGATGGATCGTGCCGGGATTGTCGATATTGCGGTACAAGGGGCCACCTGGGTCAAAACCTACGCCGACCAATACCCCGATATTGAGTGGTGTTTCGAGTACACCCCGGAAAGTTTCTCCAGCACCGAGATCGATTTTTCGCTGGAAATCTGCGAAGCGGTGATGGATGTGTGGCAGCCGACGCCAGAGAATAAATGCATTCTCAACCTGCCCACCACGGTGGAAGTGGCCGGGCCGCACCATCACGCCGATCAGATTGAGTACTTTTGCCAGCACATTAGCCGCCGCGACAGCGTGATTATCTCGGTGCACACCCACAATGACCGCGGTGGTGCGGTAGCCTCTGCTGAACTCGCCCTGCTGGCCGGCGCCGAGCGGGTAGAAGGCACCCTGCTGGGCAATGGCGAGCGCACGGGCAATATGGATATCGTCACCCTGGCGATGAATCTCTACAGCCAGGGCATCGATCCTGAACTGGATCTATCCAACCCTGATGAAATCATTCAGGTGGTCAACGAGTGCACCGGTATCGCTATACACCCGCGTCACCCCTGGGTGGGCGAGATGGTCTACACCGCTTTCTCGGGCAGCCACCAGGATGCGATTCGTAAATCCCTCAAGCACCAAAAACCCGACGAGCCTTGGCAAGTGGCTTATCTGCCCATCGACCCCCATGATATCGGCCGCGATTATCAGGCGGTAATTCGCGTCAATAGTCAGTCCGGCAAGGGCGGTATGGCTTTCCTGCTTGAGCGGGATTACGGCATTAACCTGCCGCGCTGGATGATGCTGGCTTTGGCCCCCTTTGTTCAGCAAGAGAGCGAGCGGCGCGCCAGCGAACTCTCCAGTGAAATGATTCGCCAGGTGATGTTCGACAATTTCACCCAGGAAGCGCCCCTATCTCTTGTGGATTATCAGCTCTCCAAAGGCCAGCAGGAAGGCATTGAGCTGACGCTGAAACAGGGTGACGAAACGCTGCGCCTTTCTGGCAAGGGCAACGGCGCGATGTCGGCATTTACCGATGCGTGGCAACGCCACTCCGGCAGCAGTGTAGGGATTATCGATTACAGCGAGCATTCGCTGGGTGCCAGCAGTGAAGCCAATGCCATCGCCTTCGTTCAGCTCAATATCGATGGCCAACGGCTTTGCGCAGTGGCCGAAGATAGCGACACCGTGAGTGCATCGCTCAAGGCACTGTTGTCAGGTATTAACGCAACGATTAATCCTGGTCAGACAACTGAGCAGCAGCAAGAAGCTGCCGCCGAAGCGTAAACGGCTTGGCTCTAAGGAGCAGGGTCTAATCAGCACACTCAATACACTTCAGCACTAATGGGTCCCAGGTGAGGCGTTTGGCCCCAATCCATTCGCCGCACTCTATACACTCACCAAAGCTTTCACTCTCAATGCGTTGCAGGGCAGCGGCAATCTGCTTCAGCTTTAGCTGACGTCGCTGCTCGCCTGCTTTGGCCATCGCTTGCCCTTGCATTGCATCCATACGCGACAGCCGACCTACCGACGTTTGATCCAGCATCACCGTATCCCGGGACTCTTCACTGCTGGCGCTCTCCTCGCGGAGCGTGGCGTCAAGAGCAAGTAATTTCTCACGGATAACGACTATATCCACCTCAGGGTGATTCATCTGCAACTCTCATCCCGGCTGAGCCATAAAAGTGCAGCAATCAGCGCAAAATCAGCACCGGCAACTGGGCATTACGCAACATTGTGGTGGTAGTACTGCCGACCAGCAGATGACGGATCCGCGAGTGGCCGTAGGCGCCCATCACCAGCATGTCGATATCATGCTCTTGCTTATAGCTACGCAGCGTCTCTTCCACCTCGCCCGCGCGTATCGCCCCTTCGGCGGTGTGCCCGGCCTCGCGTAAGGTTTCCAGCGCCCAGTTCAGTTGCGAGCGGTTTTCAGCGGTTTCCGCGCCCACAATCACCACGTGGCAGGTAGCGCCCTCAAACAGCGGACTTTTGGCCAGCATTTCCACGCCTTTACGGGCCGTTTTACTGCCGTCAAACGCCATCATCACATTGTGCGGTTGAGTAAACTCTTTCGGCACCATGAGAATCGGGCGATGCATTTCCCGCACCACGCGCTCTAGGTTGGAACCTAAATGACCACTGGCTTGGTGCGCCGTCTCGCCCCGCTTGCCCACCACTAACAGCCTTACATCTTTTTCATTCTCGACCAGGGTTTCCACCAGAGTGCCGTTGCGCTGCAAACACTGCGGGTCGGCAATACCGGCGTTGGTCGCGCGCTCCTTGGCGGCGTCGAGTAGCAGGCGGCCCCGCTCGCGGGAGACTTTGGCATGCTGCTCTTCAATAGCTGACAGCTTTTCCAGCAGGTGCTCTCTAGTACCTAGTCCCAGGTTACCGGTTAAATCCGGCTCAGCTACTTGGGCATGGTTATCCACGGTATGAATAAAACTGAGCGGAGCATCCAGGGCTTGGGCGGCCCAAGCCGCATAATCACACACGCCTTCTGAAAACTGAGAACTATCAATAGCTGCCAACACGCGATCTGACATGAGGTACTTCTCCTTGAGCATCAACATTATTTTTATATTCTCACCCTTTTCTACACGAACTCATTGACCCGCGACACCCTAGGCTTTGTTCGAAAACTGCCTACGCTCGCCTATACGGCGTTAAAAATCATCTCAAAATGCTCATTTACACCCCGTAAATTCGCACGCGAATCCGATCCTTTTTTCGTTGATTTTTGCCTTGTCTAGCCTTCGCTCGCCGACTTTTCGTACAAACCCTAAAACGTTCTTACGTGCTTCGGACGCTATAAAACGCACATGCTAAACTTAGCGGCCTATTGAAGTTGGCGACTCGGAGGAAAGCATGGGGCATGGCTTAACAAGCGTACTGTTAGTCGCACTAGGCGGCGCGCTGGGCGGGATGGGACGATTTGCGGTTTCAAATCTACTTGCCCGCTATCTCGGCAAGGCCTTCCCCTGGGGAACCCTGGCGGTTAACGCCAGCGGAGCCTTTCTAGCGGGCTGGCTGCTCGGCAGCCTAGGTATCGCTAGCGCCCCCTCTTCTGTATGGCTGTTCACCGTCGGAGGTGTGTTAGGTGGCTACACCACTGTCTCCTCTTTTAGCTTGCAGACCATTGAGCTATGGCAGGGCGGCCAGCAACTCCGCGCAGGCATTAATGTGGGCACCACGCTGCTGCTTGGTTTAGTCATGGTCACCCTGGGCTGGTTGTTATCAGGGGCTTCTCTGTCAGGAGCGACCTTATGAGCGCCTGGAAGGCTTACCTTGCGGTAGGTGTCGGTAGCGGCGTGGGCAGCGCGCTGCGCTACGGCGTTTCGCTATTATCCCAGGCAGCACTAGGGGGCTATTTCCCCTGGGGAACACTCATTGTTAACGTACTGGGTTCGTGCTTAATCGGTTGGTTGGCCGCCACCCTCTCGCGCTCCCCCCACAGCCAGCTAGCGCGTTTTCAGCCATTATTGGTGGCCGGTTTTTGCGGCGGTTTTACCACCTTTTCGCTATTTAGCTTAGAGACGCTACATCTGGTGCAGTTAGGCCGCCCGGGGATTGCGCTGGTTTACATTGTGGTTAGCCTTCCCCTTTGGCTGGGCGCTGCCGTGGTGGGTGAGCGCATGGCGCTTTTTCGTTAGCAAAACAGCCCCGATTGCAAAACCGTTAGCGACAGGATGTGCCAGCATGCGCGATCAGATGGAAAAGCATCAGTCTTGGCTCTACCTGATTTTCATTGGCTTAGGCCTAACGTTAGGCATCAGAGCACCGCAATTCGCTGAGCCGCTAGCGCATTTTTTATGGCCGCTGTTAGCGGTGCTGCTTTACGCCACCTTTACGCAAATTCCTTTGCTGCATATTGCCCGAAGCTTCGCTGACACACGCTTTATGGCCGCGTTGATGGTCGGTAACTTTATTGCCATTCCAGCCTTTTTAGCCCTTACCGTTATTTGGCTACCACTCTCCCCCGCCGTGCTGGCAGGCGTTTTACTGGTACTGCTGGTGCCCTGCACCGATTGGTTTATCACCTTCACGCATTTAGGCAAGGGCGATAGCGCTCGGGCCGTTGCCGCCGCCCCACTACTGCTGCTGGTGCAGTTAGTCGCGTTACCCGTTTATTTGTGGCTGTTCCTGGGCAGTGAGTGGTTTCAGCTAACGCTCTCTAAAGAACTATTGAGCGCTTTTGCAGGGCTTATTCTCACGCCTTTAGCACTCGCCTGGTTAACCGAGTACATAGCCCAGCGTCACAAGGCAGTTAAACGCACCGTGTATTACCTGGGAATACTGCCAGTGCCCTTACTGGCCTTAGTGGTGTTTATGATCGCCGCTTCCCAGGTCAACACTGTGTTCGGCCTTAGCCAAGTGTTGGTTCAGGTGGTGTTTATTTTTATTGGTTTTTTACTCTTTGCAGCTCTATTGGGTAAGGGGCTTGGCAAGTTGTTTAAGCTACCCACCGCCAGCGCTAGAACGCTAGCGTTTAGCTTTGGTACACGTAACTCTTTTATGATGTTGCCCATCGCCCTGACGCTACCCAGCGCTTGGCAGGCGGCGGTTGTGGTGGTGGTGTTTCAATCACTGGTAGAGCTATTTGGTATGGTGACACTCTTACGCTGGGTGCCCAATAAGCTACTGCCAGATCCCTAGTTTGTGTTAGATAGCGATTAGCTAACGCGGGAATAACCGCCCAGTACCCCCTGCTTACTCATCACCAGTTGCCAAAGATGAATTTCTCTGGCTCGGAAAGCACCGGCGCAACTCAGCAGGTAGTAGCGCCACATGCGATAGAAACGCTCGCCATACTGGCTTTCGAATGTGGGCCAGTGCCTCTCGAAATTATTGTGCCATGCCATCAGAGTACGGTCGTAATCAGCCCCAAAGTTATGCACATCCTCCACCACAAACAGTGCTTCGGCGGCATCAGCTATTTGCCCCAAGGTGGGCAGTTCGCCATTGGGGAAAATATATTTATCAATCCAGGGGTCAGTCACCGTGTTGCTCAAGTTTTTGCCGATGGTATGTAGCAAAAACAGGCCGTCATCCTTTAAGCAGCGGTTAACCACGTTCATATACTCGCGATAATTTTTATGCCCCACATGCTCAAACATGCCGATGCTGACAATACGGTCAAACTGCTCGCTTTCATTGCGGTAATCCTGCAGTCGAAACTCTACCGGCAAGCCCTTTTTGATCAATCGTTGCCCAAACTCCGCTTGCTCTTTGGAGATAGTCAGGCCCACGCACTCAACACCATAGTGCTCAGCCGCGTAGGCCATGAAGCTTCCCCAGCCGCAGCCAATATCCAGCACGCGCATGCCTGGCTTTAATTGCAATTTACGGCAGACGAGATCGAGCTTGGCTTCCTGGGCCTCGTCCAGGGTTTTGGCATCTTTCCAGTAGCCGCAGGTGTAGGTCATGCGCTGATCGAGCATGGCCGCGTAGAAGTCATTACCCAGATCGTAATGCTTTTCGCCCACTTCCCAGGCACGCTTCACCGTTTGCCGATTCAGCAGGCGCGAACGCAGAGAGTGATAAATCAATTGAGTGGGCTTGATACGCTGCCCGAGCTGGGCACGCATTAAGCGGTAAAACAGCTCATCAAGCCGATCGGCGTTCCAGTCCCCCTTCATGTAGCTTTCGCCAAACCCAAGATTGCCTCGCGAAAGAGCGCTATCAATAACGCCGGGGGCATTCAATTGGATATCCCAGGGGCGGTGCCCGTCGAAATGAATATCGGCTTGGGCCAGTAGCTCAGCAACAAAACGGTGGGAAGTAGAGGCTTCGTCGAAGCCAACAGGCTTTTTTTCCAACATAGGCATGTTCACAGCAGGCTCCTTACGCTATTCCAGTGGGTGAATAGGTTACAACCTGACTACTAGCATAGAAGCGCATGGCAACATTAGCATCATTTGATGGAGATCATTTATGCACTGCAGAGACTAAAAAGCCGGCTCACTCAAGAAAGAGGGCCGGCTGCGAAGGTAATACGCAAAGCGAGCTAAACGGTTATGCGCTGCTGCTTTTTTGAGTTTTAGCTTATTGAGCCCTAGCGCAAAATCAGCACCGGTATGCGGCTACCACGTAGCATAGCCGTTGTGGTGCTACCTACCAGCAAGTGGCGAATACGCGAGTGCCCATAAGCGCCCATCACCAGCAGGTCAATACCATGCTCTTTTTCGTAAGCTTGCAGGGCTTCATCTACCTCGCCTGCACGAATGGCGCCTTCGGCTTGGTGGCCCGCATCGCGCAATATGCCTAACGCCCACTCAAGCTCGGAACGGCGTTCAGCCGTTTCCGCACCCACGATCAGCACATGGCACTCAGTGCCAGCAAAAAGCGGCGAACGAGCCAGCATCTCGACGCCTTTACGGGCGGTTTTGCTGCCGTCAAAGGCCATCAATATCTTTTCAGGTCGCTTGAAGGTTTTCGGCACCATCAGGATCGGACGGTGCAATTCACGCGCCACCCGTTCAAGGTTAGAGCCAAGGTGGCCACTGGCCTGGTGGGCGGTTTCACCGCGCTTACCCACCACCAGCAACCGTATGTCTTCCTCAAGCTCTAACAAGCTTTCCACCAGGGTGCCATTGCGTTGGCGCGTGGTGGGGTTGCTGACTCCATCATCGATAGCGCGCTCTTTAGCTGCTTCCAGCATGAGCTTGCCATGCTCGCGATTCACTTTAGCGCGCTGCTCATCAAGCTCGGACAGCTCTTTCATCAGCCTTTCGCGGGCACCGAAACGCAGGTTGCCGGAAAGGTTCTGCTCTTCGGGTACTGCTGAGTGGTTGTCGACCACATGCACAAAGGTTAACGGTGCATCCATAGCCAAGCTTGCCCAGGCAGCATAATCGCAGACGCCTTCAGAAAACTGGGAGCCGTCAATAGCGGCTAATACTTGATCTGTCATGTCGCTCTCCTTGCGTTGGTTAGTGGCCGCCCATCAGCTTTTCAACCGCTTCGGGGTCGTTGTGTACCGCATAGCGATCCACGACCGTCGCACTGGCCTCGCTCAAGCCCACAAGCTCTACCTCGGTACCTTCACGGCGGAATTTAATCACCACGCGATCCAGCGCCTGCACGGCCGTCACATCCCAAAAATGCGCACGAGAAAGATCAATCGTCACTTTCTCGATACTTTCCTTAAGATCAAAAGCGGCCGTGAAACGCTCAGAAGAGGCGAAGAACACTTGGCCGACCACCTGATATTCACGCTGCTTACCGACTTCCACTTCTTTTGAACCAACGTAGAGAATGTTGCCCACTTTATTAGCAAAGAATAGCGCTGCTAGCAGCACGCCTACAAAAACACCAATCGCTAAGTTATGTGTACTGACGGTAACTGCAACTGTTGCCAGCATGACAATATTGGTGCTTATCGGATGCTTTTTAAGATCACGAATCGACTCCCAGCTAAAGGTACCGATCGACACCATAATCATTACCGCCACCAGCGCCGCCATTGGAATTTGCGAAACCCAATCGGCTAAAAAGACCACCATCATCAGTAGTACGACACCCGCTATCAGCGTTGAAAGGCGCGTACGGCCACCCGATTTAATGTTGATTACCGATTGACCGATCATCGCGCACCCTGCCATGCCCCCCATAAGGCCCGAGCCGATGTTGGCCACGCCCTGGCCCTTGCACTCGCGGTTCTTGTCACTGGGAGTACCGGTCAAGTCATCCACGATGGTCGCGGTCATCATGGACTCCAGAAGGCCCACCACACACAGCATCAGCGCATAAGGCAGAATGATCATTAGCGTATCGAGATTCAGCGGTACATTGGGCCAGAGGAATACCGGTAGCGTATCCGGAAGCTCGCCCATATCGCCCACGGTGCGAATATCCATGCCAAAAGCTGAAGCAACGCCAGTCATTAAAACGATACACAATAGAGGCGACGGGATCTCAAGGTTACGCACCCAGCGCGAAAAAACACTTGCACAAGCGATCCCGATGATGGCTACACCATACCCCCAGCGGAAATCAAAACCACCAACTGCCAATGCAAAACCCAAGACCAGAAGATAAACTCCAACGCCCGGGAAGGTAATTCTACTTAGCCACGGGGCACCATATATGACGCCTAGTCCAGCCGCCGTTATGGCGTATACGTGCCAGGTGACGTTGGTCAGCTCCGGCAGCTGGGCCATGAAGATCAGAATCGCCAGGGCGTTGACAAAGCCCGTCACCACCGAGCGCGACACGAAGCGCATCAGCTCGGCCATGCGCATATACCCGGCGACAATCTGAAACACCCCGGTAAGCAGTGTTGCCGCCAGCAGATATTCAAGCCCATGCTCTCTCACCAGCGTCACCATCAGTAACGCCATAGCCCCCGTCGCTGCCGAAATCATGCCGGTGCGGCCACCAGTGAACGCAATGACCACAGCGATACAGAAGGAAGCGTAAAGACCAACTTTAGGGTCAACGCCTGCAATGATTGAAAAAGCAATCGCTTCGGGAATCAGTGCAAGGGCGACAACGATTCCCGAGAGCGTGTCGCCTTTAATGTTGGAAAACCACTCTTGCTTGGTATAGAGAGACATTCAGGAAGTCCATGGCTGGAGGTTAAGATTTTACAAACTCTCGACGCGGCGCATCAGCACACACAAGACGTGCGGCGTCAAACCAATGAGTCAGTGCTGGAGCAACCTAGGGTGCGGCCGACAGTAGCATGCTGCAACGCCATGACAACGCAATTAACGAGGCCAGACGTTTTCTTGAGGAGGGGGAAAACCTAGGGCGGAGTCATCAGCCCTGAAATAGGTAGTTTCTGGAATAAACGTGAAAAGATCATTACCGTTATGCCTTGCTGTAAGAAGAACGCAAAGTTAAAGCGTGGCGCTATAAGCCGCGGCATTCTAGCAGCAATTAGCGCTCTTTGCACCCGCGCTACACCCTTTGCAGGGTGCCCTCTAGATTCAATTTGGCGTACCATTGCACTCGAAAATGATGTCTTATCAAGTCCCAACTATTTACGTTGAAGCGGCATACGCAACACACTTGTCGCTCAAAGAGGAGCAGCACATGAGCCAATCTATTGCAGTCATCAAGGGCGACGGTATCGGTCCCGAAATTATGGAGGCCACGTTGCGAGTACTCGACGCCTTAGATTGTGGCTTAATCTACCAGCACATCGACGCTGGCTTAGGCGCCCTGGAAAAGCATGGGACGCTGATTCCCCAGGAGTCGTTGGATGCCATCGAGAAATACGGCATTGCGCTGAAGGGCCCGCTGACCACGCCGATTGGCAAAGGCTTCTCCTCAATTAACGTGCAGCTACGTCGTCACTTTGACCTTTATGCCAATGTGCGCCCGGCGATTAGCTTCCCCGGTACCCGCTCGCGCTACGACGATATTGATATGATCACCGTGCGCGAAAACACCGAAGGCGCGTATCTTTCCGACGGCCAGGAGATGATAGACGACGGCGATACTGGCATTTCGGTGATCAAAGTAACTCGCAAAGGCTCCGAGCGCATTGTGCGCTACGCCTTTGAGCTGGCCAAAAACAACGGTCGCAAAAAAGTCACCGCGGTACACAAAGCCAACATTATCAAAACCAGCTCGGGTTTATTTCTGGACGTAGCGCGGGAGATTGCCAAAGAGTACCCCGAGATCGAATTCCAAGAGATGATCGTCGATAACGCCTGCATGCAGCTGGTAATGAACCCACATCAGTTTGATGTGGTGGTCACTACCAACCTGTTTGGCGATATTCTCTCTGACCTTTGCGCTGGCTTAGTCGGCGGTTTGGGTTTGGCTCCAGGGGCGAACATCGGCGAAAAAGCAGCGATCTTTGAAGCTGTGCATGGCTCAGCGCCGGATATCGAAGGCAAAAACATCGCTAACCCCTGCGCCTTGCTGCTCGCCGCAGCACAAATGCTTGATCACCTGGGCATGACAGAGAAAGGCACCGCCATCCGCCAGGGTATCCGTACCGTGCTGGAAACCCGCCGCGATATGGTCACCCCCGATATGGGCGGCACTGGCTCTACCGACTCCTTCGCCCAGGCGTTGGTTGAGTACGTACAGAGCCACTAGTCGACTCTTTCTAGCTGATCGCTTTCTAGCCAATTTCATTAAAGCGGTAACGCAATAAGTACAATGCATTGAGGGTGACCAGCACGGTCGCCCCAGTGTCAGCCATTACCGCGACCCACATCCCTGTAATCCCCAGCACCGTAGAGACCAAAAACAGCGCCTTGAAGCCAAGCGCCAAGGCCACGTTGGTTTTTACATTGCGCATGGTCGCCCGGGAAAGTGCGATCATCTCGGCTATCCCACCTACGCGGTTTTTAAGCAGCGCGGCGTCGGCGGTTTCAAGCGCCACATCGGTACCGCTACCCATGGCAATACCCACTTCTGCCGCTGCGAGTGCTGGTGCATCGTTAATACCATCGCCCACTTTACCCACTGGCCCAAGCCCTTGCGCCTGCCACTCGCGCACGCGCTGGGCTTTATCTTCCGGCATCAGCTCGCCTTCTGCTTCAATGCCCAACTGTTCACCAATGGCCGCCACGGTGCGGGCATTATCACCGCTGAGCATCACGGCTTGCACACCTAGGCGCTCTAACGCTTGAAGACCTTCGCGAGCATCTTCACGGGGTTCATCACGCAGAGCGATTAGTCCTAATAGGCGCTCACTTTCTATCCCGTCCTCTCCTTCTATCCCTCTTTCTATCCCTCTTTCTAGCAATATGGCCAAGCTTTTGCCCTGCGCTTCCAACGCCGCAATACGGGCTTTTATCTCACCGGTGTGCTGGGTGAAAGATTGTAAATAGCGCGGGCTCACCAGCATTAACTCACGTCCTTCGACATGTCCGGCAACGCCCTGCCCTGCTAGCGCACGAGCACCTTGCACAGTAGGTACCGAAGCCCCCTCCTGCCGGTCATAATAGTCACTGATCGCCACAGCGAGGGGGTGGCTCGAGCCCTGCTCCAGAGCGGCAGCAAGACGCACTATCTCAGCGCAACGGCTTTTATCAAGACGGCTACCCGCTTCAAGGCTCTCTACATCCGTCACGGTGGGTTTGCCCGCGGTTAGCGTGCCGGTTTTATCCAGCGCGACCCGCTTGAGTTTGCCTAACTGCTCTAATACCGCACCGCCTTTCATCAGCAGACCGTTGCGAGCGCCCACCGATAACCCGGCTGCAATGGCCGCGGGCGTCGAAATCACCAGCGCACAGGGGCAAGCAATAAGCAGTAGCGCTAGGGCGCGATAGATGGATTCCGACCACAGCATCGTCGATACCAGCGGCGGTACGATAGCGACCAGCAGCGCCACCCCGACGACCGCAGGCATATAGTAAAACGCAAAGCGGTCAATAAAACGCGCCACCGGTGCTTTGGCCGCCTGAGCCTCCTCCACGAGCTTAATCACTCGGGCGATGGTGTTGTTTTCAGCGCTGCGGGTTACCTCAACTTCAAGCACGCCATCCAGATTGACGGTGCCAGCAAATACTGACTCGCCTTCGCTACGCTCCCGTGGCACCGACTCACCATTCACAGGCGATTCATCAATCGAGGAGTGACCGGCAATAATTTGCCCGTCACAGGGCAGACGGTCGCCAGGGCGTACCTGCACTCGTTGCCCCGGCACCAGAGACGCGGCAGCAACTTCCCGAGCTTCGCCCTGCTCCATCAACCGCGCAGTAGAGGGAGTCAGCTTGGAAAGCGCCGAAATACTGCGGCGCGCCTGAGCGGCGGCAACGCCTTCCAGCATCTCCCCCACTGCAAATAGAAACACCACCACTGCCGCTTCAGCGGCGGCGTTTATCGCCAGTGCCCCTAGGGCTGCGATGCTCATCAGCATTTCAATGGTGAAAGGGTTACCCATCTTAAGCGCCTGCCAAGCACGCTGAATAACCGGCACAAGACCAACGACCGTTGCGGCGATGAACGGCCAACTGCCCAGGGTGGGCCAGGCGAATTTAAGCCCCCAGGCAAGCGCCAGCAATACACCACTGACAATCACCAAACGCCCTTTAGGCGACTGCCACCATGAGGACGACTTTTCCGATTCAGTTGTGTTCACCGACTCATCGATTACCTGGTAGCCCAGAGCCGTGATCGTTGACTCAATATCGGAATGTGGCAGGGTCTTACCGGGCGGTGCGGTTAATCGCACCGAGCCGGTGACAGAACTCGCGGAAACATGTTCAACATGGTTTAAACGATTTAGCGCCGCCTCAACTTTACGTTCGCAGCCACCGCAGTCCATACCTTGCACGCGCAGGGTGGTCGGCGACGGAGAAACTGCAGAGGTTTTAGCCGGTGTGGTCGTACTCATCGCTCTTTGCTCCAAGTTAGTCTATCTTAGGAGCAGCGTAATACCTGTAGTCACTAGAGGTTCAAGTAATGAAAGATCAAACCCCTGAGCCAACTGCCACTGAGCGTTATATCGGCATTGGTGAGCTGGCACGCGAGTCCGGCTGCAAGCCAGAAACGGTGCGCTACTACGAACAGATTGGGCTACTGCCTTCAGCACCGCGCAACGAAGGCAATCAGCGGCGCTACACTACTGCTGCTATCCGCCGTTTGACGTTTATTCGCCATGCGCGGGATTTTGGCTTTTCGGTGGAGGCAGTCCGGGAGCTGTTACAAATGGCGGATTACCCCACTATGCCCTGCGAAGAGGTAGACACGCTAGCGAAGCGTCACCTAGCCGAGGTCGAGGCACGACTTGCACGACTCACCTCGGTACGCGATGAGCTCAAACGCATGATCAATCAATGTGCGGGGGGCAATGTTGGCCAGTGCCATATTATTGACGTACTCAGCGACCACCGGTTGTGCCATCAAACGGGGCCTCACGGTGGCGCGGATGTCATAGGTTAACGCGCAATTAACCCAGCCACACATCCAAGAACAGCATAATCACCAGCCCCATCGCCAAGCCAAAGGTGGCTTTTTTCTGGTGCCCGCAGCGGTGGGTTTCGGGGATGATTTCGTGGCTGATCACGTACAGCATCGCGCCGGCGGCAAAGGCCAGGCCCCAGGGCAGCAGTATTTGGGAAACGCTGACAATACTGGCACCAAATAGCCCGCCAACGGGCTCGATTAGGCCGGTTAGCGCAGCAATCGACCAGGAGCGCCACTTTGAGTAGCCCTCGCCCATTAAGGCGACCGCAACGGCGAGTCCTTCTGGCATGTTCTGTAAGCCAATACCGATCGCCAGGGGCATACCGCCCTCTAACCCATTGGCCCCAAAGCCAACGCCCACTGCCATGCCTTCCGGCAGGTTGTGGATAGTAATCGCAAACACAAACAGCCACACCCGGCGAAGCGATGCAGCCTCCGGCCCTTCACGGCCCTGGGCAAAATGCTCATGGGGCAGATGCTCGTTAAGCAGCGCAATCGCGCCCATTCCTAACAAAATAGCCGCACAAACAATCGCGGCAGGCACGGGGCCACCGGGATAATAGATTTCCGCAGCTTCAAGCGCTGGAATAATCAGCGAAAAGAATGACGCTGCCAGCATTACCCCCGCCGCAAAACCTAACGCCAAATCACGAAAGCCACGGCTAGGCGTTTTACCTAGCAGCACCGGTAGCGCACCTACCGCCGTCAACAATCCAGCAATTAAGCTGCCCAAAAACCCTAATAACAACGTATTTTCCATGGACAGCATAAACTCGGTTGGCATTCAGAAAGGCATCAAAGAGAACGACACGTTGTTGTCTAACGTGGTATCAACACGTACTTTAACGCATTAATGCCTAATGAATAAATAACGATGGTTTTCATTAGCGCGATGTCAGTAGTGCGCCTTGGGAACATTAAAAGGGGATTCTCGTGCCTCATTCCGCTACGTTCGCCGCCGCCCACTTTACCAAGCTACGACCCCGCTTAGTGGCCTTTGCGCGCCTGCAGTTACGCGACTCTACCGCCGCTGAAGATGCTGTACAGGAGACCCTGCTCACCGCCTTTGAGAAAAGCGCCACCTTTGAAGGGCGCTCCGAGTTCGAGACCTGGGTATTTGGCATATTAAAATACAAAATTCTGGATCAACTGCGTCAACAGCGCCGTCAAGGTACTTGGCAACCGTTAGGCCTGGACTTAGATGACGACACCCTTGACCGTCTATTTCAACAGAATGGTCACTGGCAAAGCGCTGCCCGCCCCAGCCACTGGGGAGAGCCTGAGCAGGTGTTAGAAAACCAGCGTTTTTGGCAAGTATTTGATGCCTGCTTGATAGCCTTACCGGAGAATATCGCACGCGTATTTACCTTGCGTGAACTCATGGGGCTCTCCACCACAGAGATCTGTAAGGAAACCGGCATTACTGAAACCAACTGCTGGGTCATCTTACACCGTGCGCGTTTACGGCTAAGAGAGTGCTTGGATCATGGTTGGTTAAATTAGCTGAGGGGAACCTGATATGCTTATGTGCCGCGAAGCCACGAGGTTGATGTCTTTAAAACAGGACAAAATATTAACATTGCGTGAAAAGATGGCTCTTCGTCTTCACCTGTCGATGTGCCGGGATTGCCGTCACTGCGCCCGCCAATTCGATCTGTTGCACAACATTAGCGACCACCACCCCGCCTCGCGAATCTCTTCCCGCAAAACGCTAGACGATTAGCTTTTTCGGCTAAGTGCTGCAAACCACTACTCTCTCCTGCTTCGCTTCTCCGTCAGCGAACTCCTACGTACGCCCGACAAAAACATTGTATAGAGTCCACTTGATGGCCCATGCAAAAGCCAGCGCATAGGCGCTGGCTTTTCGCTTTTTACACTATTCTACTAACGCAATTAACGCAGTGGCGTCTTACGCAGGTAAGGCAGAACCGTTTCATACTCGCCATACTTCTGCTTGGCATCGGCGTCAGAAACGCTAGGCGGAATAATCACGTCCTGACCTATCGTCCAATCAGCTGGGGTGGCAACGCCGTGTTTCGTCGTGGTTTGCAATGCATCCAGGGCGCGTAGGATTTCCGCAAAGTTACGCCCTACGGTCATTGGATAGGTCATGGAAAGCTTCAACTGCTTATCCGGCCCGATAATAAACACCGAGCGCACCGTTGCGCTGTCTGCTGGCGTGCGGCCATCGGGCAGGTAGGCATCTTCCGGCAGCATGTCATACAGCTTTGACACCGTAAGACCGTCGTCGGCGATGATCGGAAAATCGACTTCGCTGCCGCTGACGGTTTGGATGTCATTGCCCCAGCGTTTGTGGTCTTCAACACCATCCACGGAAACACCGATTACTTTGGTGCCACGTTTCTTCCACTCTGCGCTCAGCTGCGCGACGGCACCGAATTCTGTCGTGCAAACCGGGGTAAAGTCTTTAGGATGCGAAAACAGGATCGCCCAGCTGTCGCCAATCCAGTCATGAAAACGAATCGGCCCTTGGCTCGTCTCCGCTTCGAAATCGGGCACGACTGCATTAATACGTAATGACATGCTTTCCTCCTTAATGGGCGTTAGACGCCCTAATAGCTTATTTGACTTTCAACACCTTCACTATAGATCATTTAGCGCTAAGACAGCGAGTCGTAGTACAACGTTCACTCGCTCTGCCAAGCGTAGTCTAACGGCGTAAAAGCCTGAATATAAATGCCTGTAAAAGCAGAACGGCGCCCCAAGGCGCCGCTTTAAATCAACAACAGAGAGCACCTTCTTTGGGATTACTCGGCTGCTTTGGCAGCTTTATCTTCCCGTTTAACCCGCTTGATCCACTGCTGTTTAGCATAGTGGCGTAGATTGGCCACATTGTCGGTCTCATCAACAATATCTTGCCCCAGAATGGTTTCGATAATGTCTTCTAACGTGATTAAACCTACAAAAGTGCCATGCTCGTCGTAGACAACCCGCATGTGCAGGTGATCTTTTAGCATAGAGGTGAATACCTGCTCGATGTTATGTGAGACGTCCACGCTGCCAATCGGATGCATCAACTCGCGCATCGTTTTGGCATCGTCAGCGTGGTACATATCTGCTTTATGCACATAACCAAAGGCCTGCTCACCGTTGTCCATCACTGGGAAGCGCGTAAACGGTGCTTTGCCATACTGCTCATCGAACGTTTTCACGGTCATGTCAGGCAAAACGGTTTCACACACCGTGCGCGGCGTCATCGCTTTGCTGACGACGATATCGTGCAAGTTGAGCATATTGATAATGGTGCGCGACTCGTCCTCGTCCAGAACCTTCTCTTCCAGGCCGACGCGGGCAAGTACTTTAATTTCATCACGCAGATCGACGTCATGCTCTGACTTACCTAGCCGGCGGGTGATCTGCTCCGACATCCAGATAAAAGGCAGCAAGCCAATGATCATCGGGTTTAACAGGCGTGGCAAATACGGTGACAAGCCGCGCCAGTACGTCGCGCCTATGGTTTTAGGAATAATTTCCGACAGTATTAAAATCGCCATTGTCATTACTGCCGAAACGATGGCAATAGAGGCTTCGCCAAACACGACCGCCGCTTGAGCCCCCACAGCAGTTGCACCCACAGTATGGGCAATCGTATTGAGCGTCAAAATAGCGGCTAGGGGCCGGTCGATATTAGCCTTCAGGCGCGTAAGCGAGGCGTGCAGCTTGGGGTTGTCTTCTTTCTGCTTAGCA
Organism: Halomonas sp. ATBC28; assembly: GCF_005937175.1. NCBI lineage: Bacteria > Pseudomonadati > Pseudomonadota > Gammaproteobacteria > Oceanospirillales > Halomonadaceae > Halomonas > Halomonas sp. ATBC28. The sequence goes on along the minus strand of NZ_VCQL01000004.1, from coordinate 287,097 downwards.
ATGTAGCTGGGCGTAATTGAAAGAAGCGCCGCTTCAAGGATGGAACATAAAAACGAGAACGCGATTGAAAGGGTAGCAATCGTGATTAGGAGGAACATGGTCGCCTAGGGTGGTGGGTTGTCAGGCGTTTATAGGGGTAAGTTTTCCGGCTGTCAATGATCCCGCACAGGCGAGAAGTCCGCTTTTCAACAAACGGTCAGGCTTGATGATAAAAGGAATGCTCATGTTAGACTCGTCATCACGCTTGGTATATGCCACTTAACACGATTACGCCCCTCATTTTTTGCGCGATACAACGCAAGGTCAGCATGGCGTAAATCAGCCTCCCAATGATCGGTACAGCCGCTGGGCACCACTTGGCTCGCGCCAATACTGACGGTCACATAGACTTCACCTTCACTCGTCCATACAGGCTCTGCGGCTATCGCTTTTCGCAACGCCTCAAGCGTCGGCGCACCTTGGGTATCATACAGGCACAAACCGAACTCTTCTCCGCCCATGCGGGCAATGAGATCATCAGATCGCAGGTAGCTACTTAAGCGAAAAGCGACTTCCTGCAACACCTCGTCCCCCACTTGATGCCCATACTTGTCATTAATTGACTTAAAATAGTCAATATCAATAATGGCAATAGTAAAGACGGATGATTGAGAATAAAAACCATGTACACGTTCTATAAAGGCTCGACGGTTGGGCAGTTTCGTCAACACATCCGTTTCAGCTAAGTAGCGTAACTTCTGTTCTGCATTCAATCTTGATTTTTCTACTTCCAATGCATAAAACAGTGCCACCAATGTATCTAACAAGGGGTGAAGAAACTGGGCGTCTTCGTCGGTGTAATCCTCTTCTTTATTTGCCAGCCCAATCATTCCTACCGTTTCATCACCAATCTTGATAGGCAGCCCTAAAAAGCGAAGTAACGGTGGATGCCCTGCCGGCGTTCCTCTAGAAGCGTGGTGATGCCGAGGCTGGTTCGCCATTACCACACCACCGCTAGTGATGACATGGCCAAAAAGGTTATCCAGGCTGTTGAAGAACAGTTCACCACGCTGGTAGGCACGATACTGCTCATTTGTTTCTGCACTCCAGCTGATATTGGAAAGTGCGTGTATAAACAGTGATTTTTCGCCTGTTTCTTGCACCACCACTTGCCCAATGAACCCAAACTGGCTCTCCGCAAGCGAAAGGAGCTCATCGAAAATAAGCTCGCAGGAGTGGCGAATATTCTTTTCATGAAGAAAAACGCTTTGCGCCCGATTCATAAAATTCAGTAGCTGTACCTGCTTTTGCTCACGCAGCTCAGCCCGCTTCCTTTCTGAAATATCACGTGTCACACAGGTCATTCGCAGCGGACGCCCGTTACTGTCGTTAGCCACTACACGACCACAGGTGTTAACCCACACCCAGTGCCCCTGGGCATGACGCATGCGATATTCCACGTTGAGCACTGCGCCCTCCTCGGCCAGGTGGGCGCTGATCTCCCTGTTGAGTTGAGGGGCATCCTCATCATGCACCAGGCTTTTCCAGAATCGGGAACGGCTTTCGACCTCGTCCAGCCGCAGACCTAGCAGTTCACACCAATGCTGGTTGAACACATTGTAATCGTTGACAATTTCCCAGTCCCAAACGCCTACATCAGCAGACTCAATCATCGTTGCAAAATCAGCACCTCTGAGCCCGCCCCCCTGCTCCCCGATAAGACGAATATAGCCACTGATAAAATAACCAAGCGATTCCAGAAAGCGCAGATCCTTGGGGGAAAGCTTATTGGGTTGGTTATCCAGCAAACAGACAGCACCAACCTCTCGGCCACCAGCTATCAGCGGTACTCCCGCATAAAAACGGATTTTCGGCTTCGCAACAACAAGCAGATTGTCACGGAAATCCGGATGCAGGCTTGCATCTTCAATGACAAGCGGTGAACGCAGTGAGGCTACATGACGGCAAAAAGCATCCTCTAACGAGGTAATGTCGACATTCAAGCCTGCTTTTGCAATAAACCACTGCTGCTGACCAATAATCGAAATCATTGCAATGGGAAATTCAAAGAAATCGGCTATAGAGGCGACCAGCTTATCAAGTGCATCCGTGTCAACGTCATGGGTCAGTTTGTATTGACTGATGTATTGCCATCGTTTGTTTAACATGACAATTCTTCCTTCCGCCGCTTTGGGTCATCGTTCATCACCGGCCAAGCTATACTTTATCACTGACCCAATCAAGCTTTACCATCACAAAAACAAACTAATAATTAAACTTTAGTCTAAAGATAATAAAGAAACTCAAAGAAAGTTAACCAACATGCTTTAATGAGCTAATTACCCCCCACGATTTAAAAAACACAAGCCCATGTAAAATATAAAGAAACAGCATCTCCAAATAATAGACAATTTAAAAAGTTAGATTTTTTTTAAAAACCTGCCATAGTAATTTTAGTTCACTACCTCCGCCTGAACATAGCATAACCCCACTAAAAATACAGAGAGGGCCAAATGTTCAACCATTTTCTTAATGTATCTCTCTATGAAGCATTACTAAATCACACAGCCTGTATTTTCTTTACACCACAGGGAGTTATCAAGCACGCCAGCCAGCCGTTTCTTGAGGTTATGGGTTACCACCTGCAGGACATCAAAGGACAACATCACCGTATCTTCTGCGATCATGCCGAAGCACAACGCCCAGCGTACCACTCATTTTGGCTCTCGCTTGCCGCTGGTAAAAGCCACCATGGGCGTTTTCGTCGCTTTAGAGAGAATGGCGAAGAGGTATGGCTTGAAGCAACCTATCTGCCTATCTGTACTCGCACGGGGAAGGTCACTGAGATCATCAAGGTGGCGAATGAAGTCACCGCCAGCCATCAGGAAGCCAGGCATCAGGATGCGCTGTTACATGCGCTACATCGTTCCATGGCCGTGATCGAGTTCTCCCCGGAAGGCTATATACTGGATGTGAACAACAACTTCGAGAAAGTCATGGGCTACCGCAGGGAAGCACTGGTGGGCAAGCACCACAAGATGTTTTGTCGGCCCGATTTCTATCGCCAGCAGCCCACGTTCTGGCAAGGGCTTGCCAGCGGTAAGTTCACCAGCGGCCGCTTTGAACGAGTAGATGCACAAGGCAAGTCAGTATGGCTTGAAGCAACCTATAACCCAGTCACGGACGCGGAGGGCAATGTCATTGAAGTCGTCAAATTCGCCAGCGACATCACGCCTCTGGTCGAAAAAGCCACTGCGACATCCGGGACAATCAGCTCTGCGCAAAGTAGTACATCACAAATTGAGCAAACCGCAAAAGATAGTCTCGATCATCTGGATGAAATGGTGAAAGGGGCTGAACAGGCAGCACAAACCCTTTCCAAAGCCCAGGAACTGATTGATGCTCTGCATAAGCAGTCTCAAAGCATCAATACAATTACCGCATCAATTGCGAAAATTGCCAGCCAAACTAACCTGCTCTCGCTTAACGCTGCCGTGGAAGCCGCCCGTGCGGGCGAGCAGGGGCGAGGTTTTGCGGTGGTTGCCAACGAGGTACGGCAGCTCGCCAAGGGAGCCACTGAGGCGGTGGCTCAAATAACCCAGGTGCTGAATGACAATAGCAGTCTGGTGGAACACACGACCCAAGCCATGCAACAAGTCATCGAACAAGGCAAGGTCAGCCAATCCAGCGTCAATGAAATTGATGCCATCGTGAACAGAATTCTTCACGATGCACGCAACGTCGCCAACTCTATCGAACTGCTCGCTGCCGATACGCATATTTAGCATCATCAATTTCATGCACAGGAATGCGCCGCCTTTACAACTAAATACCGGCAGCTAATGACGTTGATACAGGTAAGTGGGGGAAGTGTAAAAAACCGTCGCTTCCAGGTGCCTTATGTCCTCAGCGGCAACGCAGCCCCGATGGCAACGAAGATGCCGCCGCAAGTGCGATTGAAGCCGCGGCCAACACGCTTCAGCCAGTGGCGAATGCGGTTAGCCATATTGGCGAGCAGGCCTTCAACCATACATTCAATAGCCACAAAGGTGCCTGCCAGCACGAAATATTGCAGCATCAAACTGCGCTGTGGGTCGATAAACTGAGGTAGAAAAGCGCTAAAAAATAACAGTACCTTGGGGTTGGTAACCGATGCCAGCACCCCCTGGCGGTACAGATGCCACCCGCTCGCTTGGCTTGCGCTCACATCCACCTCGCCCGTAATCGGCGGCGAGCGCCATACCTGGATACCCAGCCAAATAAGATACCCCCCACCGACCCATTTCAGCACTGTTAACCACACCACCGACGACTTAAGCAGCGCACCAATGCCAAACATGCACAGGGCAATAATCAGCATAAATCCTGTGGCGCCGCCTACGATGGTAAACAGGGTTCTACGGCTGCCATGTAGCGCACCGTGGGTCAGCGCCAGCAGGCCGTTTGGCCCAGGCGAAAGCGAAAGGCCAAGGCAGGCGATTAGGTATAAAAGCCACGTGTCCAACAGCATAGTAACGCCTCCCCCATGAAAAAATGCTTTCAATGCGCCAGCATGTCACTGTTGGTCGGCGTTTTCCATTCGTTAAAGCACGCTCAATAAAAACGCCTCCCCTTTGCTATATGTAACAAGGGGGAGGCGCCGTCTAACGACCTTTTGCTGCCACATAGCGCTTAGGCGAACACTTCAGTCCACTCACTACGCTTGGCCAGTAGGCCTTTGGCCAATTCTTTAGCGCCTTCCAGGCTGTGGCTGGCGGCCCAGCCGCACTGCATCTCGTTGCAGGCAGGTACTTCGGTGGCTTCTAGCACATCGTTTAGGGTTTGTTCGATGATAGTGATCACACCGTCGTAGTCGTCGTGGTTAATCATTGCGATGTAGAAGCCGGTTTGGCAGCCCATGGGGCTGATATCGACCACTTTATCGGTGTGATTGCGCGACAGCTCAGCCATCAAGTGCTCAAGGGAGTGCAGTGCCGGCATCTCCATATGCTCTTTATTGGGCTGGCAGATACGCAAGTCATATTTATGAATACGGTCGCCGTTCTGGCCTTCTTTAATATCGGCTAACCGAACGTACGGGGCTTTTACCTTGGTGTGATCCAGGTTAAAGCTCTCGACGTTCATCTTTTTATCGGTCATGTTGGCTCCTTTTTCACTGAAACCTTGATTCGCTTAAACCTTGGGCGCGTCAAAATTCCATGGTTCGTCGGTATAAACACACACGTTGGCATCTTCGATATCGCCATCCGGCGCTTCAACGTGCTTGGCAAAGAAGTCTTGAATCTCTTTGCGCTGACAATGGGCTTCAAACTCTTCGCGACTGGCCCAGATTTCATGAAAAACAATCGGATAACTGGTGCCCTGGGCGAAGGGGTTATCAATCTGCCGGGTTACGGTGTAGTGAATGCACGCATCTTCCCGGTGGGTGTTCGGCTCTAACGACTGAAGCGCTTTGAATACCGCTTCTTCTTTGCCAGGTTTGGGCCTAAAACCGGCAACACAGTAAATTTTTTCTGACATGGTCATCTCCTAAGTCGTTAAGCGTACGTCATTATGCGGCTTGTCGACGTAGGTTAACAACCTAGCGGATTATGCGCTCTGCCAATGCTTCTAGATCGGTAACCGTCATATCCGGCTCGACACCCCAAGGGTCGAAAGGGGCGTCGGAACTGCGCCGTATCCAGGCACTGCGTAGGCCTGCGTGGGTGGCGCTAATCACATCAAAAGGGTTACTGGAAACCAACCATGTGTGCTCGGGGCGTGTCTCTAAGCGGCTACGCAAATGCGCGTACACTGCGGGGTCTGGCTTAAAGCGTTTTACCTCATCGGCGCTGATTACATCGTCCATATGGCTCTCAACGCCTGCTCGAGTGAGTAACTTGGACACGGCATCTGCTGTGCCGTTCGAAAACGCCACGCAGCGTATGCCCGCTTCGCGAAGCTGATCGAGCGCAGGCACTACATCGTCAAACGCGGGCAGCTCAGCATACACCGTCATCAGATGATCTTGGTCATTATCCGAAAGCCCGGTTTGCAGTGCACGGTCAATAAAAACCAGCGCTTCGCGGGTGCACTCCGAGAACGGCACGTAAGCCCCCATCAGGCCGTGGCGAAAGCTGTACTCAAGCTGCTTATCGCGCCAGCGGCGAGCAAATTCGCCAGCTTTGGAAGCATCCGTTAGGCGATGTTCGAGCTCAACGGTAACGCCTTGGGTATCGATCAGCGTACCGTATACATCGAAGGCTAAGACCGGTTGCATCGTTGGCTACTCCTTAACTTTCAATTGATTGTGACCTGAGTTCAGCTTATATCTTTAGCATAGACGACACCTTCAATAACAAAAGCGCCGCTGCACAGGCAGCGGCGCTCAGAAGGCTACGACACTCGGTCAGACCGTAAACGCGGCCTCTTTTTCACCGCTTTTCAGGTCGCCAGAGCGCGTAAGCTCATCGGTAACCCGGTCAATGGCGCGCTTGGCGCGGCCAATCATCTCGTCCACTTCACCACGATTAATGGTCAGCGGCGGCGCAAAGCCGAGAATATCGCCTTGCGGCATGGCCCGGGCAATCAGGTTCTCTTCCATGGCGGCAGCCGCCACGCGAGGGCCAACTTTAAGCGCTGGGTCGAAGTGCAGGCGCTGCTTGGCATCCGGAGAGAACTCCAGTGCCGCCATCAGGCCTACACCACGAACGTCGCCCAGCAACGGATGACCTTCGAAATTGGCTTTTAGCTGCTGCTGGAAGTAAGCACCGGTTTCCGACGCGTTACCCACCAGGTTTTCACGCTCGATGATATCCAGGTTAGCTAGCCCTGCCGCACAGCCCAGGGCGTGGCCAGAGTAGGTCCAGCCGTGGCCGATGGGGCCGTACTCACCGGTGCCCTGCTCCAGCACCTGCCAGACTTTCTCACCCACAATCACGCCGGAGAGCGGCTGGTAGGCGCTAGTTAAGCCCTTGGCGATGGTGACCAGGTCAGGCTTCATATTGTAGTGGTGGCTACCGAAGTCAGAGCCGGTACGGCCAAAGCCACAGACCACTTCATCGGCAATCAGCAGCACGTCATACTTCGCCAGCACGCTTTGAATGGCATCCCAGTAGCCTTCCGGCGGCGGTACGATACCGCCAGTACCCAGTACCGGCTCACCGATAAAGGCGGCCACGGTATCCGGGCCTTCTTCCAGAATCATCGCTTCCAGTTTCTCAGCGCAATACGCAGAGAACTCCAGCTCGGTCATGCCGTGCTGTTCGGCGGCACGCAGGTAGTAATGCGGCGCTTCGGTATGGCGAATGGTATCGATGGGCAGATCGAAGTGGTCGTGGAACGCTTTCAGGCCGGTCAGCGAGCCCGAGGCAATGCCCGAACCATGGTAACCACGCATACGTGAGATAACCTTTTTCTTCTGCGGACGGCCCAGCACGTTGTTGTAGTAGCGTACGATCTTGAGCTGGGTTTCGTTGGCATCAGAACCCGACATGCCGTAGTAAACCTTGGACATATTCATCCCGGCGATTTTTAGAATACGCTCGGAAAGCTCGATCTGCGGCTCGTTGGAGTGACCTACGTAGGTATGGTAGTAAGAGAGTTCAAGTGCCTGCTTATAGATCGCCTCGGCGACTTCGGTGCGCCCGTAGCCGATGTTGACGCAGTAAAGCCCGGCAAAGCCGTCGATAAATTCGCGGCCGTCCTTATCCACGATATTGATGCCTTTGCCGCCGGTAATCACGCGGCCCGGCGCATCGCCATGGGCGAAATCGCGCAAGTGGGTAGAGGCGTGGAAAGTGACTTTACGGTCGCGTTCGATCAAATCCTGATGCAAGCTCATAGTGTTCTCTCTGTACGGTAAACCTCTCCAGTCAGCGGGGAGGTGCTTTATTCATTAATGATGAACTTATTTTTGGGCACCTAACGGTGCCTTCGCCCGGCCGAGCCGGCCTCCCACAAGGCCAACTCAAGTTCCCGGACTTAACTACCCGACACCGAACCCAGCGCGCCCAGGCAGTAATACTTCGTTTCCAGGTATTCATCGATACCCGTGGCACCGCCTTCACGGCCAAGGCCAGACTGCTTCACGCCACCAAAGGGAACCGGCGGGCCGGTCATCTTAACCGAGTTAACGCTGACCATGCCGTACTCCAGGGCGCGCATCAGCTTCCAGATGCGGCGAATATCGTGGGTATAGATATACGCCGCCAGGCCGTACTCGGTGTCGTTGGCCATTTCAATCACTTCGTCGTCGGTGCTGTAGGCGGTGATCCCGGCCACAGGCGCGAAGTTCTCTTCCCGCCACACTTTCATCTGCGCCGTCACGCCGGTCAGCATCACCGGCATAAAGAAGTTTTCCCCCGGTGCTTGGCTTTGATCACCCCCCACCATCTTGGCGCCTTTGGAAATGGCGTCATCGACAATCGCGGCCGCCTTTTCTACCGCCTGACGGTGAATCAACGGGCCAAGGTCTATCTCACTGTGGAGGCCATTGCCCACGGTAAGCGCCGCCATACGCTCGCTGAAATGCTCTACGAATTCATCATGGATAGATTCGTGCACCAGGATGCGATTAGCAGCCAAGCAGTCCTGCCCAGCGGTTTGGAACTTGGCGTCAATGGCTGCAAAGGCCGCCTCTTTGGGATCCATATCGGGCCCAACGATAAACGGTGCATTGCCCCCCAACTCCAGGGAGAGCCGCTTGACGGTATTAGCGCTCTGCTCAATCAGCAGACGGCCCACGCGGGTGGAACCGGTGAACGACAACGCCCGAATACGCGATTCGGAGCAGAGAATCTTTGAGACTTCCGCAGGATCGCCCAGCACCACATTGAAAATCCCCGCGGGAATCCCAGCACGCTCGGCCAGCTCCGCCAGCGCCAACGCCGAGAAGGGCGTTTCATTGGCGGGTTTGACGATCACCGGGCAGCCCGCTGCCAGCGCCGCCGCAGCTTTGCGGGTAATCATCGCCAACGGAAAGTTCCATGGCGTAATCATCGCCGCGATTCCCACCGGCTCTTTAATGGTACCAAGTGATGCGTTGGGAATATGGCTGGGGATGGTTTCGCCATAGGTACGCTTACCCTCTTCGGCGAACCAGCGCACGAAACTGGCACCGTACTGCACCTCCCCACGGGCATCGGGCAGCGGCTTACCCTGCTCCAGCGTCATGATGGTCGCAAGGTCTTCACGGTTAGCTTGAATCAGGTCATACCAGGCCAGCAGGCGCTCGCAGCGCTCATCGGCGCGTAGCGCCCGCCACTGTACAAAAGCGGCTTCAGCGGCATCTACAGCGGCGGTTATCTGCTCGGCTTCCAGCAACGGGATATGACCAATGGCTTCATTGGTAGCGGGGTCATAGACAGCCTCTTCGCGACCGCCTTCCCCGTGAGTCCACTTACCGTTCACGTAGGCGTACTGCCGGAACAGACGCGGATCTTCCAGGCGCTTGGCGAGCGTGGTCGATAGTGTGGTCATGGGAACCTCCCCCTCAAATGCAGTCTGGCTAACCGAGCGCTGCAGTCACTGTGTGGCATTGTCAGCAAGTGCTGATTAGCCTTGCCGTCGAATGCCCACAGGTTAACGGAGAGGAGCCACGAAGTGTTTTTGAAAACCGAGACTTATCACGCGACTTTTTTTGTCAGAGAGCGTTTGGCAGTGCTTTTTTTTGGTGGGCTTACGATAGGGGGCCAAAACTACATTAAAGAATGTCGTCGGTATCAATGCCTATAGGAACGCGCTTGACGGTTTTGGTCACGATATAGGTGAAGTAGCGCTCGATACCGGCTTCAGAGACCAGCCACTTATCCATCAAACGCTGGTAGCTATCGATGGTGCGCGCTTCAAACTTCACTAAGTAATCCACCCCACCGCCCACCGCCACACACTCGGTAACTTCCGGGGTTTGCATCACTAGCGCTTCAAAACGAGTGAAGCTTTCGGCGTTGTGCTGCTTGAGCTCAATCTGCACCCAGACAGGATTGCGCGGCACCAACACGTCCGCGTTGATGCGCGCGGTATACCCTTCAATGATGCCAGCCTTTTCCAGGCGCTTTACCCGCTCCCAGCAGGGGCTGACCGAGAGATTGATCGCCTCGGCTAGCTTCGACTTGGTGATTCGCCCATCGCGGGAGAGGATATCGAGAATTTTCAGATCGTAACGGTCAAGTTTCATCATGCCGAGGATTACGCCTCCAGGCGTTCAACAACATCGGCAATCACCGCCAGGGTATCCCCCATATTGATCAGTGAGGGGGCACGGCGAGCCATTAGAATGCCGTCGCGCTCTGCTTTATAGGCAACCGGATCGGTGCCGCTGCGGGTCATGTCGTACACGTAGGCGATGGTTTGGCCTTTTTTCACTTCATCACCCAGGGCCACCAATAGCTCTAACACGCCGGAGTGCTGGCTCTGCACGTAGCAACTGGCGTCGGGCATATCGAGATACAGTTGCCCACCTGTGGGCATTTCCACTTCGCCTTCTACAAGGCCGTAGTGAATCAGGAAATTGCGCACGCCGCGCTCGGCAATGGCAATGCTTTGTGGGGTGGAAGTACCGCCGCCGCCAAGCTCGGTGGCCACAAAGACTTTGCCCTGGCGCTCGCAGGCAGTGTCGAAGAGTTTTTCCGCATCCAACTCAAACATCACCATGGCATAGGGGGCGCCGAACGCTTTGGCACCTTCCAGAGCGGCCTGCTGCTGCTCTTTATTATCCAGCACGTGAGACGCGCCGAAGGGCAGAATATCCAGCGTGCGGCCGCCCGAGTGAAGGTCGAGCACCACGTCCGCCATGGGTACCAACACACGGGTGAAGTAGTCGGCAATTTGCGGTGTGACGCTGCCATTGGGGTCGCCGGGAAAGCTGCGATTGAGGTTGCCCTTGTCCATCGGAGAGGTACGCTTGCCTGCCATAACCGCTGGAGTATTCATGCACGGCACGATAATCACCCGCCCTGTCACGTCCTCTGCCTTCAGCGTTGAAGAGAGTTTCAGTAGCGAGGTGATGCCCTCATATTCATCGCCGTGGTTGCCGCCGGTCAGCAGTGCCGTGGGGCCTTCGCCGTTTTTTACCACGGTCACAGGAATCATCACCGCGCCCCAGGCAGACTCATCGGTAGAGATCGGTAGCTTTAAAAAGCCGTGCTGCACGCCATCGGCATCAAAATCAACGGTGGCGGAAATGGGACTTGGTCGCATCGTCGTCATGAAAAAATTCCTTTATGTTACGGGCAGCTATATCAGCACTACTTCACAAACAGCTGGCGCGGGAAATTGGCCAGCGTCTCACAGCCATCGTCGGTAATCAGAATGCTTTCGGTAATTTCCAGACCCCAGTCATCGACCCATAGCCCAGGCATGAAGTGGAACGTCATGCCTGGCTGGAGAATGGTTTCATCCGAGGGGCGCAGACTCATGGTGCGCTCGCCCCAGTCGGGCGGATAGGAGATACCGATAGGGTAACCACAGCGGGCGCCGCCACGGTCAAAACCGTATTTATCCATCGCCGCACCCAGTGCCATGGCGATATCCGCCGTACGGTTACCAGGTTTGGCCACTGCCAAACCATTTTCGATGCCTTCTAGCAGAGCTGATTCCGCGCGAATAAAATCCGTCGGCGGTGTGCCCAGAAATACGGTGCGCGACATCGGCGCATGATAGCGTTTAAACACCCCGGCAATCTCAAAGAAAGTACCTTCACCTTTGCGGAACGGCGTGTCGTCCCAGGTTAGGTGTGGCGCGGCGGCGTCTTTACCAGTAGGCAGCATGGGCACGATGGCGGGATAGTCGCCGCCAAATACTTTGCCGTTCTCATCCACAAAACCTTCGATGCCAACGCGGTAAATCTCTGACACCAGCTTGCTCTTGGGCAAGCCAGGCTCAATCACTTCAAGAATACGCGTATGCATGCCTTCCACAATCTTGGCGGCAATGCGCATATAGGCCACTTCTTGCGGCGATTTGATCGCCCGGCACCAGTTAACCAGCGCATTGGCATCCATAAAACGCGCATGGGGGAGTTCGCGCAGTAGGCTTAGATAGGCCTTGGCGGAGAAGTAGTAGTTATCCATCTCCATACCCACCACCCCCAGATGCCAGCCGCGATCCGGCATGATCGACTGAGCCAGATACTCCATCGGGTGCATGTCCGGATTCTGTACGTAGTAATCCGGATAGTAGGTAATGTTTTCGGGATCGATCCAACAGGTGAGCAGAGCACCGTTGGCATCCATACGCCGCCCGAACCATACCGGCTCGCCTTCAAGGCCCACCAGCACACACTGATGCACATAAAACGACCAACCGTCGTAGCCGGTCAGCCAAGCCATATTGGAAGGGTCACTGACGATCAGTACGTCAATACCACGACTGGCCATTTCAGCACGCACTTTCCACAGGCGGTTAGCGTACTCTTCGCGCGTGAAAGGCAGGGAAACCTGAGTCATCGGGCAACTCGCCATTAAAGATCACCAAGAACCAGCGCACTGCCTACTATAGGCACGCAACGCTGGGCCACAGGATCGACCTGGCCACCACCGATCAGGCGTCGGGGTTGCATCTGCCGCGCTTGCAGCAGGCCCGCCAATGTCGTCTTAAGCCGATACTAGCACCGACCCTTGGTTAGCGGTCAAAGGCTTTATGACAAAAAGTGCATACGGCATCGTTATTTGCACTATGCGAGCTTGCAACGGCACCTATCGCTCACCATGATAACCTGCATTGGAAACACGTTTAGCGAGAGGAAACGAAATGAAAATTGTTGTGCATATTGATGAGGCGGCACAGTGGCAAGCGGCGCTTGCGGAAGCGTTGCCCCAAGCCACCGTACTCACCAGCGAGGCACCAGCGGATGAGCGTAAAGACGCTGACTATCTCGCCATCTGGAAAGCCCCCGCCCATTTACTGCAAGAGCAGACCCAGCTCAAAGGCATCATCAATTTAGGCGCAGGGGTGGATTATTTGCTGAAAACCCCAGGCCTGCCCAGCGACGTGCCAATTGTAAAATTGCGCGATGCGGGCATGGGCGAGCTGATGGCCGATTACGCCTTCTATGGCGTACTGCACTTTTACCGCAGCATGGATCGTTACTCAGAGCAGCAGCAAAACGCCACTTGGAAGCCGCAAGAGGTGGTGGAAAAATCCCAGTGGCCGGTGGGTGTATTAGGCCTGGGCGCTATTGGCAGCTTTGTGGCCAGCGCCTTGGAGCAAGCAGGTTTCCCTGTACTGGGCTGGAGCCGCTCCCCCAAGCAGATCCGTGGCGTGCACTGCTTTCATGGCGATGATGGATTAAGCGAACTGCTCGGCCAAGTGCAGAGCCTGATCACCATTTTGCCCGATACGGCCGCCACTCAACATATTCTCAACGCCGAGCGGCTGGCCCAGCTGCCCCAAGGGGCTAGTGTGATTAATCCTGGCCGGGGTAGCTTGATTGATGAGCAGGCGCTATTGGAAGCACTGGGTAGCGGTAACCAGCCGGGGCACCTGCGGGGTGCGCTATTGGATGTCTTCCAGGAAGAGCCACTGCCCACTGACAACCCGCTCTGGCAGCATCCTAAGGTAATCGTCACACCCCATATGGCGGCGCCTACTCCGCTGAATGATGCCATCGACCAAGTGATCGCTTACTTGCATGCCTTTGAATCGGGTGAAAAACTCTCCACCATCAACCCGGAAGCAGGTTACTGACGCCACCCCTCACCCAGGCTATACTGGCGCGCTGGGAACCAAGCAGTGGCTAAAGGCTCTTAGGAAGATACCCTTTATGGAGGAAAGGCCCTTGGTCAATGTTTTCGCACGACTACCTGGCCGCGCGCTCAGGTGTGTGGGGTTGGGTTTTGCTATTTCCTGCTCAAGTGGCATGGCATTAGCAACTGAGACGTTCAAAGAGCCGCAGCCCTTTGAAGCCCCCCAACCCTTTGAAGCACAGTACCGGCTTGAGGTTCGCGGTTGGCCTGGGGCTACCATTACCCATCGCCTCTCTAACGAAGGGAATCACTGGTTAAGCGATATGCGCTTTTCAATCACCGTGGCGCGCGGCCAGGAGTTCAGCCGTTTTTCGCTCAATGGCAATGACACCAACGCTCTGCTCTTTAGCAGCAGCTATTCGGTGCTGGGCGTGGGTGATAGCTATCAACTGAACGAAGGTGAGATCCCCACTTTAGATCGCCAAGCGGCGCTATTTGATCTCTCCCGCCGGGCGGGACACGAAAACTGTACACAAAGCACGCCCTGCGCGATTGAGTTTGTCGATCAAAAAGGCCGCGATGAGCACTTTCAATATTATGTTACCGCCCCAGGCAGCATTGAGGTTCCCGCAGGAGAGTTTGAAGCACTGAACGTATCGCTCATTGATATCGAGAAGCCCGACCGCCTGCTAACCATTAGCTTTCACCCTGACTGGCCCGGGCTGATTCTTTCTGCGGTGTATCGAAAAGAGGGTCGCCGCGAAACGCAGCTGACATTAACTAACTTCAACCCAAACGGTGGCGCGACGCCCTAAATGTTTTCCGGTTTATTGATTGTTCTACTACCGCTTTTTCTTGGCTATCTGGTTCGCGTCCGTTCCATACAGTTACAGAACCTGATCAACCGAGCGGTTAATGGCTCGGTTTACCTGATTCTGCTCTTCATGGGCATAAGCCTTGCCGGGCTTGAAAACCTGACTAGCCAGCTTTCGCGCCTGGGTGGCAACGCCTTGCTGTTATTTAGCATTACCACGCTGTTTAACTTAGCAGCACTATGGTGGCTATCGCGCCGTTTAACGCTTAAGGCCGGTAGCTCACCGGTGGTGAAAAATGCTCCGACCAGTAAGCTGGCGGCCATGCAGGGTTCGCTGTTATTGGTCGCCGTGGTGGCAGGGGGAGTTATCGCTGGCCTGCTGCTGGGGCCACTCCTGGGTGATAGGCTTTTCAACAGCGCAGATTTACTGGCCGAATGGGTACTCTACCTGCTGCTGGCACTGATTGGCTGCCAGCTGCGTAACTCCGGCATGCCACTCAGGCAGATCTTACTTAACCGCATGGGGCTGGCGATTGCGGTGACGCTAGCAATAAGTTCGCTGCTGGCAGGCTTGGCTGCCGCCCCGCTGCTCTCATTAAGCTGGAACGAAGGCCTGGCGATGGCGTCAGGCTTTGGCTGGTACTCTCTTTCGGCCATCTTGATCGGCGACCAGCTAGGCCCACTGATGGGCGGTGTGGCGTTCTTCAACGACCTGACCCGGGAGCTGCTGGCGTTTATATTGATTCCATTGGTGATTCACCGCCATACCGCACTGGCGATTGGTTACGGCGGCGCCACCTCCATGGATTTCACCCTGCCCGTCATTCAGCAGCACGGCGGTGTGGCCTGCGTACCCATTGCCGTGGTCAGCGGTTTTATCCTTTCACTGCTCTCCCCGCCGCTGATTCTGTTCTTTCTTTCGCTGTCGGGTTAGCGGTGACGGGCGCTCATTGGTTAGGATAAGTGGCATTGCTGGAGATATAAAAACTCTTACCCCCCAGGATGCCCACTCCCCATGCTCAACAGAATTTGGTTAAGCTTCTTTATCGCTGCCTTCGCGGCCTCACTCTGGCAGTGGTTGGTTGGCGGCGATAGCGAGGTATTTGCCCGCTTGGTGCAGTCACTGTTCGACATGGCGGAAGTGAGCGTTGATATTATCCTGGTGCTGCTGGGCACCATGACGCTGTGGCTAGGGTTTCTTTCGATTGCCGAAAAGGCAGGCTTGATTCGCCTGCTTGGACGGGTGCTCGACCCGCTGTTCTGCCGCTTGATGCCAGAGGTTCCTCGCGGCCACCCTGCTATGGGGCTGATCAGCATGAACTTCGCGGCGAATATCCTGGGTCTGGATAACGCCGCCACACCGATTGGCATCAAGGCGATGCACTCGCTGCAGAGCCTTAACCCCAGCAGTGAGACCGCCAGCAACGCACAAATTCTGTTTCTGGTGCTCAATACCTCTTCTCTCACGCTATTGCCGGTAACGATTTTTATGTATCGCGCCCAGCAAGGCGCCGCCGACCCCACTCTGGTCTTTTTACCTATTTTACTAGCGACAACCGCCTCCAGCCTGGCAGGGCTTTTGGCGGTGGCACTGATGCAGCGCTTAAAACTCTGGCAGCCCGTGGTGCTAGCCTATTTAGCGATTGCTGCACTTGCGTTGGGGCTACTGATAACCACGCTGGCAGGCATGTCCGCCCAGGCGCTAGCCGCGGCCTCTACGCTAGTCGGTAACCTGACGCTATTTAGCATCGTGATGATGTTTTTAATGGTCGGGGCGTTACGTGGGGTGAGGGTGTACGACGCCTTTATTGAAGGTGCAAAAGAGGGGCTGAGCTTTACCATCACGTTGCTGCCTTACTTGATCGCCATGCTGGTGGCAGTCGGCGTACTGCGCGCCAGCGGCGTTTTAGACGCTGGCTTAGGCGGTATCCGCTGGATAGTAGAAGGCTTTGGCTGGGACACCCGCTTTGTCGATGCTCTCCCCACCGCCTTTGTGAAACCGCTTTCTGGCAGCGGCGCCCGCGCCATGATGATCGAAACCATGGATACTTTCGGCGTAGACAGCTTCGCCGGGCTACTCGCGGCCACTATGCAAGGTAGCACTGAAACCACCTTCTATGTGCTGGCTGTCTACTTTGGCGCCGTGGGTATCACTCGCATTCGCCACGGGTTGGGCTGTGCGTTGGTCGCCGATGTGGCGGGAGTAACCACTGCGATTGCGGTGTGTTACTGGTTTTTTGGATAGCTGGTGTTAGCTGGCTTTCGTTCACTGGGCTCAGCGTCTACCTTTCAGGGGAGCCGCATTAAGGTCTACAGGCAGTAGATCAGGAGCCATCGCTAAGCAGTAGAAATGCGTTTAAACATTCGTTGCTCCCGAGTGTTTACCGCTCAAGGACGATAGGTGAAATATGGCAGGCGCAAGCAGTTTATTGATAGCGCTGGCGGCCTTCTGCTGGGGGATATCTGGGGGAATCGCAGGCATTTTGTTAGACGACGGCTGGGATGCAGCCGTCGTGTCATTTTATCGAGGGTTTATAGGGCTTCTCTTCGCACTTGGGTGGCTGCTGCTTCAACGTCGGCATAGCGGCCTAAACAGCAAGCGGCTTTGGTTCTGGTCAGTGGTTGCAGGCCTGGGCGTCGCTGGCAATTTTACGTTCTATTTTCTTAGTATTGAGTATGGCAACGTTGCGGTCGCTGCCACCCTGATGTACTGCGCCCCTGTTTTTGTCTACCTCGTCTCATTTTCCCTCAAACTAGAGCGCCCCACCGCTGCCAAGTGGCTGGCCATTGCGCTGGTCATGGTGGGTATTGTGCTGTTAACCAAGCTGTATGCCATCAGCGCCAGTGGTCTCTCGTTAATTGGCGTAGGCACCGGGCTGCTTGCCGGGCTCTCTTATACAGCGTTCATTTTTGGTTTCAAGTATGCCGCGCCCCATGGCAGTCCTCAGGCAATTCTTTCGGTCGCCTTCACCGTGCTAGCCATCGCACTGCTGTTTCCAACGGACATTAACCAGGCTGTCAGCGTTATCAGCGCTCCGGAGCTGCCGCTGTTTGTGGCGCTGGGCATTCTCGGCGCTGGACTATCTTTTCTGCTGTACGTGGTAGGTATCAAGCATGCGGCACCTGCGCTAGCCTCCATGGTTGCCATGGTCGAGCCGATTACCGCCACCCTGTTTGGTGTAGCGGTGTTAAACGAAAGCCTGGGCGTTATTCAAATGGTCGGTATGGGGATCATCTTGCTAACCGTCACCGCGCTGAGCGTTTCTTCCCGCTGATAAGCTTAACGGCTACACTCACCGCGCATGGGCGCACTCAATGCCTTGCTCAGCATTGACCCCACCAGCCCTTGCCCAATGAGTACGGTTAGTTTCGCGATAGCTGCTTCCAGGGTAATATCACTTCCGGCAATCACGCCCGCTTGATTGAGTGCGGCACCGGTGGCGTAGGCGCCCTGCACTACCTCGCCTTGGGCACACTGGGTGACGTTAAGCAGCGCTACGCCTCTCTCGCTGGCCGCCTTCAAGGCGTCAAGCAGCTCGCCTTCAAAGCTAAGCGGGTTGCCAACCCCGTAGCTATAAAGCACCAGCCCTTTTAGCGTTTTATCCGCCAGCAACGCCTTTGCGCGGCGCAGCGACATTCCTGGATGCAGCGGCAGTACCGCCACCGCCTCGTCGTCCACCTCAATAGGTGCAAAATTCGGTTTACCGCTTAGCAGCGCCGAGGGCTGAGGGAAGTTTATACCAATGCCAAGCTCGGCAAGCCAGGGGAAGTTGGGTGAGTCGAAGGCATCCAAGCCTTGAGTGCGCACCTTGCGGGCTCGGTTACCGCGCAACAGCCGGTCGTGAAACACCAGGCTTACTTCACAAGGTGTTGCGGGGTGAACCGCAAGCTGCAGCGCGCTGAACACATTATTCAGCGCATCGCTTCTTGGCTCACCCAGGGGAATTTGGGAGCCGGTGAAGATCACCGGCTTATTCAACGCACCGAGCATAAACGAAAGCGCCGCGGCGCTGTACGCCATGGTATCGGTGCCATGGAGTATCACAAACGCTTCATAGCACGACCAGTGGATTTCCAGCTGTGCCACCAAACGGTTCCAGGCCTCTGGCATTAGCTCGGCGCTATCAATCAACGGCTGCATTTCCAGCACATCAAACGCTGGCAGCCGGTAAAGATCGTCCAATGCCAAATGCGCCGCTAGGCGTTCGGCCAGCCCCGCGCAAGGTATATAACCCTGTGACGATGGCTGCATACCAATAGTCCCACCGGTATAGAGCATCAGTACGCGGGGCATGGCCACTCCTTTCCTAATCAGTACAGTCGTCTAAATAAATACTTACTTCGCAGGCACGCCTTCCAGGCGCTGCTTTAACGCTTCGGCCTCTTCAGGCTCTAGCTCCCAGGCTTTTGGATCCAGGTCAAGATCTGGGTGCTGGTTAGCGTCAAAAATCGGCTGTTTGATGCCCTGCCGACGCTGACCATCGAAGTCCTTCAAAATGCGCAGGCCGCACTTGAACAGCATGATCAGCGCAATCAGGTTGACCACGGCGAGCAGCCCCATGGTGACATCAGCAAAGCCGAACACGGTGCCCAAATCAGTGGTCGCGCCCCAGCAAACCAACAGCACGATGGCAACGCGGAAGGCGTTAAACAGGTTCTGGTTGTCGCGGCTAAAGAAGTTGAGGCTGTTCTCACCCAAGTAGTAGTTGTAGAGAATGGTGCTAAACGCAAACAGCAACAGTGCCAAACTGACAAAAGTGCGGCCCCATTCGCCCACATGGTCGGCCAGCGCTGCCTGGGTCAGGGCGATGCCTTCAACACCAGCACCTACGGTCGGGTCATAAGCACCGCTGAGCAGAATCACAAACGCCGTGGCGGAACAGATAATCACGGTATCGATAAATACCGAAAACGCCTGCACGATGCCCTGGTTGGCAGGGTGCGGCACATAGGCCACCGCCGCGACGTTTGGCGCACTACCCAAGCCCGCTTCATTAGAGAACAGGCCACGCTTCAGGCCCATCATAATTGCCGCGCCAATACCGCCACCAATCAGTGGTTCAAGGCCGAAAGCGCTCTTTACAATCAGCACAATCACGCCAGGTATTTCCGTAATATTCATGGCGATGACCAGCAGCGCAATGGCGATATAGCTCACCGCCATAAAGGGCACCAAAACCTCGGAAATACGTGCAATACGCTTAATACCGCCGAAAATAATCAGCCCTACCAGCATCGCCAGGGCAATACCGCTATAAAGCACCGGTACGCCAAAAGCATCGCCGAAAGAGGTTGCCACCGCATAGGATTGCAGTGCGGTAAAGGCAAAACCGAAGGTCAACAGCAGCAGTACCGAGTAGAACGCTGCCAGCCAGCGCCACTGCTTACCCAGCCCTTTAACAATGTAGTACGCGGGGCCGCCGCGATAGGTGCCGTCACCTTCGGCTTCTTTATAGGTCTGTGCCAGGGTGCATTCCAAAAAGCTGGTGGCCATACCCATTAAACCCACCAACCACATCCAAAAAATCGCCCCTGGGCCACCCAAGGTAATCGCAACCGCTACGCCGGCGATGTTGCCACCACCAACGCGCCCAGCCACTGAGAGCACCAGCGCCTGAAACGAGCTTAAATGGCCGTGTTTATTGCGCTTAAAGGCTTGGCCGGAACCGAGGATGCGAAACATCTCACCGAAATAACGAAACTGTACAAAGCGGGACGCAACGGTAAAACCGATGCCAACGCCCACCAGCAGCACTAGTAGAACCTTCCCCCACAGGAGGTCATTGAGCATATCGAGCATGTGATTCTCTCCGCGTTTTTGTATTAGCGTTATGTTTGAATTCGCGTCGTTTGTTATCGCGCTTGTGGAATTCGCGCCGCGGAGAACGTTTTACCAAGTGTGGGGCAGGATTAAATTTGGCGCAGCGGTGCAGTTGTGTGCACTCGCTGCATCAGTGGGTGCACCATAGTGCATCAGGCAAGCCGTCAGACCTTCTCGGCAATGCGGTGGGCTAACTTATGGATAAAGGGGCCGCTGATAAACGCAATGATCCCAGCGGCTGGCCAGGCAAGAAACCAAGCGTGCATCCAGATGCCAACAAAATCAGCATGCATGCCGATATTCACGTAGGTCACCCAGGCAGACATAATTAGCGATAGCGTAAACGACATGAGAATAGCGAAGATAATTCTATGTTTCATGAGAGTACCTAAGGATGATGTATAAGTGCAGGTAGATTAACAAACATCTATAACGGTAATATATGCCAATATATGAGAATCAATTTTACAGAATTGCAAAATGCGAAAACCCTCGTTAGATGACCTAAATATCTTTATCGTGGCCGCTAATCAACGCAGTCTCACGGCTGCGGCGGCACCGTTGAAGATGACTATTGCCACCGTGTCGAGGCGTATAAGCGCATTAGAAGCCACGCTAGGCGTTGAGTTGCTCTATCGCTCAACCAAGGGGTTGACGTTGACGCCTCACGGCGAATCCTACTACCGCGAATGTGAGGAATTGGTGCTCGCACTAGATCAGCGCATTTTGGATCTGGATCAAACGCTGCATAGCCTAAGCGGGCCGTTGAAAATTATGGCGCCGGTCAATTTGGGCAGCGGGCCGCTAGATGCATTTTGGCGTCACTTTATCCATCGCTACCCTGAGATTTCGCTGACCATCGAGCTGGACAACAACGTAGCCGACATTCGCGGCCAACAAGCGGATATTGCACTACGCTCTGGGCCACAAAAAGACGATACGCTGATCCAGAAATACCTGGGCTATATAGAGCTCATATTGGTGGCATCACCCACCATGATGCATCCTCTTCCCAGTAAGATTGATGAGTTAGAAGCGTGCCCCAGCGTGGCCGCCAAAATGTTTAGCGACTGGCATCTCACGCACAGGGAAGGCAGTCAGTACACTTGCCGCAAAAGCCATTTTCACATCAGTAACGACATGAGTATTGTGCTGAATCTCACCCAATCGGGCGCCGGCGTTTCCTTGATGCCTACCAGCATGGTGGCCAACAGCCTACAAACGGGGGAGTTAATCCGAGTACTGCCTGAGTGGCAGGGGCTCAACAGGGAAATTTTCCTGGTATGGCCCTACCGGCGAAGCCTTTCAGCGCGGGCCAAGCTGTTTCGCAGCGAGTTAATCGAATTCCTCAGTCACCAATCCTGGTTCCACTCTGCTGATTAGACCGACTGTACGGAGCAAACCGGCTTCTCTACTGGCGCCGTAACGCCAGCAGTTAACGATCATCATTTTTGGATAATGCTTAGATGCCCGCTTTTGCCGCCCGAGCAGCGTGGAGCTTTTTATAGCTTTCAATCAAGCGCTGGTGGCGCTCTAGGCCTTCTAACTGCATGTTAGTGGGCGTTAGGCCGTGGAAACGTACCTCGCCACTCACTGAACCAACCACCGCCACCATGGTGGCTTCGCCGAACATGCGCTGGAAGTTATGCAGATAATCTTCAAGCGCCAGCTCGTCATCCAACACAATTTCCAGCACCGCGTTCACCGCCTGGTAGAACAGGCCGCGCTCGACGGTGTTGTCGTTGTACTGCAGGAACATCTGCACACAGTCCAGCGCTTCTTCGTGACGGCCAAGCGCCAGGTAGACCAACAGCTTCAGTTCCAGAATCGTCAGCTGTCCCCACTCGGTGTTTTCATCAAACTCGATACCAATCAGCGTAATGATATCGGCGTGGTCATCCATCTGGCTCTCTTCCAGCCGCTCGACCAGGTCAGTCAGTTGATCATCGTCGAGGCGATGCAGATTAAGAATATCCTCGCGGTAATCCAGCGCCTTATTGGTGTTATCCCAGATCAGATCTTCGATGGGATATACCTCCGAGTAGCCCGGCACCAGAATTCGGCACACCGGCGCGCCCAGGTCTTCGTGTACCGCCATATACACTTCGGCACCCAGCTCTTCAAAGATACCAAACAGTGTCTCGGCTTCTTCCTCGTTGCTGCCGGAGAAGTCCCACTCGCTGAATTCAAAATCGGGCTTGGCGCTAAAGAAGCGCCAGGAGACCACGCCCACCGAGTCGATAAAGTGCTCAACGAAGTTGTTGGGCTCGGAAACCGTCTGTGAGTTAAAAGTGGGCAGCGGCAGATCGTTCAGGCCTTCGAAACTTCGACCTTGTAGCAGCTCGGTCAAGCTGCGTTCCAGCGCCACTTCAAAGCTTGGGTGGGCACCAAAGGAGGCAAACACGCCACCGGTGCGCGGGTTCATCAAGGTGACGCACATCACCGGGAACTGCCCGCCCATGGAGGCATCTTTGACCAACACTGGGAACCCCTGGGCTTCCAGAGCGTTAATACCCTCTACTATGCTTGGGTACTTTGCTAACACTTCCTGCGGTACATCCGGCAGGGTTAGCTCCTGCTCAAGGATTTCACGCTTCACTGCCCGTTCGAAAATTTCCGACAGACACTGCACCTGGGCTTCCACCAGGGTATTGCCCGCGCTCATGCCGTTACTCAGGAACAGGTTTTCGATCAGGTTGGAAGGAAAGTAAACCGTTTCGCCATCGGATTGACGCACATAAGGCAGCGAGACAATGCCCCGGTCTTCGCGCCCCGAGTTGGTATCGATCAGGTTTGAGCCGCACAGCTCGCCTTCCGGGTTATAGATCGCCAAGCAGTGCTCGTCGAGGATTTCCGCAGGCAGTTCATCGTTCGGGCCCGGCTTGAACCACTTCTCATTGGGGTAGTGAACAAAGGCGCTGCCCGCCATCTCTTCGCCAAAGAACTGGTCGTTATAGAAGAAGTTGCAGCTCAGACGTTCGATAAACTCGCCCAACGCCGAACACAGCGCACTCTCTTTGGTCGCGCCTTTGCCGTTGGTAAAGCACATGGGGGAGGCCGCATCGCGAATATGCAATGACCAAACATGAGGCACGATATTACGCCAGGAGGCGATTTCGATCTTCATGCCCAGGTCAGCAAGGATCGCGCTCATATTGGCAATGGTCTGCTCCAGCGGCAGGTCTTTACCTTCGATGTAGGTACTGCCGCCTTCCGGCGCGCCCATAAGCAGCGCCTGGGCGTCCTCATCGATGTTTTCTACCGTCTCGATTTGGAAATCAGGGCCAGTTTGCACCACTTTCTTGACCGTGCAGCGGTCAATGGAGCGCAGAATGCCCTGGCGGTCTTTTTCAGAAATATCTTCAGGCAGCTCGACCTGGATTTTGAAAATCTGCTTATAGCGATCTTCCGGATCGACGATATTATTCTGGGAAAGACGAATATTTTCGGTAGGAATATCGCGGGCGTTGCAATACACCTTTACAAAGTAGGCCGCACACATGGCAGACGATGCCAGGAAGTAGTCAAACGGCCCCGGTGCCGAGCCGTCACCTTTATAGCGAATCGGCTGGTCGGAGATAACCGTAAAATCGTCGAACTTGGCCTCCAGGCGGAGGTTGTCGAGATAGTTAACTTTGATTTCCATGAGCGGGCATCCGGAGCAATGAGTTTGACTAGCAGTGGGCAGTAGGCGAATTGCGGCCCATTATCCAGTTTTTTACCCGCTTCGTCTTGGTCAGTCTCCCAAATCATCTACCACATGTCGTGCAAAAATGGTTGTTCTTACTACAGCAGCAACTCGGGGTTCTCTTCACGCACTATTGAGCTTGCATCATACGCTCCGCCTCAGCTTCGCTGACCCCGAGCATCAGCAAAATCTGGCGTTGTGTGGCTACCAACACCTGCTTTCGCTCCACCTCCCCCGGCAAACTTTTGGCAATGGCGACGGCCCCTATCAAGGAGGCCAATATGACCCGGGATTTATCAGCAATCGCTTTGCGGTCATCGGCAAAGGGAAGTTGTTTCAGCTTACTCAGCGCTATCAATCGCGTTTCAAGCATCTTTTTCATACTCATATATGACGCTTCAAACATAGTGCGGATTTCTGCTTTTTCACTGCCTATTTCATTGAACAGTACCGCTTCAGGCCCCGGCTTATGCTTAGCTTCCAACTCTTGGAGATTGCAGTAGTTAGCGACTAACTCGGTTAAGTGCTGCAACGAAAGCGGGCCTTTTACCAGTCTCGCTGCTCGGCTGTTATCAATGGTCAGACGCACAGACTCATTGTAAAGGGCCTCTTTTGAAGCGAAATGTGCATAAAAGGCGCCATGGGTCATCTTGGCTAGCTTCATGATCTGACCGATCGACACCTTTTGAAACCCATTGCGGCTGAATAGCTCTGTCGCCGAAGCCAAAATGCGCTCTTTGGTTTTCGATTTATGGCTCTTGGGATAAGGCATATCTACCTCGTCAGCTAAATATTATCTTGATCATATATTGCCCATTGCTAGGGTGACCATATCAATAACTCAGGAGTCACTATGCACTCACCTATCGTGATTACTGGCATGGGTATGGTCAGCCCGCTAGGCAACAGCGTCAACACAAGTTGGCAGCGACTGGTTAACGGTCAGTCTGGCATCAGCACCATTGACCGCTTTGACACAAGTAATATCCCGATCAAAATTGCCGGGGTGGTGCCGAGCATTAGCCATGACCCCAGCGGCGGTATTGACCTGGATGAGATAGCTGACCCCAAAGAGCAGCGCAAAATGGACTTGTTCAGCCTCTACGCATTGGCGGCAGCCAAAGAGGCACTGTCACAGGCCAACTGGTTTCCCGTTGAGCAGGCTCAGAAACGCAGAACGGCCACCATTATTGGTTCCGGCATTGGCGGCTTCCCTACCATTACTCAAGCCCAAAAAACCCTTGCCGAGCGAGGCTATCGCAAACTTTCCCCCTTCACGGTGCCCGCCTTTCTAGCCAATTTGGCTGCGGGCAATCTGTCCATTCGCTATGGTTTTCAAGGCCCACTGGGGTGCCCAGTAACGGCTTGCGCGGCAGGTCTACAGGCGATTGGCGACGGTATGCGCATCATACGCAATGGAGAAGCCGATGTAGCCCTCGTCGGCGGTGCCGAGGCATGTATTGACCCGCTTTCACTCGCCAGCTTTAACGCTCTAAAGGCCGTTTCCACAGAAGCAGACAACCCTGAACGCGCGTCCAGACCCTTTGATAAAGCCCGTAACGGTTTTGTGATGGGAGAAGGCGCTGGCGTTATGGTGATCGAAACGCTTGAGCATGCGGTCGCGCGGGGTGCAACGCCGTTAGCGGTGATTAGCGGCTACGGCACCAGCGCAGATGCCTATCATCTAACGGCAGGCCCAAAAGATGGGGCTGGCGCAGCAGCAGCGATTCAAGCAGCGCTAGGCATGGCGAACCTTACCACTGATGCTATTGACCATATCAATGCCCACGCTACCTCGACCCCCGTTGGCGACCGGGCTGAAATTGCCTCATTGCGTAATGTATTCGGCGAGCGCTTGCCCGCCATCCCGATTTCGGCAACGAAAGCCGCCACAGGCCATCTCTTAGGCGCAGCAGGGGGCATAGAGAGTATTTTCTCTGTATTGGCAGCCAATACGCAGCAACTTCCGCCTACCATCAATCTTGAGCACTGCGATGATGATATGCAGGATTTAACCTTCGTCACGGCGACTCATCATAAGCACGTCACTAAGCATGTATTGTGCAACGGATTCGGTTTTGGTGGCGTCAATGCGGCGCTTATTGTTAGCAGTATCGAGCGTTAAAGACGGAAATAAATAAACCGATCTGCCGCCAGGCTATGATCGGTTTATCTAAACACTATTGTCATCCTTTCTTGCATAGAAACGACAGCGCTTCCTCAAGCAGCATTTCAGGAACTTCCTCAGCGATGTAGTGGCCGCAAGGCAGCGCTTTGCCGTCTACATCGGTGGCGACTTTTTGCCACTCGCTTAAAGCATCGAAGCAGGCTTCAATAGCGCCTTCAGCGCCCCACATCACTTTTATCGGGCAGGTGAGTTTTACACCCGCGTCGATATCTGCCTGATCGTGCGCTAAATCAATCGTGGCGCTGGCGCGGTAGTCGCCGCAAATGCCGGTGGCGGTACCGGGGAGCGACAAGCAGCGCTCATATTCGGCCAGGGCTTCTGAGGAGAAAGGCGCCATACCGGCACTGCGGGCACCCATTACGCTTTTCAGATATTGGGTGGGATCGCTCTGGATCAGCATTTCCGGCAGCGGCTGAGGCCGAATCAAGAAGAACCAGTGCCAGTAACTGCGTGCAAAGGCCTCGTTGGTGCCGCGATACATGGCAAGCGTCGGGGCGATATCCAGCAGCACCATGCGCTCTACGCGTTCAGCGTGGTCAACACCTAAACGGTGGGCGACCCGCGCGCCGCGATCATGGGCCAGCACTTTAAAACGCTCGAAACCCAGCGCGCTCATTAGCTCAGCCATATCCTGCGCCATAGCGCGCTTGGAGTAATTTAGATGCTCAGGATCATCGTCGGGTTTACTGCTGTCACCGTATCCGCGCAGATCCGCGGCGATAACGGTGAAATGTTGGGCAAGTTCTTCTGCTACTTTGTGCCAAATCACGTGGGTCTGAGGGTGGCCATGAAGCAGTAGCAGTGCCGGGCCTCTGCCACCCATTCGAAAAGCGATCTCGACGCCATTAACGTGGCGCGTTTGTTTTTCAAACCCATGAAACATGGTGTTCTCCTGGTCTGCTGGCAATGTAACTAACACAACGTAATCGCGTAACCCTTTTATAAACGCCTATATCAGTGATTCGCAATACAAGTTGATGTTAAACCCTGACCTCAGTCGCTAGCGGCTGTAACCTTTTAACTGCTGAATAAGAAAGTCTTTTAACGCTATCACGGCAGGCGTCAATGAAAGGCGATGAGGGCACACAAGGTAAAGCGGCGTTGGCTCGCAGGGAAACTCCTCCAGCATTGCCACTAGGCGACCATTGCGAAGATCTTCTTCAACGTCTAGCCGTGACTTGTAAGCAATGCCCTCGCCAGCCAATGCCCAGCGCCGCACACAATCGGCATCGTCGCTCACCCGATTGCCTTTTACGTTGATGTTGTCACTCCCAAACTTCCACTGGTTATGAACACGTTCGCCAAGCACGAAACACAGACAGTTGTGCTGGTGTAAATCGTCGGGGTAAGCAGGACTGCCATGACGCGTAATATAGTCTGGAGAGGCACATACCACGCGATAGTTATCGCTTTTAAGCGGCAATGCGACGAGGCTGGAGTCTTCTGGAACGCCGTATCGCAGGGCGATTTCTACGGGTTGGCGGAACAGGTCACTCACGCGGTCACTTACTCGCAGGCGTAAATGCAACTGCGGGTGCTGGGCCATAAAGGTGTCCAACCAGCCCAGCAGCACATTGCGACCCAGGTCGGAAGGCATGGCAAGACTGAGCTCTCCAGCGATCTCTTGGCGCTCGCGGTGAAGTTCTTTCTCGCCTTGGTTGAGAGCATTGAGCGCCGCTTTAGCGTGCACAAGGTAGTGTGCGCCCGCGGTGGTTAGCCGCAAACTGCGGGTAGAGCGCACCAATAGCCGTGTGCCTAGCGCGTCTTCCAAACGTTTGATGGCCACACTGGCCACCGCTGGAGTAATCGCTAACTCCCGCGCAGCGGCAGAAAGGCTGCCGTACTCGGCGGCATAGGTCAGCACTTTTAGATCATCGACACGCATTAGACCCCCTGGCGCCTGCTATCTTCAAAATTTATTAGAAACTGTTAGCAAGATTACCCCTCTTTTTAGCAAAACAACATCCAGGCATGATGGCGCAACGACAACTCACGAGACTCCCCATTATGAAAGCGATTGCCTTTACCCAAAGTCTGCCTATTGATCATCCTGATGCACTTCAAGAGATTGAGTTACCGATCCCAACACCAGAAGCCCACGATATTCGTGTTGCGGTTAGCGCCCTTTCCGTAAACCCCGTTGATGCCAAAGTGCGCAACAGCGCCTTGCCGAAAACCGGCGAGCCGCGCGTACTTGGGTACGATGCTGTGGGCATTGTGGATGCCGTTGGCAGCGCCGTTACGCGTTTTCAGCCAGGTGACCGGGTGTGGTATGCGGGTAACGTTGCTCGCCAAGGCTCTAACGCCGAGTTTCAACTGGTCGATGAGCGCATCGCCAGCCTAGCGCCAAAAAGCCTTTCTGACACTGAAGCCGCTGCGCTTCCATTAACCGCCATTACCGCTTGGGAACTGCTGTTTGACCGGCTAGAGCTGGGCATGCGCGATACCCAAGGCAAAAGCCTGTTGGTGATTGGCGCAGCGGGGGGCGTGGGCTCAATCCTTGTGCAACTTGCCAAACAGCTCACCGATATTACTGTTATTGGTACGGCGTCTCGGCCCGAAAGCCAATCCTGGGTGAAGTCGCTAGGCGCGGACGCAGTGATTGACCACCACCAACCACTTGATCAGGCGCTTAAAGTGGCAGGCTTTGACGGGGTGGATATGGTGATCAGCCTTAACCAAACCGATCACCACTTTGAGGCCATTGTTGAAGCCCTTAAGCCTCAGGGCAAATTGGCACTGATTGATGACCCGGAACTGATCGATGTGCGGAAGCTCAAAGTGAAAAGCCTTTCGCTGCATTGGGAGCTGATGTTTACCCGCCCGTTATTCACCACCGACGATCTTGCCAAGCAGCACGATCTGCTCACAGAAGTGGCAGCCATGGTCGATGATGGAAGGCTAACAACCACCTTAGGCGAGGTGTTAGGCCCCATTAATGCTGAGAATCTAAAACGCGCGCACGCACTTATTGAGAGCAACCGCACGATCGGCAAACTGGTCTTGGAAGGTTTTTAAACAAAAAATTGCTTAATGGGCGCGACGGCCCTGGCACAAGGCCGTTGCACTCTGAGGCGTTAACCATCACATTAGGCAGCCACGACACCAAGAGAATCGAGTCACCCCATGCATGACGATTTTGTGGCCAACCTGCGCCTGCTCTGCAGCTACTACCCGTCTATTGCAGAGGTTTGTCGGCGTTTAACGATCAACCGTGCTCAGTTTAACCGCTACCTGAGTGGGCGCTACCGCCCCAGCCACGCCGCTCTTCAGCGCATTTGCCACTTTTTCGGCGTCACCACTGAGGATATCGCGCTACCCCATCATGATTTTCGTGCTCTGGTACAAACCGGCCAGCTCAATAGAGAAGCAACCCCAGCAACGCTGCCTTGGCCTAACGCGCTGGTTCAGCGCGGCAGCGAAGGCATGGAGCGCTATATTGGCCGTTACTTTGAGCTTTATCACTCAATGTCGCGACCGGGGCAGTTAATGCGAACTTTGGTGTGCCTGGAAGCACGGGAAGGTGGCGTGGTCTATCAGCGCACCGAGCGGATGCAGACCACGCCCGGCTCCCGCCCGTGTCACAATCGTTATGTAGGTACCGCGGTTAAGCTTGCTGATCGACTCTTTTTGGTCGACCACGAAACCCTTAACGGCCATGAAATCACTCAGACGATTCTGTTTCCGAGTTTTCAGAGCCAAGTAACGCGTTTGACCGGCTTAAAAATAGGCGTGGCGGATAACAGTGAACGCATGCCCTGCTGTGTGCGGGTGGTGTATCAACGCCTGGATGAACAGGTCAGCCTGCGCGAAGCGCTGGCACAGTGCGGTTTAATAACACTGGACGACCCTTCACTTGATGACGCTCTAATAGCCGCCACTCGAAACGATGTGGCCGCTGATGAGCATCACTTCAGAGCTCGTCACTAGAGCACGGATGTTTAAGTAGGTAAGCGTTAAGAGGAAGGCACCAGCACTTGCTGGAACAGAATCTTTTCAAAGTGTTCCATGGGCTCGACGGATTTCAACGTCTTGGCGCGTAGAATAGCGCCTTCCCAGCCGGTAAGAATAAAGCTGGCTAGCGCTTCTGGGGGCGAATGGGTGGCAATATCTCCCCGCGCCTGGGCATCTTCCAGGCAGCGCACAAAACGCTGCTCCCAGCGCTGAAAGACTAGATTTAGCGCATCGCGGAAGGTATCGCTCTGCCCCGAAAGCTCTTGGCCAAGGTTGCCAATCAAACAGCCCGTGGCGTGGTCGCACTCGTGCATATGCTCACGGCCAGCCGCGAAGTAACGTTTTAGACGCTCAAGCGGCGGCGTGTCATTATCTTCCAGCAGCGCCATCAACGTTTCATCATAGCTGGCGGCAAAACGCTCGATCACCGCCAACCCGAAATCTTCTTTGCTGGAAAAGTAGTGATAGAAAGAGCCTTTAGGCACACCGCAGGTTTTTAAAACGGCATTAATGCCCGTTGCGTTGTAGCCTTGCTGACTAATCAGCTGGGCGCCGCTATCGATTAATTTGTCGCGCGTTGCAGTATTTTTCATATGCCTAAAGTAGACCAGTCAGTCTATTGCTTTCAAGTGAGAGAAAGCCAAGTGAATGAAAGCCAATTTGTAAGAGAACCCAATTGTAAGAAAATCTAGCTGTAAGAAAGCCTGGTTAAGTGGCAATTGCATGTTATTTGCACATTTTTTGACTAATGGCTGCTTAACAATGCGCGATGCTGGGCTTTGTACGAAAACTGCCTGCGCTCGCCAATACGGCGTTAAAAATCAACTCGTGCCCGAGTCCGATCAAAATGTTCATTTACACCCGTAAATTCGCACGCGAATCCGATCCTTTTTTCGTTGATTTTTGCCTTATCTAGCCTTCGCTCGGCGACTTTTCGTACAAACCCTAGCATCATACGCTTATTTTTCTGGAATTTTCGCTCCCAATGGATGACGCGCGGTAATGACTCTTTCTCGCTATTACGCTACGAATCAACATGGCCGCATTCGTTTGGGTGCTGTGGTCGCATTATTGATTCTTATTACCACATTGGCCCTTGCTTGGTGGATCATTACTCAACCACCGCGTATAGAGCGTACCCCACCGCCAGAGCCTCTGCCTAGTGTGGTAGACGTTGTCACGGTGAATGCCAGTTCCCAGGCACCCAACCTGTACGCTTTTGGGCGTGTTGAAGCAGAGCAGGAGACGATGCTGGCCAGCCGAGTAGCGGGCCAATTGGAGCGTTTTGCTGATAACGTTGTGCCCGGTCAGGTGGTCGAGCAGCAGGCCCCTGTAGCCTATATAGACCAAGCCGACTTGGCCCTGAGCCTTGAAGATGCTGAGGCGCAGTTGTCCAATGCTCAAGCGCAGCTGGCGCTAGAGCAGGCGGAGCAGCAACGCGCCCGCAGCGAGTACGAATCTTTTGGTCGTCAGCTCTCAGCAGAGCGGCGGTCACTGGTACTACGCGAACCGCAGCTGCGCCAAGCACAGGCCCAAGTCACCCAAGCACGAGTGGCCCGCGACCAAGCGGCGCTGAATGTGGAACGCGCCACTCTCACTGCTCCCTGGCGGGCCATGGTACAAGAGCGCCTGGTCGGCGCCGGCAGCCTGCTCAGCCAGGGTACAGAAGTAGTCCACTTGGTGGGCGTTGAGCAGTTTTGGGTGCGCGCTTCGCTTCCCAGCGAGTGGACGGAGTGGCTGGAATCGGGCAGCAGCGTTACGTTAACCAGCCGCGGCTGGCCCGAAGGCGCCACACGCGAAGGACTCCTGGTCTCAATGCTACCCAGCCTTGAAGAGAATGGCCTGCAGGCACAGCTGTTGATTGCGGTTAACGACCCGCTCGCCCTAGAGACCGACGGCCCTGCCCTGCGCCTGGGCGATGTCCTGCGCGCCTCTTTTCAACCGGCTATTCAGGAGCAGCTTATTTCACTACCTTCTGCGGCTCTCCGCCCGGGTGACGTAGCGTGGCGGGTAGATGAAGAGAATCGTTTACGCCGAACGCCGGTCACCCTGGCTTATCGCGGGGAAGATGATGCTTTGATTCGTGGCGGCTTGGAAACCGGCCAGCAGGTCGTCACCGCGGGCTTGGCCCAGCCCAGAGAAGGCCAGCTAGTGCGCATTCGTCACCCCAACGACACCCCGGCTCAAGCAGGAGATGGACCGGGAGATGAATCATGAAGGTACCACGCGGCCCATTGGCTTGGATGGTAGATCACGGGGTAGCCCCCAACTTATTGATGGTGCTGTTTATCGTCGGCGGCCTAATGGCGTCGCTAGCGATTAAGAAGGAAGTGTTCCCTGAATTCGACATCGAAGTTGTGCAAGTCACTATCAGCTACCCTGGCGCCACACCAGAGGATGTGGAACAGAGCCTGCTGCTACCGGTGGAAGCCGCGATTGCCGATGTAGAGGGCATCGACGAGCTGACCGCGACGGCCAGTGAAGGCAGCGCCAGCGTCTACGCAACGCTGATTGATGGTGTGGATGTGATGCGCGCCTATCAGGATATCCAGCAGGCGGTGAACGCCATCACAACCCTACCCAGCGCTGCCGATCCACCCCGCTTTACCCTCGCGGGGCGCTCCCGCAGCGTGTTGAGCCTACAGGTTTACGGCCAAGTCGGTCTGGAAGCACTGCACAACGCGGCCGAAGATGTACGCGGTGAACTGCAAGCCACTTCCGGCATCTCCCGTGCGGAGCTATCCGGCAACCGCGAGCGAGAGATTCAAGTCCACTTGGACGAAGAGGCCATCGAGCGCTATGGCCTTGATCACCAGGAACTTGCCAACCGCATTGCCGAAGAAGCCCTTGATCTTGCTAGTGGCCAGCTCACTACGGAAGAAGGTGAATGGCTGATTCGCTATCAGGGACGGCGTAACAGTGCCGAGGCCTTTGCCGAGCTGCCGATTCTGACCAGCACCCAGGGGGCGCCGATTACCCTGGGCGAGATCGCCAGAGTCAGCGATGGCTTTGCCGAAACCGACCGAGAGGAGTTTTATAACGGCCAGCCCGGTCTCTCTGTGGATGTTTACCAGATTGGTGATCAAACCCCGACCAGTATTTCGGAAGCGGTCAACGGTGAGCTTGAGCGCCTACGCGCAGGTATGCCAGAAGGCGTCAGCCTGGATATTTCCCGCGACAGCTCAGAAGTTTACGAAGATCGTCTTAGCCTGCTGTTAAAAAACGCCTGGATGGGGCTAGCGCTGGTATTGGTACTCATGGCGCTATTTTTGGAAGCGCGGTTGGCGTTCTGGGTCACCCTGGGCATTCCAACGGCGTTCCTGGGTGCCATGCTGTTTCTGCCCTGGATCGGCGTCTCGCTCAATATGATGTCGATGTTCGCCTTTATTATCGCCCTGGGGATCGTGGTAGATGACGCCATTATCGTTGGTGAGAATATCTACAGCTACCGGGAAGAGGGTTACTCACTGCGCGATGCGGCGGTCAAAGGTGCCAGCGAAATTGCCACGCCGCTAACCTTTGCGATTCTGTCCAATATCGTCGCCTTCCTGCCGCTGCTATTTTTACCCGGCTTTTTGGGACTGATTTTTGCCACCGTGCCGGTAGTGGTGGTGACGGTATTCTTGATTTCCTGGCTGGAAGCCTTGGTGATTCTACCCGCTCACCTGGCGCATAGTCGCAAACCGCGCCAAACCCCGGCGTGGCAGCGTCCCCTTGAAGCACTGCGCCAGCGCCTTCAGGGGGGCCTGCACCACTTTACTTATCACCAGTTCGAACCGTTCCTGCAACGCGCCCTCAATCAGCGCCTGCTGAGTATTTCGCTGGGCATCGCGATTCTGTTGATCGCGCTCTCCTGGGCGATGAGTGGGCGTTTGGGCTTTTCCCTGATGCCACGGGTCGAATCGGATCAGGTGCAGGCCACGGTCACCCTGCCCATTGGTAGCAATATCAACGTTAGCCGCGAGCTTAGCCAACAGTTGCTCGACGCCGCCGATGCCCTCAGCGAGCGCGAAGAGACACTTAGCTTCAGCAGCTCACGCAGCCGCTTAGATGGCGAAAGTTTGGAAGTGCGTTTGGATATTGCCAGCGAGAGCCTGGAAGCGTGGCCACCCTCGCGTATCGCCCGGGAGTGGCGTGATCTCACCGGCGATTTACTCGGCGCCCAGTCGGTTCGTTTTGAAGCCGATGTCGGCGGGCCCGGTAGCGGCGCGGCACTCAGCCTACGTCTTTCGCACCCGGATACTCAGGTGCTGGAAGCCGCCGCCGAACGCTTAGCGGAAACGCTGGGCGGCTATGGCCTCACAGATATCGACAGCGGCCTTGGTGACGGTAAACCGCAGTTAGAAATGCGTCTTTCTGCCGAAGGCCGCGCCTTGGGGCTCACGGGTAATAATCTAGCCCAAGCCCTGCGCGGGCCACTCCAGGGCGCCACCGCGCTTGAACAGTACGTGGGGCGCAGCGAAATCAGCGTTGAGGTACGTTTACCCACCGACAACCGCGACAGTTTGAATGAGCTCTACCGCATGCCGGTGCGCACACCTGATGGGCTGAGTGTACCGCTATCGCGAGTGGCCGACATTACCATCAGCCAAGCCTCTAGCAGCCTTGAACGCATTAACGGGCGGCGGATTATTACCGTTACCGCTGACTCGGAAAGCGATGTGGCCATCAATCAAGTGCTCGCCACGCTCCAGGAAGAGGAGTTTCCCAGTCTGGAAGCGACCTGGCCGGGGTTGGAAGTCAGCATGGGTGGCCGTCAGCAGGATACCGCCGACAATTTAGCCACGCTAAGAACTTCCATGTGGTTAATGATTGCCGCGCTCTATGCACTGCTGGCGATCCCGTTTAGAAGCTACCTACAACCACTGCTGGTGCTGGCCGCGATCCCCTTTGGCATTGTTGGTGCCGTCGCTGGACATATGATCATGGGCTTCGGGCTATCCATCATTAGCCTGCTGGGTATGCTGGCGCTCTCAGGCGTGGTCATTAACGACGCCTTGGTGCTGATTGATTACGCCAATCGCAAACGCCGTGAGGGCATGGCCGCCCGGGAAGCCATTGTGGCAGCAGCCACCCGCCGCTTACGCCCGATAATGATGACCACGCTGACGACCTTTCTAGGTCTGGCACCGATGATCTTGGAAACGTCCAGACAAGCGCGCTTTATGATCCCCATGGCGATCTCGCTCGGCTTCGGTATGCTTTTCGCCACAGTGATACTGCTGATCCTGGTGCCCTGCCTCTATTTAGGCATGGAGAATGTTCGCGAGCGGCTCAGCGCGCCACGCCAACCGACACTAGATAAAAACCCTAGCCAAGAAGAAGGAGCCCACTGATGGCCTTGCTCACAGCCATACGTCAATGGCGCCCCTCTCGGCTGGGGCTCAAGCTGTTCGTGATTATTCTCAGCGTCAATGTAGCGATCTCAGCGAGTATGTTTCTTGCTGTCTCGTACAGTATTGACCGCGGCTTTCTCGACTACCTCAACCAGGCCCAGGAACGCCGTGCCACACTGCTGGCTGACGGCCTCGTGACTCGCTGGGAAACCCAGCAGAGCTGGGGATGGCTGGAGCAGTCACCGGAACGCTGGCCGTATATTGTCCGCTTTGAACTGGGTCAGGAGCATAGTGACCGCCCTTCGCCACTCGGTGAGGCGCGGGACTTCACCCTGCGCGCAGCGGATGGCCGTTTTGTGGTGCTCCCCAGGAGCGGGCGCGAAGGTTCGGGCAGTTGGCATTGGCTAACCCTTCGCAGCGGCGATACCGATATCGGCTCGCTGGGTTTTCGGCCGCCCCGAGAAATGATGGAGCGTATGGAGAGCCGCTTCCTTGAGCGCCAACAGCGTAACTTGGTGCTTATCGTGATATCACTCTGCGTTGCCTCACTGCTACTGGCAGGCGGGCTCTCCTGGTGGCTGGGGCGACGCACTCGGGCACTGGCGGGCGCCACGCTGCGGCTTACCGAGGGCGACTATCGCACTCGACTGCCTGAACGCGGTCGCGATGAGCTATCGCGCCTGGCACGCGACTTCAACGTATTGGCGGCAACGCTGGAGGCCAGCCGCGATGCCCGCGCCCGCTGGGTTTCTGATACCGCCCACGAGCTGCGCACGCCGCTGGCGGTGCTGCGCGGCGAAATCGAAGCCATGCAGGATGGGATTCGTCCATTGAATCAGGAGAACCTTAGCTCCCTCGCCCAGGAAGTGGGGCAGCTAGAGCGTTTAGTGGCGGATTTACGCTTGCTATCGCAAAGCGATGCTGGCGCGCTGGATATTCAGCTGGCGCCGATGGATCTTAGCGACTGCCTCGCCAGCCGCCTGGCCGACGCCGACCGCTGGCTAGTCGAAAGCGGTTTAACGCTGACCGAACAGATCGAACCTGGCATTATGATTCGTGGCGATGCCCAGCGCCTGCGCCAACTCTGGAACAACCTGTTGGACAACAGCTGCGCCTACACCCAGCCGCCGGGAGAGCTACGGGTCACGCTTACCGCGCAGCAGGGAGTGGCAGTGGTCATCTGGGAAGACACTACGCCGGGCGTACCGGAAGGTGAATTAGCTCGCCTGACCGAGCGGCTCTATCGTGTGGAAGGCTCGCGCAGCCGTGCCAGCGGCGGCAGCGGTTTAGGACTTTCGATTGCCAGCGCCCTGGTTAATGCCCACGGCGCAACGCTAACCCCCTCTAGCTCCACGCTGGGTGGGCTACGCTGGACGCTACGTTTTCCGCTGTTGGCTGCTGATTAATATTTTCGGGATTAGTACCACCAAAACTGATATTACACGAACCGTTAAGCCCTGCTTTTACGTTCACTGTTAAGCGAGTCTACCGCTATGTCTGATGCTGCCTCTTTACTGATTGTTGAGGATGAACCGAAGATTGCCCGCCTAATGGCAGACTACTTAACCACCCACGGTTTTGAGGTGACGACCCTGGGTCACGGCGATGAGGTGATGCCGTGGCTGGCGCAGCACTCCCCTGCGTTAGTGCTACTCGATATCATGCTACCTGGTAAAGATGGCCTCACCCTCAGCCGGGAAATACGTCAAAAGTGGCCTACCATTGCGATCATTATGGTCACCGCCAAGGTAGAAGAGGTGGATCGATTGCTGGGGTTGGAACTGGGCGCCGATGATTATATCTGCAAGCCGTTCAGTCCCCGGGAAGTCGTCGCCCGGGTGAAAGCGGTACTACGCCGTAGCCAAGCGGCGGCCGATGCCCCAGCCGAGGTGCAAAATGCACCGGTGGTATTAAACGAAGATGGCTGGCAGGCGCTCGCCCACGGGCAGGATTTAGGCCTGACGGCAGTAGAGTTTCAACTGCTGCGGGTGATGATGCAGGCGCCAGGACGTATCTTCAGCCGCGAACAGCTGATGGATCACATGTATCGCGACAACCGCATCGTCTCGGAGCGCACCGTGGACAGCCACATCAAAAAGCTGCGCAAGAAGATCCACGAAGCGCTTCCGGAGCTGGAGATCATCCGTTCTGTCTATGGCGTAGGGTATAAGTACCAGCCGGAGGGATAACAACAGGACTGCTTATGAAGGCGCTTGTAGTAGAAGACAACGTTAATTTAGCCAACTCTATTGCAGCCACACTTAGCGAGGCTGCCTTTAGCATTGATGTCGCCGACGATGGCAGAAAAGCACTCCATATGCTTGAACAGGGCGGATACGACCTGTTGGTGTTGGATCTTGGCCTGCCTGAATTGGATGGCATCTCCTTACTACGCACATTACGCCACCAGCAGGATACGATCCCTGTCTTGATTATTTCGGCACGCGACAGCCTGGATCAGCGCATACATGGTCTTGAAGTGGGCGCAGACGACTATCTATGCAAGCCTTTTTCGTTGGAAGAAGTTACTGCACGTGCCCGTGCGTTAGTGCGGCGTGCCAAGCACTTTGGCGGAGAAACGCTGCAGTGTGGGCGCTTAGAGTTTTTACCTGATGCCATGGAGCTTCGGCTTGATGGCAAACCCTTGCTGTTGCATCGCCGCGAGTTAGAAGTCATGGAGTACCTGCTGATAAACCAAAATCGCCTCGTTAATAAGGATCAAATTATCGACCGACTATCTACCTCCGATGAGTCGGTCAGCTACGCCGCAGTGGAAACTTACATCTCCCGGATTCGTAAAAAAATTGGCTACGATTTCGGCTTAAAAACGGTACGCGGCCTGGGCTATTACCTGGAATCTAAAGACTACGAACCTAAAGACGTGAAAGCCCCTGGCTATGAATAAACGCCAATCGATCCGCAGTCGGCTGCTTTTATGGATTGGACTGCCTTTCACCGCCCTCGCGATCTTGGCATTGATCTCTAGTCACCTGCTGCTGTCTCGCCAAATTAATGCCACCTTTGATGACCTGCTACTTAATGCAGCTCAGAGACTGGAGCGTCGAATTTACACAGCGGATGGTGAGCTACGCATCAATATGCACTATTTCAGCATCAGTACACTTGGCAGCAGAGGTGAAGGAAAAATTTTCTATCGCATTAAAGAAAATGACGGAGACATAATCGCAGGCTTTAGCGGTTTGACAGATCCACCCCAAACGTCGCATGAGCCAATTTTTTATGATGTAGATTATGCGGGCAATGCTTTAAGAGCTGTTGCGCTCACCCTTCCGTTCCGGCGCGGAGGCGAACCGGTAGACATTGAAGTCGTCGTCGCCGAATCAAAGGAAGCCCGCCACACCCTTACCAACGACTTCATGATAACGCTCACAGGATTAATGGTCGTTACAGGATTACTAGCAATTTCAATTGCACTTTTAGCCATTCACCTTGGGTTAGCACCTCTTAACGCGGTTAGCCAAGCCTTGCGACAACGTTCACCGAATGACTTGCATGCATTGGATGATGCAGCCCCAAAAGAGATCCTGCCGCTAATCCAGAGTATTAATCATTTAATGCAGCGTATGCGGCGCAGTATTGAAAGCACTCAGCAGCTCAATGCTGATGTCTCGCATCAGCTTAGAACACCTGTCTCAGAGATTCGCGCTTTAACGGAAATGTCGCTTAAAGACCCCTCGCACTCACCCGCTCATACTAGCCTGCGAGAGATTCAACGCATCGCTGAACATGCCAGCCATACCGTTAAGCAACTGCTTAAATACGCCAAAACACGCAGTGAATTAGTCGATACGTCTCATCTCGAAAGTGTCGATTTAATCGCCATTTGCCATGATGCCTGTGCCCAGACTGCCCCTAATATTTATAAACAGAACCAAGAACTCGCCTTTGATCAACATAAAGCAATACCTAACATTTTGGGCGACCCCATTATGCTGCGCTGGTTGGTGACCAATCTCATCGAAAATGCCAGCGTGCATGCGGGTGGCAGCATGGCCTATAGAGGCGTTATAACCGTTGCACTAACGGCTGACACGCGCCAAGTAACGTTAACGGTTAGCGATGAGGGTACAGGCGTGGAGGAAGCGCAGCTTTCCAAATTGACGGAACGCTTTTTCCGCCACAACAAACATACGCCTGGAAGCGGATTAGGGCTGGCCATTGTGGAACAAATTGCCACGACGCACTCTGCCCGACTGGCGTTAACGAATCGGCCCCAGGGCGGCTTTGAGGTCTCGGTGACTTTCCCCGCTATTTAAGCGGCTGATTAACTATTCGCAGCATTAGCGGGGTCATAAAGATCAATAGCAGTAGGCGCAGTATGTGGTGAGAAACAACATAGACTGGGTCGATACCCATCACCATGGCGATCACCGCCATTTCTCCTACTCCGCCAGGAATTAACGCAAGCAGGACAGCA
This sequence comes from Halomonas sp. ATBC28, assembly GCF_005937175.1. Lineage (NCBI taxonomy): Bacteria > Pseudomonadati > Pseudomonadota > Gammaproteobacteria > Oceanospirillales > Halomonadaceae > Halomonas > Halomonas sp. ATBC28. The sequence continues at coordinate 247,215 of NZ_VCQL01000004.1, read as the reverse complement.
ACGAAGGCTAGTTGGGTAAAACTTGAAACCAACCACGCCATGAGCGCCGCTAACACCAACGCAAATAGGGCAAAAGTAATCCCATAGCGCCCCATGCTGACTACCTGCGACCACTGAGTCCCTGAAAAACGCGAGCCTACAGAAGCCCCCAGCACCAGAAAGGCTGCAAGCACTACCCCGGTCGGCAGGGAGTAATCAAATCCAAGATTAGCAATAATGGCCCCTGCGGCCATGGGCCCTAAAAACTCAGGCAGAGGAATTCTTAATAAGCGCGCTAACCACCAACACAGTGGTGCCAATAACAGAGGCAAAATATCGACTAAGGCTAGCGCTGATGGTGAACTGGCAAGCGCTACATCATCAACAAAAAAACTCGCCACGAAAGCCGCACCCGAGACCACGGTGACTAAGCGTAGTGAGTGAGAGATGGCGATCCAACGTAAATCTCCATTTGCACGTTCAGCCAGCACCAGCGCTGAATTCATACTCCCTGGGTACGAGCAAAAAATAGCATTCATCCGCCCTACTCTTGCTCGGTTAAAAATCCAGAACCCGCCGATCAGCATTAGTCCCATATAAACCAGCATTGCCAGCACACTGGGGTACCACAAAACCAATCCTACGAGCTCATCTGCTTGGATTCGACTCCCGATAAATAGCCCTAGCAGTGCGATGGCGGTGCGGTGTACGCGCTTATCGACACCTGTTTTCACCCCCACCAGTGATAAGCCCATCACCATAAACAGAGAACCAAGCATCCAAGCCAAGGGCAATGAAAAAAGGGTGGCAAACCAGCCACCCACAAAACCCAAGCCAACGGTAATGACAGTTCTTTTCAACATTTCAAATTCTGAATTCAGGAATCATAGTTGAGCAGCCTCTTGACGCGCTTTAAGGCGCTTCATTAGTGGCTGGCTAAATAGTGAGATAAGCAGTAAGGCAAAAATAGCCAGCGTTACTGGGCGCTCAAAAACGTACGTGATGTCGCCACCACTGATTTGGTAGGAGTGAAGTAGCGATTTTTCAGCCAGCGAGCCCAGTAGCATGCCAATCACGGCAGCGGGTACGGAGTAGCCATAGTGGCGAAATATCCAACCGATCACCGCAAACACCAGCACCGTAGCGGGCCCAGTCATATTGCCGGTTAGCCCGAATGACCCCATTACCGCCAGCACCAACACAGAAGGTATCAAGTAGCGCATGGGCACTTTGACGATATTGGCCAAGAGAGGAATAAACAGTAAGCCGATGATCACCAGTAGAAACACCTGGGCAAAGTTAGCGAAGATAATCGCGTAAACCACATCCGTTTGTTGGCGAATAAACTGCGGGCCGCCAGTGATGTTATGCATAGCAAACGCCGCTAACATTACCGCTGTAGCGCCACCGCCGGGAATCCCTAGTGCCAGCAGTGTTGCCATCGAGCCCCCTTCGGAGCTGCTGTTAGCCGCCTCAGAGGCCACGACCCCTTTCGGATTGCCTTTCCCAAATGAATCGGGATCCCGATCACGGCGCTTAGTTTCTATGTAAGAGAGCAGGTTAGACACGGATGAGCCCACACCAGGAACCGCCCCGACCAACACCCCGATCAAACCACCCCGAATCATCACAACAGGGTAACGCATCGCCATTCTGCAGCCTTCGAAGATCTCACTCACCTTGACCTTACGAGCATCGGCGGATTCAACGATGAAGCCCTTGTTGGCCAGCTTAAATAGCTCAGAGGCCGCAAACATACCCATCATGGCCGGAATGACGGGGACGCCGTCCAACAGGTAAGTCTGCCCCATCGTACCGCGTGCCAAGCCGATTTCGCTAAACCCAATCGTCCCCACTAACAGGCCAACAAATCCTGCAATCAAGCCTTTAAGCACCTGTTCGCCTTTTAAGCTCGCAATCAGCGTCATCCCCCAGAGAATCACTACAAACATCTCTGCTGGTCCCAATCTCAGCACCATGTAGGAAAGCGGCTGTATCATAAAGAACAGCACCACGTAGCCCATCAGCGCGCCAATCACCGAGGAGGCTAACGCGACGCCTAACGCCTGGTTATGCTGCCCCTTCCGCGCCATGGGGTAACCATCAAACGCGGTAGCGATTGCCGAAGAGGTTCCCGGAATATTCATCAGAATGGCTGGGATACCGGCACCAAATGAGCCGCCAGTAAAAATAGCGGTAAGAAACAACATGGCTTGAATAAAGTCCATGTACATAGTCATTGGCAGGAAAATGGCCATAGCCATTGATATCTGCAGGCCTGGCGTTGCGCCAAAAATAAGCCCCAGCACGATACCTGGCACTACCACCAACCAAGGGCCAAAATTAGAAAAAAGCAGATCAAAACTCTGCCCTACTGCGCCAAAATCAATCATGATATCTCCTCAGCTTGGAAGCAGCAGCAGTGTCATAGGGTACGGCAGCATCTGCGAGAAAAAGAACGCGACACTCAGCCCAAAAGCGACGCTATAGCCACCTACCAACAACCAATTGCGCTCCCCCTTAAGGATCAGGAAAAGCGCCAGAAACGCTACGGTGGCAATATCAAAGCCTATCGCTTCAAGCGACAGCACATAAACGGCGAAGAGACCCACAACAGGTAATGTTTTATGCAGCGGTTCTTCTTCAGAGGAGCGAAACAGCGAGCCGTGTTTAATACGCAGGATCAACTCGAGTGCAATAATCGCTAACACGATAACGGCAAGTGGCAATATAAGCAGCAGGTTTTGCGGTGTGGCGGATACGCGAATGGCGTCTAATAAATACCATAGTGTAAAGCCAGCCAGACCCATGAGAACGATAAAGTCCCCATAGTCACGTTTACATTCAGACATGGTAAAACCCCATACTGGCCCCTCATTAATGTGAGGGGCCAGCTATCATGGAAGGATTAGTTCGGAAAAGCTGTTCGGAAAAACCTGGTCGTGAAAACTAGTTAAGCAAGTGAGCGTACTTTTCAAACACCTGATAGTTTTCGCGCATCAGCTCGTTGGAGCGCTCTGGGCCTACCCAAACGCCGCCCATTTCGTTGCGCTCAAGCTGCTCTTGAACATCCTTGCGGGCAAGCGCACTTTGAATAGCCGAGGAGATCTTCTCAAAACGCTCAGGATGCTGACGCTCCATTTCACTGGTCACTGCAAAGCCGCGCATTGAGCCCTGAAGAACGGGCACCTCAAGATTCATCGGCGCCAGCGCTTCATTGATCGGGAGTGCATCCCACTGTTCAATGCGCTCATCACTTACGATCGCCAACGGGGTTAAGAACTCACGGATTCCCTCACTGCCCTGGGCACTAATAGAGACGAAATCCACCTGCCCACCCGCTACCGCTGAACGGGCTTCACCGCCGCTGTTATAGGTCACCAAGTTGAGGTTATCTTGGGGAATACCTGCCTCATCAAGCAGCAAGCGCACCATTAAGTGACCAGCAGAACCTTGAACCACCGCACCGCGTACTTGACCCTCTTCTGCGCGGATCGCTTCAAGCAGGCTTGGCAGGTCTTCATAACCGCTGTCTTTATTTGCAGCGATTAGATCCAAATCAAACCACTGGAAGTTGATATAAGAAAAGTCGTCGACACTAAACTCTGCATCACCAGTAAGGATCGAGTTGGTTAAGTAAGGAGCAAACGTCGAGGCATAGACGGTATAACCATCGTCAGGCACGTTAAGAACGTAATTAGAAGCAACCTGAGTGCCCGCACCGGGGCGATTAGTTACTTGTACTGGTACACCTAGCTCTTCGGAAATAGGCCCTGACATCATGCGGGCCATACGATCCGCACTTCCGCCGGTGCCAAAACCTACCACCATGTTGAGCGGCCGAGAGGGAAAGTCGTCAGCTACAGCAGGAAGCACCATTGATAGAGAGGCAATGGCGGCCGTTGCCCCTACCAATATCGATTTGATATTAAACGATAAGGAAGCACTGGAAGTGTTAAGCATAGCGTGGCTCTCTTTTTATAAGTTTGCTTGGTTTTCGACACAGATCTTACCTTGTGTGCTTAAGACGCTACCCCACGAAACTGTCACCAACCTTGCATAAAGTAAGAACGCAACTAAAGTCTAACCCCTGCTAACTACCTGCCGATTAAGAAACGTGATGCCTGCATCAATGGCCATGCAGCAATGATGGCTATCCCTATTGCACTGACTTCCAGGTCACCTAGGTGTTCCTTAGCGTAAGCTAAAGTATTGTCTCGGGCTGTCGATAACACTATTAGCCTGCTTTGAACCTATTTATCTAAGCAAGCCTGTGTAGCCGCGGTCGCGCCTGCTTAAAATAGCCCTTAACACTAACGAGAGATTGCCATGACCATCTCTTTACCTACCGGGAGTGCTTCTTTAGACGCACATTCTTTACGTAGTGAGCCGTTAAATGCCGAGAAGGTAACAACTACACCGGTCACTTCTAACGCCGCCCAGGAAGAAGCCAACACCAGCATTCATTTGGATCTTTCGCCCGTGGCTAGAGGCATCGCCTCAGCTTCAGAAAAGGCTGGTAACACACAGGAAGCGAAGAACACCAAAATCGATGAAAGCGATCTCCCGCAGGAGATTAAAGAACTACTAAAGCGAATTGTTGAATATAGAGAAAAGTTAAAGGAGAAACAGCAGGAACTTGAAGATGTTATGCGCGACAAGTCCCTAAACGATGAACAACGCCAAGCAAAACTCGACGCCCTGCAACAGGAAATCAGTAGCCTCAATAATTCGCTTCAAGAGGCTATGAGCCAACTAAGCAAACTCGTCACTCAGATGGATCTTGATGATGGCGCTGTTATCGAAATGATGTCATTGGCTATGTCTTGATGACGTATAACCGTTAAGGATTGACCTGCCGATTAAGAAACACAATGCCTGCATCAATGGCGCCGCCACGGAATAGAAAGCTGGCGAAGTGGCCGCGCCAGCGCTGCAGATACAGCTCGCTCTCGATGTTATTTTCCTGCAGGGCTTGATAGAAGTCCGTGGCGTGATCCACCGGCACCAGTTGATCCCACTTGCCGTGGAACAGAAAAAATGGCGGCGTCTGCGGAGTAATTTGCCGTGCGGGAGAGGCTAGGCGATACGCTTCGTTTTCTTCAGCGCGAGTACCGCCGATAAAGTCGACGACTAAGCGTCCATCGTCAAACTTAAGCAAATCACTAGGTAGTCCTCCTGCCAATACTGCAGCCAAACGGCTCTGCTCACCGCCGTTAGGTTCAGCCAGCGGCCCCTCTACTCCCGCCACTGCCAGCAAACTCACTAAATGCGCCCCCGATGAAAACCCCACCCCGACAATACGGCTCGTATCCACCTGCCACCTATCGGCATTGGCGTGAATCCAGGCCATCGCCTGTTGCAAGTCGTGCAGTTGGCTGGGGAAGCGATACTCCGGCGCAAAGCGGTGCTCAATATTAACCGCCACATAGCCTTGCCCTGCTAAGCGCTCAGCGATGCCCTGCATATCTTCCGGTGTGCGATTACGCCAGCCGCCACCATGCACAACTAAGGCAGCAGGTCGCAACCCACCGAGCGAGTCGTCGGGTAGATAAACATCAGCTGTTAACGCCTGGGGCCACTCTTCGGGCGTATAAGTGGCAGGTGACAAGCGCGTAAAAGGCTGGGGTTCGCGCAGCGCATTGCTCTCAATCGCAGGCTCACCCTGGCTAACGTGTTGGGCAGCGCTACAAGCACTCAGCATTAAAGCAATGGCCCCCAGGCCAGTCACGCGGCGGAGAGAGGTAAACGCGCAACGCTGCTGCCATACGCGAAGTTGCTCGGTTCGCGACATGATGCTTCTCCTTGAAAAGTAGGTGACCCCTCACCTAGCGACTACGACCTGCAACAAGCCAATAAGATCATGATTGTTGCACACTATCTGCAAACGGTTTGCACGTCGCCTAGCGATACTGTCATCGTCAACTCATCAGGAGAGTACTTATGAACGTTTCAAGTGCTAGGAAAATGTCAATTCGCCAACTGTTCGCCCCCGCCCTGCTGGCTATCGCCATTGCTCCATTAGCGTTTACCGCTCAAGCAAATAGCCACGGTGACCATGAAGGGCAAGGCCCTGATCGCGAACGCATGGAAGAGCGCATGGAGGAGCGTCGCCAGGAAGTGTACGAGCGTGCAGATATCTCAGCAGAGAAACAGGCAGAGCTTAACGAAGCACACGCTGAACATCGCGAAGCCATGCAGGCACTGCGTGAAGAGCATCACGAACGGGTAGCTGAAATTCTCACAGAAGAAGAGCAGCAAGCACTGCGCAACGCCATGCAAGAAGCCCATGAAGAGTATCGTGGCAAGCACGGCAAACGTGGCCATCACGATGGTAATAGTGACGAAAACGCCGACAGCGAATAAACGCAGGCCAAGCCTCAAACCTTGATCCAACGCCCGGTTTTCCGGGCGTTTTTGTGTCTGCGCTTTCATCAGCACGCTGATAACTCCACGCTAATTCAACCCAAATAGGAAGGTTAACTTGAAGGGGGACACTTAATCGCGTATTTTATTTGAACGTTCATTCAAAATAAAAATTCATCTTTCAACAACAGGAGTCCGCCTGCATGGCGAAAGACAACCCCATCCTCCCCTCCCGCGACCGCCTCAATCCCGTGGTTTTCCACGGCAGTGTGGCGGGTATCGTTATCTTTTTAGTACTCACCATGCTGTTCACCGAGCAAGCCGGTGCTTTTTTTGATGCCGGGCTTGCCTGGGTCAGCAAAACCTTTGGCTGGTACTACATGCTGGCGATTGTTGCCTACCTGGTCTTTGTGGTTGCTATTGGCATGTCACGCTTTGGCAGTATTCGCCTAGGGCCCGACCACTCCCGGCCCGAGTTTTCGCTGCTCTCATGGTCAGCCATGCTGTTTGCCGCGGGTATCGGGATCGACCTGCTGTTTTTCAGCGTTGCCGAGCCAGTGGCCCACTATTTGGCACCGCCGGATTTAACCCCGGAGAGCCAAGCTGCGATGCGTAACGCCGTCGTCCAAACCTATCTGCACTGGGGGCTCTCCGGCTGGGGGCTGTACGTGTTGATGGGTATGGCGCTGGCCTACTTTAGCTACCGCCATCGCCTGCCGCTAGCGATCCGCAGCGCGCTCTACCCAATTCTAGGGAAGCGTATCCACGGCCCCATTGGCAACGCAGTGGACATTACCGCGGTTATTTCTACCGTGTTCGGCATTGCTACCAGCCTGGGTATCGGGGTGATGCAGCTCAACTACGGCCTCACCTATATGTTCGGCGTGCCGGAAACGCTCACCGTGCAGGTGATTTTGATTGTACTGGTGGTGGTATTAGCAACGATTTCTGTGGTGACCGGCGTTGAGAAAGGCATTCGCCGCCTCTCTGAGTTCAATATGCTGCTGGCATTGGCGCTGATGCTGTTTGTGCTCTTTTCAGGCGACACCCTGGTACTGCTGGATAAGGTGGTCAATAACGCCGGTGATTATCTATCCGGTTTTGTCGCTGCAAGCTTTGACACCTACGCCTTTGCCGATGAAGGCGCCCAAGAGTGGAAGATGTGGTGGACGATCTTCTTCTGGGGCTGGTGGATTGCCTGGACACCGTTTGTGGGTCTGTTCCTGGCACGTATCTCCCGCGGCCGCACCATTCGTGAATTTGTCGCAGGCGCCTTGTTTATTCCGCTGGCCTTTATGATGGTGTGGATGTCGGTATTTGGTAACAGCGGCATTGAGCTGGTGGCCAACCAGGGCGTTGTCGAACTGGGTGAACAGGCTCTGAACACCCCACAAACAACGCTCTACACGCTGCTTGAGTACTACCCCTATGTCGGCCTAACTGCGGCGGTTGTCACCGTGCTGGGTATCGTGTTCTTTATTACCTCAGCGGACTCCGGTGCACTGGTACTGGCCAACTTCACCTCTATTTTGAGCGACGTGAACCACGATGCGCCGGTGAAACTGCGTATTTTCTGGTCTGCGACGATAGGGTTGATCACCATTGCTCTGCTGATGGCCGGAGGCTTGAACGCACTACAGAGTGCCGTCGTTATAACCGCACTGCCCTTCTCAGTGGTGATTTTCGCGGTAATGGTGGGCATGTATAAAGCGCTGAAACTTGAAGGTAGCAAAGCCGATGCACGCCGCATGATTGCTGGTGGTGCCCCCGGTGGTGACTGGCGAGAGCGCCTGGATCGCGCCCTGGATACCTCTAATCGTGCGGGTGCCGCTGCGACGATCGAGCACTCCATTCGCCCAGCGATGACCCAGTTTGCTCAGGAGCTTGAAAGCCGTGGTCAAACCGCCAATGTGACCGAAGAGCATGTCGAGGGCGAGTCGCTACCGAACCTGACGCTCCAGGTCGACTTCGGTGACGCCACCAGCTTTGTCTACCAAGTGTGTCCGCACCGTATGCGCACACCAAGCTTCATCCCTGCCGATGATGACTTCTATGTACGTCTGGATGTCTACCTGGCGGAAGGTGGACAAGATAAAGACCTTAACGGTTATACCCGTGGTCAGGTGATTGGTGATTTGGTGGCTGAGTATGAGCGCCACTTACACTTCCTCACCTTGGCCGGTGAGCAGATGGGTCATGTTCAGGCAATGCCTGGCACCATCGGCGAACCGCCTGAAGACTCGCAGATATAAGTAAGCATCTGCGCTTAGCCTAAAAAAATCCCAGCCAAGCGGCTGGGATTTTTTGTGCGCGAACGACTCCGCGACTAACGACTTGTTGTGCAAATTTCACCGCAGGCGTAGCGTAATGGCTTGTTTTCCCTATTTTTAGGAGGCTGACTCTATGTCCCGTGTCCATCAATCTTCGGGATACGTTTTCCCGATGCCTGGCCGCGCGTTAGTAAACGCCTGGCGTGAAGGGTATACGCTGGCCAAATTCAAGCGGGATGTAATGGCGGGTCTGACGATTGGTGTGGTGGCGGTACCGCTCTCCATGGCGCTGGCCATCGCTACTGGCGTGCCACCTCAGCACGGGCTATACACTGCCATCGTGGCAGGCGCGGTGATCGCCTTGACCGGCGGTTCGCGGTTTAATATCTCTGGCCCTACCGCCGCCTTTGTGGTGATCCTATTCCCCATTGTGGCCAATCATGGTTTGGGCGGGCTGCTGATTGCTACCTTTATGGCAGGCGCCATTTTGGTCGCGCTGGGGCTGTCGCGGCTGGGCAGTCTGATTCAGTACGTCCCCTACCCGGTCATTCTTGGCTTCACAGCGGGCATTGGCGTCGTCATTGCGCTGCTGCAACTGCCCGATTTTCTCGGTTTGGCCGGGGTTGAGCTCGGCGATAGTACTCTGCGTAACCTCATGCTGATTGGTCGAGCACTGCCCACTCTGTCACTGGCTGAAATCAGCGTCGGGCTTGTGACCTTGGCAACGCTGTTAATCTGGCCCCGCCTGAATACGCCAGTTCCTGCCCCGCTGGTTGGCTTGGCGGTGGGTACCCTGGTTGCCGCCCTGCTGCTGGTGGGTGGTGTCGAGGTCGATACTATCGCCTCGCGCTTTAGCTGGGAGTATCAGGGCGAAAGCGGCAGTGGCATTCCTCCCTTCGCGCCTGGCTTTATCGCACCGTGGCATTTCCCTGGTGCCGATGGCACGCCGCTTGAGATCGACTTTGCGCTGATTCAGGCTCTGCTTGGCCCGGCACTGGCGATTGCACTGCTGGCGGCCATTGAGTCGCTACTGTGTGCCGTGGTAGCAGATGGCTTAACTCGCACCCGCCATGATCCTAATGCCGAGCTAATTGGCCAGGGGCTGGGCAATATGGTGGTGCCCTTCTTCGGCGGCATTACCGCCACGGCGGCCCTTGCCCGCACCGCGACCAATATCAAAAGCGGTGCCTTTTCACCTATCGCTGCAGTGGTGCACTCAGTCGTAGTGCTACTTGCCGTGGTCATGCTCGCGGGAGTACTGGGATATGTACCCATGGCCGCTCTGGCTGCCCTGCTCTTCATCATCGCCTGGAACATGAGCGAGGCGCACCACTTTATGCATACGCTGAAAAGCGCCCCCGCCAGCGATGTTTGGGTGTTGGTGATCTGTTTCGTACTCACGGTTGTTTTCGACATGGTGGTTGCCGTGGCCGTGGGTATTGGCCTAGCCGCCGCGCTGTTTATTCGCCGAATGGCACAGCTGACTCATACCCAACGCTTGGCGGCACCCAACACCAGCGAACACTTCCCGCCGGAAGTAGCCCTTTATAAGATAAGCGGACCGCTGTTTTTTGGCGCAGCAGAAAAGGCCATTGCCACACTCAGAGTGATTGACCACAGCGTAAAAATCGTCGTTCTGGATATGCGCGATGTACCCAGCCTGGATACCACCGCCATGGTGGCGCTGGATACGCTGCGACGCGAGCTGGGCGAGCATGGGGTGGGGGTAATATTTGTAGGGTTGTCACCGCGCATGGCGCTGAAACTCAAACGCGCGGGCATTAAGCGCGAAGCAGGTCAGTTAGCGGTTGTCAGTAACCTTGCCCACGCAGAGCGAATGGCGCGCCGTTGGTTGGGCCAACAGGGGAACGGCGGGGATTAAATCGTGCCTGAGCAGTGACACTGCCGAAATTAAAAAGGGGAGTTGCCTCCCCCTGAGATACGACACTAGAACGATGTCAGCTCGCCATATCCAACACGATACGACCCTCGATTTTGCCGTCGATCATGCGCTGGAAGACATCGTTGATATTGTCCAGCGTATCGGTTGCGACCGTGGCCTTAACCTTGCCTTCGGCAGCGAAATCCAGCGCTTCCTGCAGATCGCTGCGCGTACCAACGATAGAGCCACGTATGGTAATGCCATTGAGCACTGTGCTAAAGATTGGCAGCGGGAAGTCGCCGGGTGGTAGGCCATTGAGCACCAGTGTTCCGCCGCGGCGTAGCATATTCTGCGCTTGATCAAACGCCTTCGGCGACACCGCTGTCACCAAGGCCCCGTGAGCACCACCAATGGTTTTCTTCAGGTACGCCGCTGGGTCGGTTTTCATGGCGTTAACGGTTACCGTGGCGCCTAAACGCTCAGCCAGGGCTAGCTTACCGTCATCGATATCGACAGCCGCCACGTTCAGCCCCATCGCTTTGGCGTACTGCACCGCCATATGGCCAAGCCCACCTATCCCCGAAATCACCACCCACTGACCGGGGCGGGTATCGGTCATTTTCAAGCCTTTATAAACCGTTACACCGGCACACAGCACCGGGGCTATTTCGATAAAATCAACGGCATCCGGCAAGCGCCCTACATAGCCTGCATCCGCTAAGGTGTAGTCCGCGAACCCGCCGTTAACGCTGTAGCCGGTATTCTGCTGGGACTCGCACAGCGTCTCCCAACCGCCTAAACAGTGCTCGCAGTAGCCGCAGGCCGAGTAGAGCCAGGGCACACCAATACGATCACCCTCTTTGACATGGGTGACACCTGCACCCACCGCCACGATATGCCCAACGCCTTCATGGCCGGGAATAAACGGTGGCGAGGGTTTCACCGGCCAATCGCCGTGGGCGGCGTGTAAATCGGTATGGCAAACCCCAGAGGCCGCCACTTTCATCAACACTTCGCCCTGCTTGGGGCGAGGTACATCAACTTCTTCTATGACCAACGGCTGGCCAAACTCACGAACGACCGCCGCGCGCATTGTGCTATCCATGATGCAACTCCTAATAGTTTTCGATACGGCAGTTTAAGCACTGCTCTTATCAGTAGAGTCAGCGTCAGGGGACTGACAATTACCGCCCGGCTGATGCCGGACGGTGTGGGTTAGCTATACATAGAAAAACGTGGCGGGTTAGAAGAAGCCCAGCGGATTGATGTCGTAGCTGACCAGCAGGTTTTTGGTTTGCTGGTAGTGCTCAAGCGCCACCTTGTGAGTTTCACGGCCAACGCCGGATTTTTTATAGCCACCGAAGGCCGCATGGGCGGGATACTGGTGGTAGCAGTTGGTCCATACACGTCCGGCTTGAATGCCTCGGCCCATGCGGAAGGCGACGTTGATATCGCGGCTCCACACGCCTGCGCCCAAACCAAACTCGGTGTCGTTGGCAATCGCCAACGCTTCTTCTTCATCCTTGAAGGTAGTGACTGCCACCACCGGGCCAAAGATTTCTTCCTGGAAGACGCGCATCTGATTGTTACCCTTCAGCAGCGTGGGCTGGATGTAGTAACCATCGTTGATGCTGTCGTCCATGGTCTCTTTGTTACCGCCGGTGAGGAATTCCGCGCCTTCATCTCGGGCGATATCCATATAGGACATGATTTTATCGAACTGCTCTTGAGAGGCCTGAGCCCCCACCTGCACGTCGGTATCCAGTGGATTGCCGCGTTTGATGGTTTTGGTACGCTCGATGACCTTGGCCATGAACTCCTCGTACATGCTCTCTTGGATCAGCGCACGTGACGGGCAAGTACACACTTCACCCTGGTTAAAGAACGCCAGCACCAAGCCTTCGACTGCTTTATCAATAAAGGTCGGTTCGGCGTTCATGATGTCGGCAAAGTAGATGTTGGGGGATTTGCCGCCTAGCTCCACGGTAGAGGGAATGATGTTTTCCGCCGCGCATTTCAAGATATGCGAGCCAACAGGGGTAGAGCCGGTAAAGGCGATCTTGGCAATGCGCTTGCTGCTTGCCAACGCCTGCCCTGCCTCGGCGCCAAAGCCATTGACGATATTAAGGACGCCCGGAGGTAGCAGGTCGCCAATCAATTCGACGACTTTTAATATCGATGCTGGGGTTTGCTCGGCAGGTTTGAGCACCACGCAGTTACCCGCCGCCAGTGCAGGCGCCAGCTTCCAAACCGCCATTAGAATCGGGAAGTTCCAGGGGATAATCTGGCCCACTACGCCAAGCGGCTCGTGGAAGTGATAAGAAACCGTGTTGGCATCGATATCCGCCGCCGTGCCTTCCTGCGAGCGTATGCAGCCGGCAAAGTAGCGGAAGTGGTCAACCGCCAGCGGCAGATCGGCGTTCAGTGTTTCACGCACGGCTTTGCCGTTGTCCCAGGTTTCGGCAACGGCAAGCATTTCCAGGTTCTGTTCAATGCGGTCAGCGATTTTCAGCAGGATATTGCTGCGCTCTTGGGCGGATGTTTTCCCCCAGGCAGGTGCCGCTTTGTGGGCCGCATCCAGCGCTTTATCGATATCCTCTGCCGTTGAGCGGGGGATTTCGCAGAAGACATGGCCATTGACGGGGCTAATATTATCGAAGTATTGGCCTTTCACCGGGGCAACAAATTCGCCGCCGATATAGTTGCCATAGCGTTTTTCAAATGACACCACAGAACCGGTATCACCAGGGTTGGCGTAGATCATTGTATTGCTCCTGAGTATTATGATTATTAAAGGTGCATTGACAGTGTTGTTCACTAAAGCAAATGGCGATATAGCCCGATGGCAGGATTAGCCCTCATCCCTTGGTAGGAGACGCCATGTATTCCCTGTTGGTGGCGGATGACCATCCGCTGTTCCGAGACGCGCTACAAACCGTGATTAGCGGGGGCTTGGCAGGCAGCCTGCTATTGGAAGCAGAGAGCCTTGCTGATGCAATAACGCTGATTGAAGCGCAAACAGAGCTAGATCTATTGCTGCTGGATTTAAGCCTTCCGGATGCGGAAGGCTTAGAGGGGCTGACAGCACTGCGAGAGGCATTTCCCTGGTTGCCGGTGGCGATTGTTTCTGCACATCAAGAGCGCCAGTTGGTACTCGATGCCATAACCCTCGGCGCGGTGGGCTATATTCCCAAATCCACACCCCGGGAAGCGCTGCTGGCGGCGTTAACGCAGATTCTTGAAGGCCAGCTCTACCTGCCGCCCGATATCATGCGTCGCCCAGCACCGCGCACTTCTGCGGTGCCACCCATTGCAAATGCTTCATCGACCAGCGAGCGGTTGGCGCGTTTAACCGATAAGCAGTTAGAGGTGTTGGCGTGCATGACGACAGGCATGTCGAACAAGCATATTGCCCGGGAGTTGTTGATTGCCGAAACGACCGTCAAAACCCATGTCTCGGCGATTCTGCGCAAGCTGAATGCCACGAGCCGGGTTCACGCCATTGTGATCGCAGGCGAGGAGGATCTAAGCTTTCACCGGGCCAACCGCACGCGTTAGGCGGCATCCGTTAGGCTTTATTGAGCAGTGTGGCTAGCAGCATGCGCAGCCGCAGGGGCTTTAACGGTTTGAGCAAGCAGTACATGCCCGCTTCGCGGGTCGCACGCTTAATCTCCGCCTCGTGATTGGCAGTAATCACCACCGCTGCCAAGCCTGGATAACGGCGCTGCAGTCGCGCGGCCAACTCAATGCCGGTTTCGCGGTGATCGCCCAAATGATAATCCACCAGCAATACTGACGGTCGCTCACCGTCGCTGGCAGCCTCTAACGCACTCACCGTGGCAGCGGCGCGCACTCGGCCCCCCCAACTGCCTAGCAGCGCCTGCATACCTTCTATAATCGCCAGGTCATCATCAATCACCCAAATGACACAGCCGCTTAGCGGATCCTCTGCAACGTCAGGCAGCGGCGTATAATGAGTGCTCGCCACTGCAGGCGGCGCGGCCGTCGCGTAGGGTACGGTGATCGAAAATAGCGCACCCGCGCCAGGGCTAGAGGCGAGCGAGATCGGTTGTCCCAGCATGGCGCTGATCCGGTCAACGATGGCTAGACCCAACCCCAAACCGCGGCTGTGGGAGCTATTGGGCTGATTAGCGCGGCGAAACTCCAGAAAGATCGCTTCCCGCTGCTGCTCAGGGATCCCGGGGCCGGTATCGCCCACCATAATTTCCAGGCCATCTCGTCTCCGCCGACAGCCCAGCAGCACGCGCCCCTGCTCGGTATAGCGCACCGCGTTGCTTAAGAAGTTGCGGATCACTCGCGCCAGCAACGCTAGATCCGACTCGACCACCGCACTGGAAGGCACGTAGTGCAGTGTCAGCCCCCGCACCCCGGCCACTTGGCGATACTCCTCTGCCAGCGCATCTAGCAGCGTGCTCACCGCGAAGGGCGCTTTATCGGCGTGGAGTACGCCTGCGTCCAAACGCGAGATATCCACTAGCGTTCCTATCAAGCCTTCAACATCTTTCAGCGAACGGCCAATATGGCCGACCAGAGCTTGTGAGGTATCAGGAAGCGAGTGGGTTTCTAACGCACTGGCAAACAGCCGGGCGGCATTGAGTGGCTGAAGCAAATCGTGACTGACCGCCGCCAGAAATTTCGTTTTGGAGAGATTAGCGGCTTCGGCTTCGGCTTTCGCGGCCAGTAGGCGCGTATTGACCTGGCTCAGTTCGTCTAAGGTGCGGTGCAGCGCATCAGTGCGCTCACGCACCTGTTCGGCAAGTAACACTGAGCGTTCAAACGCGGCATAGGGCGCGGGGTCGGCACCGCTCCCCGTTTCCACCCGCTCCATCAGCGCTTGGCACACTTTACGCAAGCGACGGTTCTCTTCCCGCAGCGCCGCGACATCCGCCGCGTCAGTGTTTGTGGTTAGTTGGAAGAGATCCAAACGCCACCCCCGTAAACGTTTGATTCACATGCATACCATGATGCTGTTCACCGTACGTATTGAACCCCACTACGCCTGCCTGGCGCAGCAACTGCGATGCCTGATCCAACTGTTGTAACGCCTCGAGCTCCATCCTGCGTAGAAAACAGTCGCAGCCAATAATCATGCTCGGCGCGCCTAGGCGGGCACCTACTCCAGCAAGCATCACGCTGAGATTATCCAGTAGCGGCGTGGGCTGCATGGCGGTCAGTACAATGCCGTTTTCCACCGCGCAGTAAAAGCTCAAACTACTGTCGCTATTAACACGCTGAATAGAGCGCACGTAGTGCTGGCCGCCGATGCGTACGGCTAATGGATGACGGGCAAAAATGCCAGCGTTGAGCTGCGCAGGCGCACTACCTACCAGTTCGGCATATACCTGGGCGGCAGGCAACCCGTTGAGTTCTATCACCCGCCGCTGTTCGCGGTCAGCCTCGGTCACTACGAGTTTGTGGGCCAATGGTATTAAGTGGTGGGTTGAAAATACTTCAAAAGGCAACCGGGTGTTGATCATCACCACCACTGCTGCACGGGTATAAAAGCGCCCAGCGGTATACACATGGGTATGGCTAAGGTGATTGTCGTCACCCGCCGAGCCGCCAAAACTGGGGATACGGCCTAGGGCGGCATCTAAGGTAGCGAGCACCTGCTCTTCACGGCTGGATAAGCCATCCAATAGCGTCAGCGCAAAGCTGTGTTCGTTAATCGGCGCGATGGTTTGTTGGCGGCACTGCTCCAACAGCGTATCGACCAGCGGTTGAGCGTTGGCTAGTTCAAAATGCTCCAGGTCGTCGATCAGCGCCGTTTCAATGGCAAACAGTCGGCGATCAAACCCAATCGCCACGATGGAACCGCGGTCATA
Organism: Halomonas sp. ATBC28; assembly: GCF_005937175.1. NCBI lineage: Bacteria > Pseudomonadati > Pseudomonadota > Gammaproteobacteria > Oceanospirillales > Halomonadaceae > Halomonas > Halomonas sp. ATBC28. The sequence continues at coordinate 230,872 of NZ_VCQL01000004.1, read as the reverse complement.
GCCTCCAGGGGTTATTTCCCCAGCCGTCGTACAGCCACTTAGCGGCGTGGTGGGAAAACTACTTTCCAGCGCGTCTGCTAGGGCAGCTAAATCATACTCCGCGCTGCAGAAGAACAGCACGAACCCCAAGTGTTCGTGCTGTAAAGCGTCGGCTAACTCCGCCGCTGCCTGGCAAGCATTAGCCTGCTGACTGGCCGCAGTAAGAATACCCTGCTCAACCTGATAAGTGGTCACGGCACCACCTCTCTAGTGCGGCATATGTATGCGCCGCTGCAAGTCTTAACGCGCAGAACGCATCATCAAGCTGCTTGGATGTCGCATGTTGCGTTTCAGCTAATTTTTCAAGCTGCTTCGCCAATTCGGCAAGCTGGTCGGCGCCCATACTCAATGACTCGCCGCGCAGTTGGTGGGCAAGCCGCTCAACCTGCTGTGTCTGCTCTGACGTTAGGGGAGTAGCGGCCAAACACGCAGCCAACTGAGCGGAGTAATCGCTTACTTGCTGATGATATAGCATGATCAGTTGTGTAACGCTCGCCTCCCCTAGCGTCGTTTTCAGCATGCCAAGGGTATCGCTGTTAAGGAGTGATTGCTGCTTGGTTAACGGAGGAGAGACCGCTAATGCCTGTAAAGGCGTTGCGTCTGGGGTTGCAAAAAGTTGTAATGCCAACACGTTACTTAACGCCGCAAGCGACAGTGGCTTAGTGATGTAATCATCCATGCCCGCCGCCAGGCAGCGTTTACGGTCATCTTCAGCCCCCCCGGCCGTCATGGCAACAATCGGCACACTGGCCAGCCAGCCACCCTGTTCCCGCAAACGCTGGGTGACTGCCAGGCCATCCATATCGGGCAGTTGAATATCCATAAAGATCAAATGCACTTGTTGGGATTCGGCCATGGCCAAGGCATCATGGCCGTTCTCGGCCCAGACGACATCGCAACCTAAGCGCGCCAACAAGCCCATCGCGACTTTGCGATTAACGGCATTATCCTCTACCAGCAGCAGTGTTGTGCCGGTAAAGTCCCGTTTGGGGGATGGGGGCAGCGTTCTGGATACGGGGTCAGCGGCGATCAAGGGCAACTCACACCAGAAAGTGCTACCTTGGCCTAATTGGCTTTTTACCCCTAATCGCCCCTGCATGGCTTCGCTTAACCGTTTGCAAATTGCCAGACCTAACCCGGTACCACCAAATCGACGTGCCACCGACTCATCCGCCTGCTGAAAAGGCTCAAATAGACGCTGCTGTTGCTGTTCGCTTAGACCACAGCCCGTATCACTGACCTCAAACAGTAACTGCTCCACCGTCGAAGAGACTCGTACGCTGACATCACCGTGATCAGTGAATTTAATCGCATTGGCAATTAGGTTAAGCAAAATTTGCCTCAGCCGACCTGCATCGACAAGCACCCAGGCAGGCACCAGTGCATCGACATTGACCGATAGCGTTAACCCTTTCATTTTTGCTCGGGGCGCAAATAGCACGACAACACTATCGACCAGCGGCTTGAGTTCCGTAGGCGATGTTTCAAGGGTTAAGTGCCCTGCTTCGATTTTTGAGAAATCGAGAATTTCATTGATCATCGCCAGCAATTGGTTGGCGCTGTCGTGGATCGTATGAGCGTAATCTTCTACCTGAGCGGGGCTGGCGGATTCACGCAGCAGCTCACTCATGCCGATAACACCGTTCAGCGGCGTGCGAATTTCATGGCTGACCATGGCTAAAAAGTCTGACTTTGCCTGATTCGCCGCCTGAGCCTGTTTGGCGGTGACTTCCAGCTGCCGACCAAGCTGCTCCTGGCTCCGCCTTATCGCCGCACTCTCACGCATTTCACGCACCAAAAAAGCAATCACCAGAAACGCCGCTAAGCTCATGCCAATAATCAGGCTCATCAGCAACTTGTAAAGCAGGCTGAGCTGGGCACGCTCCTCCGTCGCCGATTCGGCTAAATAGCCGTTAATAGCAATAACCAGGCGTTCAGTCAGTTGCGTTAGTACCTGTAGCTCATCTTCCAGCGCTGCTATCGGCAGTTGATCAAACACGCCGTAGGGTTCGAATATGATATCCAGCACATCAAGCTGCTGCTGAATTTCTTCCAGTAGCTCACGGGCGGTATCGATCTGCTGCAACAAGTTGCTGACTTCGCCGTCGTTAAGCAGCGTTATACGGCTATAAAGTAGCTCAAAGCGAAGATTTAGCTCCTCGTGAGCCGTCGGAGTTATCGGCTCGCGGGTTGCCGCCAATAAATGATTAAGTAGCTGTACCGCATCACGATCCAGCTTATAAACAACCCAGGCGGTATCTTCCCTCAGGCTTTGGGTTAGATTTTCCTGCCGCCAAGCGGCCAAGGTAGCGACGACCAACGCCGCAGCGAACAGTAACACCGCGACAATGGCAACGAGCTTAAAACGGCGAGGATAACGCAGTAGGTTGGAAGCCTGCGCACTAGGAGCGCTAGAGAACATTAATATGCATAACCTGCCATACCGCTCTAAAGCGGATTTTTTCGCTTAACAGCACTTCATCTTGATCAAAGGGGTAGAGCACCCACAAAGGGCCATATTCGCGAATCGGAATCGCCTCACCGTTTTTTTCGATGGCTAAGATGACATCGTGCTCAATAAAATCACTGACCGGTATTTCGGCTTCGTAACCGTTCAGCGCGGAAACGTGAACCGCATCACTGTCGGAGCTTAATAGCGCCAAAAGATCACGCATTAAAGGGCCACTATAGTGGCTGCGGCCCTCTGTCCACGGCGTGCTGGTATCAAATTCATACTGTGGTAAAGCCGCTAACATGGCCCGGTCAAACTGCGCTTCACTCCCCACATTGGTAAGGTCTATGTTACCACTGACGGTCAAAATAACGGGCCCGTTAGGCACGTCTAGTTCATCGACTGAATCAGCAAGCCCCACCAGGGGAGCGCTGAACATCAGCACGGCCCACCCCATTAACCACGCTTTCACAGTAAACACCTCACGCAAGGTTGCCCGCTGGTTATAGCTCCCAGGAACAATAAAAGAAGACAGCGTAAAGGTTACGCCATCTCCTTAAGCAGGTCAGGGCAAATACTGTTTTTTTCGTCACTGAAACGTTATTTACTGTTCACACTAGGGTTACGATTTGATTTTCTCGAAGGGTTCAAAGCGCACCAAATCTTCGTAGGCGTGCCAACTGGCATGTCCTAGCACAGGCAAAATAAGTGCAAGACCAATGTAAAACGTCATAACGCCAACCAGAACGCACAGGGTAAGAATCACCGCCCATAACAGCATCACGCGAAAGTTACGCGCGACACAGCGTACGCTAGCTTCTATCCCCTCCATAAAGGTTAGGTCTTGATCCATCAAGGTAGGAATCGCTACAACGCTTATGGCGAAGGCGCCAAAGGCTAAAATCCCGCCTGCAACTGTGCCCACTGCCAACATGCCCAGGCCCTCTGAGGTGGTCAGCAGCGCAGTATAGAGCGACGCGGGACTAGGCACTTCAAAACCGAAAAATAGTGCGAACAGCAGCGTGGCCAAACGAATCCAAGCGAGGAAGAAGATCATCATCATGACGCCCATCATCGCCAGCTGACCAGCATGGGGCTTCCAGCTTCCAAACGCATCACCTAGGTTAGGTACTTGTCCACGTTCCAACGCTCGGCTAATACCATAAGAGCCTACTGCCACCAGCGGGCCAATAAACATAAACCCGGCAATCATGGGCAGCAGCCAGTACCAGTAGCCCATGGTGAAGGCGCCAAGAGTAATGGCAATACTCAACCCCACCCAAAACATGCCATAAGAGAGGCTCACTACCGTTGCCCGACGAAAATCCTCTACGCCAGCAGCCAACCACGCCCTGGGTCGATCCAATCCAACCTTGTTAATAGTGATTTTAACGCTGGGTTGATCCGCATGGTGGTTTGTTTTTGTTGTAGCCGCATTCATGGCATCACTCCTGTTGTTCCTGATATAGACCCTGGATTCAGGATTTACCTCTAAGGCATCAACACTCATTACCCGTTGACGGTATTAACACTAAATTAATGGCTTAACATTATTTGTTAATACCCTCTTAATGTAGCTGACCAACGCTGTTTGGGGTGACGCTTTGAGATGCGCGTACAAAAAATCCACGAAACAGCTGTCAACCGCCAATTAAATTGCTGCGTTAGTAAAAACCGATATAGTCAAGACGCGCGACGGACGGCCATAAAAAACTCCGAGCAACTGCCCGGAGTTTTGGGTTTTCCGTACGTGACGCTCTGAATGTCTAGCGCACAATCATTACCGACATTTTGGCATGGTGCACAACGTGCTCTGCATTGGGGCCGAGCACATAATCGACAAACTTACGCTTATTGTGGGAAGCCATGACGATTAGATCGACGTCCAGTTTCTTACCGGCTTTAATAATGGCCTCCCAAGGTGAGCCATCCACAATGACACTTTGTACCTGAATGTCGTCGGGCACATTCGTCTTGATAAAGTCATGGAGCGCATCGGTGATCGCTGTATGCGCTTTTTTGGAGAAGTCCTTGGGGAAGTAGGAGCCCACCATGGGCATACGATAGTCCGGCAGTACCGTCACCACATGAAGCGAGGCGCCAAAAGTTCGACATAGCGTCAGGGCTGTAGGCAGCGCCTTCGACCAGGAAGACTCCTCGTTCAAATCCACCGGCAACATGATCTTGCTATACATGGCACTCTCCTTCATGCGGTGGCGGCAGCTTGCGTGTTATCGCGACGCCGACGCTGCATCAATACGATCAACCCAAAGACCAAGAAGGCAGGAATCCACATTAGCTCCTTAGTCCAGCGGTCGACGGGGGCCAGAACTTCGATGATTTCTTGATCGAAGTCGAAACCGAGCTCTGCCGCTTGGCTGCCGTAGGTCACCATATCAACGGTTGCCGTGCCATCCTCAATAAATAGCTCCATGCCCAGGTTATTGAGCCGCTCCTGACCTGTTTCGCCTTCAGGTACCGGTAATGTCATGTAAGTGGTCATGGGATCGCCATAATCATCAAGACCCGCAATCTGCAAACGCAAAGAGGAGTCTTCATCCACATCACCCAGCGCTTCGACGAATTGCGCGGGTGGGATGGATTCGTAGGGATCATGAATCATGTCCATCCAGAAACCAGGCCGGAACAGCGTGAACGCAATCAGCAGCAGCACGATAGACTCATACCAGCGGTTGCGCGTAATCATAAAGCCCTGGGTCGCGGCAGCGAAGATCAACATAGCGATGGTCGACACCACAAAGATCAACACCCCCTGAAGGAAGGTCACATCGATGAGTAGCAGATCGGTATTGAAGATAAACAGAAACGGCAGCGCCGCGGTACGAAGGCTGTAATAGAACGCCTGGAAACCGGTTCGAATGGGATCGCCACCGGATACTGCCGCCGCCGCAAAGGAGGCCAGCCCCACCGGTGGGGTAACGTCGGCCATGATGCCGAAGTAGAACACGAACAGGTGTACCGCAATCAATGGTACCAGCAAGCCATTTTGAGCGCCCAGGTTGACGATGACCGGTGCCAGTAGTGCCGATACGACGATGTAGTTTGCTGTCGTAGGCAGCCCCATGCCGAGGATCAAGCTAAGCACAGCGGTAAGCAGCAAGATTAGCATCAAGTTGCCCATGGCCAGCGTTTCCACCACTTCGGCTAGCACCAGACCCACCCCGGTCTGGGAGACGGCACCGACGATGATACCGGCGGTGGCCGTGGCAATGCCAATGCCGATCATGTTGCGGGCACCGGTGACCAGGCCATTCCAAAGATCCATCGCGCCTTCACGCAGATCCGCCCTCATATCGCTGCGTCCGCGAAAGATTGACGTAATGGGGCGCTGGGTCAGAATAATGAAAATCATGAAAACGGTGGCCCAGAAAGCCGACAGTCCTGGCGATAAACGTTCCACCATCAGACACCACACCAGCACAATAACCGGCAGGATGTACTGCAAGCCAACCAGCACCGTCGGTTTGGTCTGGGGCAGTGTAAAGATCGGTTGGTTAGGGTCATCGAGCTCGAGTTCTGGGTAACCGGCCGCCAGTTTGAGCAGGGCAATATAAATGACCGTAAGTCCAACGGCTACCACCCAGGGGGTCGCATCCCCCAGTACCGGCTTGAGCCAGCCAAGGCCGTAATAAACAGCCAGGGCGGTGCCCATCATCAGTAGCAAACCACCGAGAAAGCCAATCACTTTATTGACCAGCGGCTTAGGTGGGTTACTGCTTTGCAGCCCCTTCATGTTGGCCTTGAGGGCCTCAAGGTGAACGATGTAGACCAGCGCAATATAGGAGATCAGCGCGGGAAGGAAGGCATGCTTGATCACCTCGACATAAGAGATGCCCACATACTCGACCATCAAGAAAGCGGCCGCCCCCATTACCGGAGGCATAATCTGTCCATTGACCGATGACGCCACTTCAACAGCGCCCGCCTTTTCCGCGGAAAATCCGACACGTTTCATCATCGGCACGGTAAAGGTGCCGGTGGTCACCACATTGGCAATCGAGGAGCCGGAAATCAGACCGGTCATGGCCGAGGCCACCACGGCAGCTTTCGCTGGTCCGCCGCGATAGTGGCCCAATAGTGAGAACGCCACCTTGATAAAGTAATTGCCAGCACCCGCCTTATCGAGCAGAGCACCGAATAACACAAACAGAAACACGAAGCTGGTTGATACCCCCAGAGCGATACCGAAGACCCCCTGCGTAGTCAACCACTGGTGATTAATCAAGCCAAAGAGGCTCACCCCACCATGGGAAAGAATACCCGGCATCCAAGGGCCAGCCAGGCTATAGAGAAGAAAAACCGACGCTACAATCATTAACGGCGGGCCAAGCGCTCGACGCGTCGCCTCGAGCAGCAGCAGTATCCCTGCGATGCCAATAATAACGTCCTGCAGTATCGGTGCGCCGGGGCGCTGGGATAACTGCTCGTAAAACATAAACATGTAAGCGCCACAGAAGGCCGCCGCTGCTGCAAGCACCCAATCCTGAATCGGAACACGGTCGCGCGGGGAGCGCTTGAGTGCCGGATAAGCCATATACGCCAAAAAAAGCGCAAAGGCCAAGTGAATAGAACGCGCCTCAGTGGCACTAAATACACCAAACCCAAGGACGAAGGGCACTGGCGAAGCGATCCACAATTGAAAAAGAGACCACACTGCCGCAATGCTTACCAAAAGCTTTCCGGGCATGCCGGCTGGCTTGCGGGCTCCTGTGTCGCTAGAGGCGACCATATCCTCCAAGTCTACTCCGGCTCCCGAAGGCCTGTTCTTATCGTCTGTCATCTGCCTGCCCCGCTCCGAGTCGATTGACGCATCATTGCCATATCGAAATGCCCTATCAACATTTTAAACGCCCTATCAACATTCTAAACCAAAATGCGCGGCACCCTGAGGTAACCGCGCATTTCTTACTAAGGTAGTATCACCTTAGGCGTCTGGATTACTCAATCCAGCCTTGTTCACGGTAGTAACGCGCTGCCCCATCGTGCAAAGGTGCGGAAAGCCCTTCACTCACCATCTCTTCTGGATCAAGATTTTCGAAGGCCGGATGCAGACGCTTGAAACGATCGAAGTTGTCAAAAACCGCCTTGACGGTCTGATAGATCACTTCTTCGTCAGCCTCAGCGGTGGTGACAAAGGTTGCTGCCACGCCGAAGGTTTCGACATCTTCGTCATTGCCGCGATACAGACCACCCGGAATTACCGATGCGGCGTAGTAAGGATATTCATCGACGATGCCTTGAATGTCTTCGTCGTTCAATGGAATCAGACGAGCATCAACGGTGGTGGTGGCTTCCTGGATGGAGCCATTGGGGTGGCCAACCACGTATACCATGGCATCGACGTTATTATCAGCGAGTGCCGCCGCTTGCTCGGCAGCATCAAGCTGAGATGCCAACGAGAAGGTGTCTTCAGTCCAGCCCTTGGCTTCCATCACCACTTCCATGGTGTTGCGCTGGCCCGAACCTGGATTACCAATGTTGACACGCTTGCCTTCCAAGTCATCGAGCGTCTCGATGCCAGAATCAGCCCGCGCAAGCAGCGTCAACGGCTCACCGTGGACACGGAACACCGCACGCAGCTCTTCGTAGGGCTCGCCTTCGAAATTCCCAGTGCCGTTGTAGGCTTGATACTGAACATCGGATTGAGCGACACCCATGTCCAATTCGCCGGACTTGATGCCATTGATATTGGCGACAGAACCACCGGTGGAAGGTGCATTACACTTAATATCGGCGTCTTCGAGACGATTAACCAAACGACAGATCGACTGACCCACGACGTAGTAAACGCCGGTTTGGCCACCGGTGCCAATGGTGATGAATTGCTCGTCATCCTGTGCCATTGCCGGTGAGGCGAAAGCAGCGGCGGCAAGTAGCGCACCGGAGAAAGCAGTAGTGGAAAATACATGGCGTTTCATGAACACACCTCTTTGTATTGATGTTGTGAGCGTATTTGATGTTACGAGCATCGCACGCTTTGGTCTCACCTGATGAACCGTTCCCTCAGGTGCCCTTGTTCCAAAACGTTTTCAAGACATTCTATTTTCTAGACAAACGGTTACAGGCGACCCATAAGCTGCCTGCTAGCATTACTTTAGCGAAAAAAACCTAATTAGCGAAATGTAATACGCTAAATAATGAATTTCGCTGTCGTCTAATACTCAGTGTAGCGGTCTTCATCGTTTAGGGAACGTTAACTGCTATACCGCCTTTGCATAAGGTACGCAAAAGGGTAAGCAAAATTAATCAACGTTATAGCCCAAAACGCGCGGCAGCCATAGCGCGATAGCGGGGAAGATTGCCACTAGCGCTAGCGCACAGCCCATTGCAACGACAAACAGCAGCGCCCATCCGATGGTCTGCTCCAAGCGAATTTTGGCCACTTCGGTGGTCACCATCAAATTCACCGCCACCGGCGGGGTAAATTGGCCAATGGCAATATTCATCGCCAACAGAATCCCAAACCACACCGGGTTCCACTCAAAATGCTGCATCACGGGGATCAAAATCGGCATCATGATCAAATAAATCGAGATCGCATCCAACAGCATCCCAGCGACCAACACTGCTAACATCACCAGGATTAGCAGCAAAACGCCGTTATCGGTCAGGCTAATAATCCATTCCGCCAAGTGGCGGAAGGTGCCCAGCATGGTGCCTGCCCAGGCAAAAATCCCCGCCAGAGCGATAATCAGCATCACCACGCCGGAAATAATCGCCGCCTCACCCAATAGCTCCCATAAATCACGCAGCGACAGCTCGCGGGTTAGAAACAAACCGACAATCGCACCATAAGCAACGGCTACCACGGCCGCTTCGGTGGGTGTAAACAGCCCTGAACGCAACCCCCCCAAAATCAGCACCGGGGCAAACAGCGCCGGTATCGCCTGTTTAAAAGTGGAGCGCACACTTAGCCTTTCAGCCCCCTCTATGGGTGTGCCGCCCTCCCAACCGTAGCGTTTGGAAACGAGCATAGCGGGCACCAGTAGCGCCAGCCCCGCCAGAATACCGGGAAATAAACCTGCTGCGAAAAGTGCGCGTAAATCGACGCCCGGCACCACGATCGAGTAAAGAATCAGCGCCACTGAAGGGGGAATGAGAATCGCCGTCGAGGCAGAGGCGGCAATCAGCGTGGCGGAAAACGGCTTGGGGTAGCCCGCTTTGGTCATACTCGGCAGCATCACCATCGCAACCGCCGCGGCATCAGCAGGGCCTGAGCCACTCATTCCGCCCATAATCATACACACCAGCACCGCCACCAAGGCTAAGCCACCGTGGCGCGGGCCAATCAAAGCCTGGGCAAAACGCACTAAACGCAGCGCTACACCGGAACGTTCAAAAATAAGCCCGGTTAAGATAAACAGCGGAATCGCAATCAAAGGGTACTTGGCAATACTGTTATAGGTATTGGTACCCATCGTTGCGAGCATGTCCGGTGACAAACCCAGCACGATGCCAACGGCCCCGGAGAGCGCCAGCGAAAACGCTACCGGCACCCCCGCTATCAGCAGCCCCGCAAACGCCAGTATCATCCACACATCAGGGCTCATCGGTGAGCCTCCCCGTTAAACGGTCGGCGGTTTGCTGGCATAAGCGCCACACCATGGCCGCAGAGAGCACGGGCAGCCAGACTAAATACCACCACTGAGGCAAGCCAAGCCCTGGTGACAGCGACTCCCACTGATACTCTTGCCAGGCCATCTTGCCGCCATACCAAGTGATCAAACCCAGCACGGTGGCACCGCAAAGCGCTTGAAAAAGGATCAGTACACGAAGGTACTTGAGCGGCAATGCCCGTTCCAAAAAGCCAATACGAATATGGCGGTTACGCCGCAGCGCCACCGAGGCACCGGCAAAGGTCAGGACTACCAACAAAAACACAGAAAACTCTTCGGTAAATGAAAAAGAGCCGCCGGTTAAGTAGCGAGTAATCACATTACCAAGACTAATCAATGAGATAATGATTAATGCCAGCGCGCCCAGCCAACGTTCAGGGCGCGCATCAGGAAAGCCTTTCATGGCAGCCTCACAGCAAAAAACTCCCAGCCTTCAAGGCCGGGAGTTTGAACATCAAAAGTAATTAACGCGCGTCGATAGCGGCTTGTGCGGCCTCTACCACCTCTTCACCAATCCGCGGCGCCCATTTTTCGTAAACGGACTGGGTGGCATCGACAAACGCCTGGTACTGCTCATCGGAAAGCTCGGTTACTGTGACGCCGCGCTCTTGAATCGCCGCAAGCCGCTCGCCCTCTTCTTCACGGGTCATGGTGATTTCCCACTCACCCGCTTCTACCGCGGTTTCGCGCAGCAGGGTTTGCTGCTCTTCGCTCAATGTTTGCCATACCTGCTGATTGACCGCAAAAATCAGTGGGTCATTCATGTAGTTCCAGAGTGTCAAATGCTCCTGGCCGACTTGATCAATGCGCGCGACGTCAAACACAGAGAGTGGGTTTTCCTGGCCATCAACGGCGCCGGTGGTCAGCGCAGGCTGAGCGTCTGTCCAGCTCATTTGGGTGGGGTCGGCGCCCAATGCCGAGAAGGTATCCTGGAACAGCGGCGAGCCAACAACGCGGATTTTCAGGCCGTCCAAGTCGTCTGGCTGGCTAATCGGCCCGCGAGAATTGGAAACCTGGCGGAAACCGTTTTCACCCCAGGCTAATGGGATAACGCCACGAGATTCGATTGCTTCAAAAACCAACTCCCCTGCTTCACCACCGGTAACCGCATCAACGGCGGCTTCATCGGGAATGAAGAACGGTAAAGAGAATAGATTAAGTTCCGGCACCTGGGGCGACCAGTTGATGGTCGAGCCCACAGCGGCATCAATCAACCCGGAGCGCATTGCGGAGAATTCGCGGGTTTGGTCACCGGAAACCAGTTGAGAGTTGGGGTAAACGCGCAGCGTTAACTCGCCGTCGCTACGCTCCTCAACTAGTTCGGCCCACTTCTCAGCCGCCTGCCCCCAGGGGAAAGCGTCAGACAAAACCGTAGAAACCGAGAGTTCGCGTGCTTGTGCAGAAAGGGAGGCGGTCAGCAGAGCCGCACCGGCCAAGCCAGCGGTTAAACGAGCCATTGGGCGTGTCAGCGTCATGGTAGATCCTTTTTTAGCTATTTTTATGATGTGCGTTTAGTGGTGTGCGTGGACAGCAGTTGTGAAGCTTTTCGAGAAAGCCCCACTTATTGTATGCACTTAGGGCGCGAAAGGAAGTCGCCTAAGGTCGGCATGTTGCAGTACTGGCCCTTGAGACCAGGGTATATGGCAACACCAAATTGTCTACTTGCCTTCCTTCCAGCACCTCGATCAACATCGCAACAGCTTCGCGTCCGAAGGCTTCCGCCGGTTGGGCAATCGTCGTCAACGGCGGGTCGCTGTAAGAAGCAAACGCAATATCATCAAAGCCTGCCACCGAAATATCCTCCGGCACCCGCAGGCCCGCTTCTTTGATACGGCTTATAGCGCCTATGGCCATTTCATCGCTTTCACAAAAAATGGCGGAGGGGCGCTCCGCTAAAGCAATAAGCGTTTCAGCCGCCTGATAACCAGAACGTGGCGTGAAATCGCCAGGACAAAGCAGGCACTCATCTAACGGAATGCCCGCTGCGCTCAACGCATCCTGGTAGCCTTGTTGGCGGTCACGGGTCAAGGGGCTGCGCCGAGGCCCTTTAATCATGCCAATTCGACGATGCCCCAGGGAGATCAAGTGCTCGGTGGCCTCCCGGGCTGCCGCGCGGTTATCGAGTTTGACGGTGGGACAGGGCGCATCGTCCAGCACCTCGCAGGCATTGATCATGGGCAATACCGCCCCAGCAGGAAACGCCTTTTCAGAAAAAGGGTTAAAAGCACGCAGTTGAATCACGCCATCCGCCTGGCGGGTACTGACTAAACTGGCGTATTGGGTTTCCATCGCCTCATTACCAAGCGTATTACACAGCAGAACGCCGTAGCCGCGTTCTTGGGCAGCTTCCTGAATACCGCTGATTACCCGCGCAAAAAAGGTGTTTGCGATCGTGGGTACCAATACCACTAAGTTATAAGTACGTTGAGAGCGAAACTGAACCGCCATCAAATTAGGTTTGTAGCCCGCTTGATCAACGGCCTTCAGCACTTTTTCCCGGGTGGTGGGCGAGACGATATCCGGCGACTTTAACGCGCGTGATACGGTCGCTACCGATACCCCCGCTAACTCGGCGACCTTACGTATATTGGTCATGGCCTCCCTTATCACTAGGTAATCGCCGTAAGCAGATGGTTGCGCGGCATTATTCATATCAGCTTAACGTATCCCAGCGTTAAACTCAGCGCGCGATTTCCCAACCCTTCGCGCGCACCGATAGACCTTTGTCGCATTGACGCTTATAGCGTGGAGCCCTAATTTCAAGCCAAATGTAACCGGTTACATTATCGTCTGTACAAGCGCAGCCTGAACAAGCGCCACCTGAAAAATCATAAGCTTTATTAAAGCAGGAGCCTCTCTATGCCGCGACCCAATCAACCCCGCATCCGCTTAGGCATGATCGGCGGCGGACAAGGGGCGTTTATCGGCCAAGTTCACCGCTTAGCTGCTCGCCTCGACGATACCTGCGAGCTGGTATGTGGCGCCTTTAGCCGCTCGGCGGATAACAACCAACTGACTGGCGAAGCGTGCCACCTCCCCGACGAGCGTATTTACGCTGACTGGCAGCAATTACTGGAAAGCGAGCAGCAACTTCCCGCCGAACAACGCATGCAGTTATTGGTGATCGTAACGCCTAATCACCTTCACGTACCAATCGCGGAAGCGGCCATGCAGGCAGGCTTTCATGTGTTCTGCGAAAAACCGGCGGCAGTATCACTCCAAGAAGCTCAGCGCTTAGCAGCAAGCTGGCATGCCAGCGGCTGCCTGTATGGCTTGGCGCATACCTACTTAGGCTACCCCATGGTATGGCAAGCCCGAGAAATGGTGAGCGAGGGCCAAATAGGTAGCATTCGCAAAATTCATGTGGAGTATCCCCAGGGCTGGCTAGGCGAGCGTTTAGAACAGCAGGGTAATAAACAAGCCGCGTGGCGCACCGACCCTTCGCTCGCAGGTATCAGCGGCTGCATGGCCGACATTGGCACCCACGCTTTCGGCCTCGCTGAGTTTATTTCCGGGCATCGTGTTAGCGAGCTATGCGCCTCGCTTTCCAGCCACGCCGATGGTCGCCAACTGGATGATGATGGCGATGTGCTGCTGCGCACCGATCAAGGCGCCAGCGGAACCCTCATTGCCAGCCAAGTCTGCAGCGGGGAAGAAAACGCACTTAAAATTCGCATTTACGGTGACCAAGGGGCGTTGGAGTGGCATCAAATGGAGCCCAACAGCCTGTTCTACCGCCCGCTTCAAGCACCGATGCGCACCCTCCGTGCGGGCATCGACCAACCCGACCTTTTCCCCAGCGCGATGCAGCTCTTGCGCCTACCCGGCGGCCACCCTGAGGGGTATCTGGAAGCACTCGGCAACCTTTACCGCGACTTTGCCCACGCCATTCATCAAGGCAAGCAAGGCGACGTTGAGGGCGTTCCCGGTATGGCCTCCGGGCTACGTGGCATGGCGTTTATCGAGGCCGTCACCACCAGCGCCAAAAGCGAACAGAAATGGACGCCACTGCCTGCCACTCAACTAACGGGAGCCTAATCATGCCCAACACCCATCAAGGCATCCGCGGGCCCGCCATTTTCCTGGCCCAGTTTATCGGCGACGAAGCGCCTTTCGATAGCCTCGACGGTATCGCTCGTTGGGCGGCCGAACAGGGCTATCAAGCCATTCAGCTACCCACTGCAGACAGTCGTTTTATCGACCTGCACAAGGCCGCTGAAAGCCAAAGTTACTGTGATGAGTTAAACGCCCGCTGTGAAAAAGCCGGCGTTGTGATCAGTGAACTCTCTACCCACTTACAGGGCCAACTGGTCGCCGTGCATCCCGCTTGCGACGACTTATTCGATGATTTTGCGCCTGTTGAGCTACACGGCAAGCCTCAGGAGCGTACCGAGTGGGCCATTGAGCAGCTAAAGCTGGCTGCCAAAGCCAGCCAACGGCTTGGTTTAACGGCTCACGCGACGTTTTCCGGGGCGCTGCTATGGCCCTTTGTTTACCCCTGGCCCCAACGTCCTGAGGGGCTAGTCGAAGAAGGGTTCAACGAGCTGGCCCGGCGGTGGCGGCCAATTCTGGATGCCTTTGATGAGGCAGGTGTTGATCTGTGCTTTGAGATTCACCCTGGCGAGGATCTTCACGACGGTGCGTCTTTCGAGCGGTTCCTGGCGGCAGTGGACAACCATCCACGGGCGAAAATTCTTTATGACCCCAGTCACTTACTGCTGCAGCAGTTGGATTATCTCGAGTTTATCGACCGCTACCACGAGCGTATCGGCATGTTCCACGTTAAAGACGCTGAATTTAACCCCAATGGCCGCAGCGGCGTTTATGGCGGTTACCAGGGTTGGGTAGAGCGCCCTGGACGCTTCCGTTCATTAGGCGATGGGCAGATCGATTTCAGCGGGATTTTTAGCCGCCTGACGCAGTACGGATTTGATGGCTGGGCGGTGCTTGAGTGGGAGTGCTGCATTAAAGACGCCGCCCAAGGCGCTGCAGAGGGCGCACCTTTTATCGAAGCCCATCTGATTCAACCTGCCGGTCGCGCCTTTGACGATTTCGCTGGCGTAACCGCCAGCCCTTCTCGCAACCGACAAATTCTCGGTCTTCCTTCACACCGCTAATTGATTGTTTTAAATCAAGACCACAACCACAACAAAGGATCACGTCATGGCTATGATACGCACACGACTCAGTATCATGATGTTTTTGCAGTTCTTTATCTGGGGCGGCTGGTTTGTCACCCTTGGCACCTTCCTGGCCAACAACCTCAACGCCAGCGGTGGTCAGATTGGCATGGCCTTCTCCACCCAATCCTGGGGTGCCATTATTGCCCCTTTCATTATTGGCTTGATCGCTGACCGCTATTTCAACGCCGAGCGTATTCTCGCCGTACTCCACTTAGCAGGCGCTGCGTTAATGTACGGCCTGTATGTCGCCAGCGATTTCAGTACGTTTTACCCGTTAGTGTTGATGTATATGATTATCTATATGCCGACACTGGCGCTGGTTAACTCAGTCTCTTTTCGCCAAATGAGCGACCCAGGCCAGGAGTTCGCCAAAATCCGCGTGTGGGGAACCATCGGTTGGATTATCGCGGGCTTGGGTATCAGTTACTTATTCGCCTGGGACTCTTCTCAAGGCATCGCCGACGGCATGCTGCGTAACACCTTTTTGATGTGCGCTATCGCATCATTAGCCCTAGGCCTATACAGCTTTAGCCTGCCCGCCACGCCGCCTAAAGCAAACGGCCCGGTTGGCTTAAAAGAAGTACTAGGGCTAGATGCACTGGCCCTGCTAAAAGACCGCAACTACGCCATCTTCTTTATCGCCTCTATTCTGATTTGTATTCCGCTGGCATTTTATTACCAAAACGCCAACCCTTTTCTGGCAGAGATCGGCGTGACCAATCCAACCGGCAAAATGACCCTGGGCCAGGTATCGGAAGTGCTGTTTATGCTGTTGCTACCGGTCTTTATTCATCGCTTTGGTATCAAGAAAACCTTGCTGATCGGTATGCTGGCGTGGGCGCTACGCTATGCGCTGTTTGCGTTCGGTAACGCCGATGAGATGGTGTTTATGCTCTTGATTGGTATTGCACTGCATGGCGTGTGCTACGACTTCTTCTTCGTGACCGGCCAAATCTACACCGATGCCCGCGCAGGGGAGAAGTTTAAAAGCTCTGCCCAGGGCATGATCACGCTGGCCACTTACGGGGTAGGCATGCTAATAGGCTTCTGGGTAGCCGGTCAGATTACCGATCACTTCTCCACCAACGGCGCGCATGACTGGCAAGGCATCTGGATGTTCCCAGCGGTATTTGCTATCGCGGTTCTGGTGTTGTTCTACCTCACCTTTAAAAACGATAAAAGCGTAACGGCTAAGTCTAACGTGTAAGGGTATAGAGCATAAAAACAGTCGGGTGCATTGGCGGTGCCCGGCTTACTAAGCTTTGTACGAAAACTGTCCTAACAGATACAGAGCCAACACAATCAACGCAAGCAAACCCACTACTGCACACAAAGCGCCGTCGGCTCGACTCCTATGCTCATTGAGATATATCACTTCAGACGCCGAAGGATATTTTCCCAAAGTAACTAGCTTGCAGATTGGCCAGCCAACCCAGTAACAAACTGTTCTGAAGAATATCTCTGCCAGTATGTAACCTATTACCCTAAAAAACCCCCTGCCTATCTCTTCAACAAAGCCGTCCATAAAACTCCCTTTCGGTTAAACGTAAATACATAACCAAATCCGCTTTCTTTTCACTTCTATTTTGCCATAGCCGGGAATCGCAGCTGGCTTAATGGCTAACGCTCACCTTCCAGTTCGTGCCATACGCGCAGAATAATGATGACGCTCGGATGTACTGAATAGCGGATAACGTACTTACCAAAGACCATGTCACGAACAGAATCCGGTGCCATTTCAACCGGCGTTCCCATTTTAGGGAAGTCTGGCAGTAAGTCGATTTTGCCGACCAGCTCAGCTGCTATCCGGCCTGCTGCTGATGGATTATGGATGGCGATGAACTCTCTAAGGCGCTGCAAATCTTCAATGGCTTCATCCGTGTAAACCAGTTTCACCTACCCGACCTCGGTGCATCCTGCTCATTTTCGGTTCCCCAGCTATTGAGCCAACGATGAACCTCGCTGCTATCAACCACCTTCCCCTGCGCGGCAGACTCCATTGCCTCTAGCGTTTGCCTCCAACGCTCTTGCTCAAGCTGTTGTTTCTCGATGTATTCCGACAACGCCTGGTTGATCACCCAGCCTTTGCTCCGGTGGAGCCTGCTCGCGATAGCTTCCAGATGCTGTTCAACGTCTGTCTGAAGACGAACTGTAGTGACACCCATATCTATATCCTCACCCCAACGACTACAATGTATTACAGCATAGTCAATGAGGGCGATACAAAAAAGCCCAGTCCCCGATATATCTAGCATCAGAAGACTGGGCTTGCTCGCTGAGGGTGCTTAAAAGCGCCTGACTATAACTCTCTCACCCAAACGTTTCGAAAGCTAACGTCCGCATCGTGATCCTGCAGGTAAATGGGTGCGCAGTCGTGGGCTTCTTCGTAATTGGGTTCGCCAATCCACTCGGTGGTGCCTTGCACTTCAGCATGGTGCTGAACCACTACACCGTTATGCAGAACGGTGATGTAGGCAGGCGATTCAAGGGCGCCTTCATCATCAAAACGTGGCGCGGTGTAGAGGATGTTATAGCTCTGCCACTCACCAGGCGGGCGGGATGCGTTGACTAACGGAATATGCTGTTTGTAGATAGATGCCGCCTGGCCGTTGGGATAGGTCGGGTTGTCATAGGAGTCCAGCACTTGCACTTCATAACGCTCTTGCAGGAAGACGCCGCTATTGCCACGATCTTGACCCTCCATGCCATCGATATCGGCCGGCGCTCTCCACTCCAAGTAGAGCTGCACGTCGCAGAAATCCTGACGTGTGCGTATTCCTCCCGCGCCGCGATTCACCGTCATCACGTCGTCTTCCACGTGCCACTCGGCTGGCCCGCCCTCTTCGGCTTCCCACGCGCCTAAACCTGTGCCATCGAATAGCACGATCGCATCGGAAGGAACGCCCGTCTCAGGCACCGAAACCAAAGGTGGCACAGGCTCCCACACTTCTGTTTTGGTGGATTGCTGTTCGGGTGTCAGCGACTTATCCGAGCCGCCCTCCTGAGCCGCACTGTCGAATGCCAACAAACTGCCACAAGCCAATAAGCAGAATGCCTGGGTGTATTGATAGTTCATCAATGCTCTCCTTTCCATTATGTGGCCCAAGCAGGCTCGCCGTTATAAGGCGCGCAGCCCTCGTAGCGGCCTGGCACCGCTTCGTAGCGCAAGACTTCAGTCGCGCCAACTTCTGAGGTGAAGAAGCCGAACAGCGTTAGCTGCTTCATCATAGTGAAGTAGTGTGGAAACGCTTCCTCGCTATCCGCGTGCTCCTGGGATGACTGGGTTTCCGCCGTTTGATTTTGAGCGGTCTGGGTCTCTGCAGTCAGTGCCTCAGCAGGGGTTGGCTGCTTTCTGCGGGCCTGTTGCTGGGCGTGCGCCATCGCTTCGCGATCCAACTCGTTTACGAGCTCTAACCGCTGCTCGCCACTCAGCGCTATAAAATCACGTTCGTAAGCCGCTCTGCTGCGTGCCTCAAGCTGCGCTAAACCAAAATAGAACACCTCTCTTTCTGAGGGCGTATAGCAGTCGCTGACGAACAGGGCCATAAACTCCCCGACGCCAGCGTCTTTAGCACCTGGGGTATCGGTTCTCGGCAGAATGGTTTCGGCAAGCTCGTCCAGCCGCTCTACATCACGGCTGCTAAAGGGATGGCCTGACTGGCCAGCATCGCTAAAGGCAAATAGGGATTTGCCTCCAATCATCGCTGTACCGGTAGTCAGGGCGATCATTTTGAGTAATTCGCGACGATTCATGACAAGTTCCCCCGCTTCAGCTCTTCCACCGCATAGTCCACCGCCCGAGCGGTAAGCGCCATATAGGTTAGAGAAGGATTTACACAAGAGGATGACGTCATGCAGGCGCCATCCGTAACAAACACATTGGGCGCATCCCACACCTGGTTGTGGCTATTGAGCACTGAAGTTTTCGGGTCACGGCCCATACGCGCGGTGCCCATCTCATGGATCCCCATGCCTGGCGCGTAATCGCCTACGTCACCTGTGACGTTCTTCACGCCCGCGGCCTCAAGTAAGTCGACCGCATCTTGAACCATGTCCCGACGCATATCGCGCTCGTTTTGCTTGAGCTCAACGTTGATCGACAGCACAGGCAGCCCCCATTTATCGCGAACGCTGTGGTCAAGGGAGATGCGGTTATCGTGATCGGGCAGCATTTCGCCGAAGCCTGTCATACCGATCGTCCAACCGCCTGGCTGGCTAAGTGCTTGCTTTAAATCAGCGCCGATATTGAGCTCAGCAATTTCGCGATCCCAGCCCTCGCGGCTCGCCGCGCCTTGATAACCAAACCCGCGCACGTAGCTTCGCTGCTCATCGCCTACGTTGCGAAAGCGCGGAATGTAAAAGCCCGCAGGACGGCGTCCGAAGTAGTATTTGTCGAGATAGCCTTCCACTTCGCCACTGGCACCGCAGCGGAAGTGGTGATCCATCACGTTGTGACCCAGTTCGCCGCTGCTACTGCCCAAGCCCCCTTCCCAGACATCGGTGGCGGAGTTCATCAAAATCCAGGTAGTGTTGAACGTAGACGCATTGAGGAAGATGACATCAGCGGTGTACTCATGGACTTCATGGGTCTCAGCGTCAATCACCTCAACGCCCCGCGCCCGCTGACGGTCTTTGTCGTACAGCACCTGGCTGACAATCGAGAATGGCCGTAACGTTAGATTACCTGTGGCCACCGCCGCGGGAAGCGTGGCGGACTGGGTGCTGAAATAGGCACCATAAGGGCAACCCAGCCAGCATTTATTGCGGTATTGGCAGTTGACGCGATTTTGTTCCGGCTTTGGCTGGGTAATATTGGCGACTCGGCTGTGGATAAGATGGCGCTGCCCACCAAAGGCCTCTTTAATACGCTTGGCGGCATCTTTTTCCACGCAGTTAAGCGGTATTGGCGGCAGAAACTCGCCATCGGGAAGAATATCTAGCCCTTCCTGAGTACCTGCAATACCGGCAAAGCGCTCCACATAGTCATACCACGGGGCGATATCTTCATAGCGAATCGGCCAATCAATGGCGATGCCTTCACGCTGGTTGGCCTCGAAGTCCATAGGGCTGAGCCGATAGCTTTGCCGCCCCCAAAGCAGTGAGCGCCCCCCTACATGATAGCCGCGAAACCAGTCAAAGCGCTTCTCTTCCACGTAGGGATTGGCCTGCTCATCCGCCCACATGCCCATGGTGGCTTCATTAAGGGGGTAGTCGCGCCTGAGCACGGGGTGTTTAGCGATCATCTCCTGGGTCGGCTCATTACGGTGGGGATAATCCCACGCCTCTTTATTGGCATTGTGGTAATCCTTCACGTGTTCAATGTTGCGCCCACGCTCAAGCAGTAAAACCTTCAAACCTTTTTCAGTGAGCTCTTTAGCGGCCCAGCCACCGCTAATGCCTGAGCCAACCACGATGGCATCGTAGTGATTATCTGGCATGGTCATCTTCCTTATTGTGTTGTTGTTCGAGTCGAATCACACATCGCAGCGCTGAATAGCTGCCTGCAGTGATTCTATTTTTGCCTGTTGGCTAGTACGGTCAGGGAGAAATTCTTGGGCGATATAGCCCTGAAAGCCGGTATCTCGAATAGCGCGGCAAATCGCGGGGTAGTTGAGCTCTTGGGTGTCGTCTATTTCATGGCGCCCAGGCACACCGGCAGTATGGTAATGGCCGAAAAAGCGATGGTTTTCACTGATAGTGCGAATGACATCGCCCTCACTAATCTGCATGTGATAGATGTCATAGAGCAGCTTGAAGTTGGGCGAATCGAGGCGACGGCAAAGCTCAATGCCCCAAGCCGAGTTGTCACAAAGATAATCGGGGTGGTCGATTTTGCTGTTGAACAGCTCCATCTGTAGCACCACGCCTTTTGCCTCTGCCTGGGCAAGAATCTCCTTCAGCCCCGTTTCGGCATTTTGCAAACCCTGTTCAGGGCTCATACCCCGGGCATTGCCGCTAAAACAAATGAGATTGGTGTAGCCCGCCTGGCTGACCAGATCGATATGCTGAAGGTATCGCTCAATCAGCTCTGAGTGAAAGCGGGTATCGCCCCAGCCATCCTCAAGGCTCAACTCAGCGCCATTACACATGGAAGAGTCGAGCCCATACCGCTGAAGCACAGGCCACTCTTCTGGCCCCACCAGATCAATCGCCGTAATGCCCAACTCAGTTGAAAGCTGGCAAAGCTCTTCCAGAGACAGAAAATCGAATGTCCAACGAGCGACTGAATGATGGATATTGCCTTTTAGTGCCCGCTGAGAAGGCATATCGTCAGCTAGGGCTCGAGAGCCAAGCTGAGATAGCGCCGCCAGACCAATAGCACCGGTAACGCTGTGGCGCAGCAGGCTACGCCGATCAATAAGGTAGCGCTTCATAAAGCATCCTCGCGTTCGTCATCTAAATGAGATGGCCTAGGCGTGCATTACTCTTCTCGAAGCGCTGTCAGTTTTTCCTGTAAGAAGCTGTTGCCCTCGGTAATCACCGCTTCTGCGTCGAGTGGCATATCGTGTTCGATGATGTACCACTCAACACCAGCGGCCTCGATGGCAGGCAAGATTGCATCCCAATCCAGTACACCTTCCCCGAGTGTGGCGAAACCGCCCTCTTCTTCGGCGGTGCCTTCTGGAGCATTATCTTTGGCGTGAACAGCAAACAGTTGCCCATCAAAACGCGAGACATACTCAACCGGGTCAAACCCGCCACGTGCCACCCAGGCGATATCCAATTCCGCCAGCAGATCAGATCCAGCAGCATCAAACAGATGCTCTAACGCGGTTTTACCGTCATACACTTCCATCTCGAAATCATGGTTGTGGTACGCCAACCGGACACCTTCGGCATCGAGCTCAGCGGCAATATCACCTAGCTCTTCACCCAACGCCTGCCATCCTTGTGCATCACTAGGGCGTGCGTCCTCGGCTAGATAAGGCATTGTTAAAGTGTCGTTACCCACCGCCTGATTAAAAGCCACCGTTTCATCTAAGCGATTGCGCAAATCGTCTAGCTGCACATGACTTGAGATCACTTCAAGCGCGTGCTCTTCTAACAAAGCATTGAGTTCTTCGGCTGTCACTTGCTGGGTGCCCACCGTCTCAATGGCAGAGACTCCCGCCCGATTTACGGCGGCTAACTGCTCCTCCAAATTGCCAAAATCACGCAGCGTATACATTTGAACAGCAATGGGTAATTCTGCTGTGCTGCTTTGTTGAGCTTGAACAACGCCAGGCACACTCAGCACTGACAGCGCCACTGCACTAGCAGCCAGCAGAGCCTGTGAACTCAAACGTTTTGGGCGTAGTGGGGTATCCATATCCACCTCATTGTTGTTGGATTGTTATAGGTTGTGAAAGCGCCGACGCAAAAATGTAATCGGTTACATTTATTTAGAACATCTCAGTTAAATGTGCAAGTCAGCAACTTTTTTCACCGCTTTAAAGGGGACAAAAAGGACTTAACACCCACACAAGTCAGTTAACAACCAATTGTTTATCAACAACATATAGACTATTAAAGAAAAACCTAATACTTTGGTATCAAGCAGTAGCGGCGCTTACCTGCAACTCATTTCACTATTATTTTTGCCGTCTCCCAAGCTGATACAATGGCTATCGTTTCCATCCACCAACGGACATCAACGTGCCACTACGCGACCTGCTGCTCGGCCTCTTTGTTATCGCCATTTGGGCGCTGAATATCATTGTTATCAAGGTCGGTGTAGCGGAGCTACCGCCGCTATTGATGACCACCCTACGTTTTATGCTGGTCGCAGTTCTGCTGGTGCCCTTCTACCCGGTGGCGCGAGTGCAATTGCCGTTTTTGCTACTGTTATCCATCACCTTCGGCAGCCTCCACTTCGCTCTTCTGTTTATTGGTTTGGAGCATGCAGAAGCAGGTACCGGCGCGCTTTTAGTACAGATGGGCACGCCCTTTGCCACATTGCTAGCGGTCATCTTTCTAAAAGAGAAGCTAGGCCCCAAACGGATTGTCGGGCTGCTACTCTCTTTTGCTGGGGTAGTCGTACTGGCCGGTGGGCCAACGCTGCCCTCTCCTTTACCACTGGCGATTCTGTTGTGCAGTGCCATGGGCTGGGCGGTGTCGCAGCTGTTGATCAAGCGTGGCCCGCCCATTGCGCCGATGGCGTTGGCAGGCTGGGTGGCGCTGTTCGCGGTGCCTCAGGTAGGGTTGGGGTCATGGCTATTTGAGAGCGGTCAGTGGCAGGCGATGCAGCAAGCAACTTGGTTAGGCTGGGGGGCGATGATTTACACCGCCGTAATGTCGTCGATTGTCGCTTACGGGATTTGGTATGCGCTTTTACGCCGTCACCCGGTTAATCGCGTGGTACCCATGACGCTACTCGTACCGGTATTGGCAGTCGGCCTAGGCGCGCTGTTAATGGGCGACAGCCTAGGCGTGCATAAACTAGTGGGCGGCGGCTTAGTGGTCGCGGGTATAGCCCTGATTGTGATCAGATTTCGCCGCCGCCGATAAAGGTCATATCGAGGGAAATCAGCGTAGCGACATCGGCAGCAGCGCCGTCATCGAAACGTCACATATCCACTCAGGCCAATCAGTTAGACTGAACAGTCACCAAGCCGGGAGTTCCCTATGCAGATGCTGGCGCTTTACAGTATCAAGGGGGGCGTGGGCAAGACCGCCTCCGCCGTCAACCTCGCCGCCGAAGCGGCACGCGACGGCAGGCGAGTATTGCTGTGGGATCTCGATCCACAGGCCGCCACCACCTTCTACCTGCGCAGCAAACCCAAAGTGCGTGGTGGCGTCGACAAACTGGTCAAGGGCAAGGCCGATCTCGACCGGGCGATCCGCGAGACCGACATCGAAGGGCTCGACCTGCTGCCAGCGGCGCTGGGCTCGCGTGACCTGGAAGCGTCGATGGAAACCCGCAAACCCAGCCGGCTGCGTAAGATCCTCAAGCCGGTGATGAGCAGTTACGACCTGGTGATACTCGACTGCCCGCCGAGCCTGTCGGCACTCGCCGAGCAGATCTTTTCAAGCGTCGATGCCCTGCTAGTGCCGATGGTACCGACCACCCTGTCGTTGCGCACTCTTGAGCAACTGGACGGTCATCTCGACGCGGTCGACCATGCCTGCCCGATCTGGCCATTCGTGACCCTCGCCGACCGTCGCAAGACCCTGCACCGCCAGGTGATGGAGAGTCTCAGCGAACGCTGGCCGAGGCGCCTATCGACGACCGTGCCCAACGCCAGTGAGGTCGAGCGTATGGGTATCGAACGCGCTCCGGTCGGGCATTTCGCCCGCAGCAGTCGGGGCAGTCGCGCCTACACCGCGCTGTGGCGAGAGATCGCGCAGCGTATACAATGACCTTCTGAGCTTCGCTCTGCTGTTAATTGGCTTGCAGCAGGCGGAAGAGGTACCGGCGCGCTGTTAAGGGACGACAGCCTAGGCGTGCATAAACGAGTCGGTGGCGGCTTAGTGGTCGAGGGTATAGCCCTGATCGTGGTCAGGTTTCGCCGCCGCCCAGTTTAATCTCCAGGCTGGCAGAAACCGGCTTCTTCAGGAATAGAAACACAGTCCCCTACTTTGATACCGCGCTCAGCAAAGTAGCCGCCATTAACCTCTAACGCTGAATGATAAGCCGCACCTGCAGGATAAGAGGGGCAGTCGCTCGGCGACGAGGATTCGCAGGGCTGCATAGTATTAATCGCCGCGATCCGCCCATCGCTATCGATAAAGGCAATATCCAGAGGGATTAGCGTGCGATACATCCAAAAGGCATTGTTGGCCGACTGCTCGTTCTCAAAGCGAAACAGCATGCCACTTTTTTCGGGCAAGCTCTCACGCCCCATTAACCCGCGCTGACGCTGCGAAGCCGTTTCCGCCACTTCAACCTCTAGACGATGTGGGCCGCCCTCGCTGTGAATAGCCAGCGCCAGCGTCTGCATCTTTTGTGCAGATGCCTGCCCCCAAGCAAACGAGCTGAGTAGCGACATCGGCAGCAGTGCCGCCATCGGTAACAGTAAAGACGCCTCAAGCAGCGTGCGACGCGTGGGATCCATGCTTACTTCCTTTTGTCATGCGCATCTGCGCGAACTCGGTGGCCTGGCAAAAGGTAAATGCCTGCTGCCAGCAGCGAAACCTTCACCACGGCGCCGCTGGTTAACTGATTACGCCGGGCGGCATGGGTGGCAATATCAAAACGTAACATATCGCCGTGATCGACGCTTAGCGAAACTGAAGTGATGCCGCCCAGTACGACCAGTTCGCTAACGGTGGCAACGACCGGGTTCTCCCGCTCGCCGTGTGAAGGACGGCCGCGACGGTGAAGCACAATATCGGAGGGCGGCAAGTACCAGGTGACTGTTTCACCCAGCGTCAGATTATCTAACCCCTCGGCTACCTCTAGATAATTTTCGCCCCACCGCAGCCGACGCTTGCCCTCCTCATCCACCACTACCCCTTCAAACAGATTATGGCGGTCTAACAAGCGCGCCACCAGCGGCGACAACGGCCGACGAAAAAGCACATCAGGAGCATCTTGCTGCAGGCTGACGCCGTTATGCAACACGCAGATTTGGTCGGCCAGCGCGGCGGCTTCTTCCAGGTCGTGGGTCACCAGTACAATAGGAATCTCGATCTGCTGACGCAGCAGCGCCAGCTCGCGCTGCAACCGCCGCCGGGTCACTTGATCCACCGCCGAAAACGGCTCATCGAGTAACAGCACTTTGGGGTCACGGGCCAAGGCGCGGGCCAGCGCCACACGCTGGCGCTGGCCACCGGAAAGCGCGTTGGGGTAGCGCTTGCCCAGCCCGTCTAAACGCACCTTGGCTAGCCACTGCTCGGCCTGTTCACGGCGTTGCGGTTGGGGCAGGTGGCGCAGAGGGAGCTGAATATTTTGTGAGGCGGTTAGGTGCGGAAATAGCGCATAGTCCTGAAACACTATGCCGACCTGTCTACGCTGGGGCGAGAGTGAATGCTTACGTTCGGCGTCAAACCAAACCTCTCCAGCGCACTCCACTCGCCCGCCCTGGGGGCGATAAAGCCCGGCAATAGTGCGCAGCAGCGTGGTTTTGCCGCTGCCCGATGGCCCTACCAGCGCCAGCAGTTCACCGGGTTGGCAAACAAACTCGGCGGCCAGTGGAATCGGCCCCGTTTGATTGACCGCCACGCTCAGCCCTGCAATCGGCCCAGAGACCGGCTCTGTGATGCGCGAATCAGCCACGTACCCACCGTCTGCGCCCGGCCAGACCATAGACGAGCCCCAAGGTAATAAACGATACCAACAGCAACAGCGCCGACATCTGTGCAGCGCCCTGTTCATCGAAGGCCTGGACGCGATCATAGATGGCAATGGCGAGAGTCCGGGTTTCACCATCAATGGCGCCACCCACCATCAAGATGACGCCAAATTCGCCCAGCGTATGGGCAAAGGTAAGCGCTGCCGCTGACATAATGCCTGGCCACACCAAGGGCAGCTCGATGCGCAGCAGCGTCTGCCAAGGGCTTAGCCCACTGCACCAAGCCGCTTCACGCAGGTTGTGGGGCACATGTTCAAAGGCACGCTGAATGGGCTGCACGGCAAACGGCAAATTGGCGATCAGGGAGGCCAATAGTATGCCAGTGAAAGTGAAATTCAGCCCGCTACCGGTCATTGCTGCCCAAAACGAGCCCACTGGCGCGTCGCGGCCAAAGCTCAACAGCAGATAAAAGCCCAGTACGGTAGGCGGCAATACCAGCGGTAGTGCGATCAGCGCTTCGCATAGCCCTTTGCCGCGGAAACGCGCATAGGCTAGTGAGCGGCCTAGCCAAATAGCGATGGGTAGCAGGATAAGACAGGTGAACGCCGCAAGGCGTAACGAAACCGAAAGCGCCGACCAATCCATTATGCCCCTTCCATTATTCGACGCTAAACCCGTAGGTACGCAAAATGGATTGTCCCTCGTCCTCTTGCAACCACTGATAGAAGGCCGTGGCAATATCTCCAGCCTGATTGGTCAGTACCATTCGCTGGCGTAGTAGGCTATGCCACTCCTCAGGGATAAGTACGTACTCACTTCGCTCACCTAGTGTGGGAGCCAGCGCCAAGGAGTAAGCCACCAGCCCACCGCGCGCATCGTCGGAGAGCGCAAACTGCGCCGCCTGGGAGACATTTTCGCCCAGTATCCGCAGCGGCTCTGTTTGCTCCCAAAGCCCGGCGTACTCAAGCGCCTGCCGCGCCGCCACGCCATAGGGGGCGTGTTCGGGGTTGGCCAGGGCGATGCGCTCAGTAGTCCCCGCCTCTAACGCGGTTTTAACCGCTTCAAGCGGCGTCTCCTCGTTAGGTAAATCACCACGCCCTGCGCGCTGCAGCCACACTAAACGACCAATGGCGTAAATCACGCCCTCATCTTGTGTGTAGCCCTCCTCATAAAGCGCTTGAACGTAGCTCTCGTCAGCAGAGAGATAGAGCTCAAAGGGCGCGCCCTGGGCAATTTGACGCCGGAAGTTGCCTGACGAGCCAAAGTTTAGCCGTAGGGCGTGGCCGGTTTCCTGCTGAAACTGCTCGGCGGCTTCTGTCAGCGCAAACTGTAGATCAGAGGCCGCCGCCACGATAGGCGCCTCCGCCTGCGCAGGGGAACCTATCAGAAGCAAGCAGGCGAGCAGCAACCCATGCGCTAATTTAGCTTTTAGCATGCTCGTCAGTAATCTCCATTACCTTCATGGTATTGGTGCCGCCATGGGCGTTCATATGGTCGCCGCGAGTTAGGATTACATGGTCGCCAGGTTTGGAGATACCGGTCTTGACAAGCATCTCGAGGGCACGGTCGTTTAGCTCGGTGGCGCTCATTTCAGAGGTATCGAACGGTAGCGAAACAACACCGCGGTAGAGCGCCATGCGGCGTTGGGCAATGGGATTATGCGCCAAGCCGACAATCGGCAGGCCCGAACGAATGCGCGAAGCGATCAGCGGTGTATAGCCCGATGAGGTCATACAGGCAATCGCGGTAATGCCGGTCATATGGTTGGCCGCGTACATGGCGGAGAGCGCAATGGTCTCGTCAGGGCGGGAAAAGCCTTCATGAATACGGTGACCGGACTCCTGGGCGGTTTTTTCCCGCTCAGCTCCCAGGCAAACACGTGACATGGCTTCTACGGTTTCCAGCGGGTAGTCGCCCGCCGCGGTTTCCGCCGAGAGCATGACCGCATCGCTGCCATCCAGCACCGCGTTGGCCACGTCAAACACCTCAGCGCGGGTGGGAAGAGGCGCTGAAATCATGCTCTCCATCATTTGCGTGGCGGTAATGACCGCACGGTTGAGCGAACGCGCTCGTTTGATCATGCGCTTTTGCACGCCGACCAACTTGGCATCGCCAATTTCTACGCCTAGATCACCTCGCGCCACCATGACCGCCTCAGAAGCTTCGATAATGCCATCCAGGGTGGCATCATCCGCTACGGCTTCGGCTCGTTCGACTTTGGCCACCAGGCCAATCTCTTTACCCGCCTCACCTAATAAGCGGCGTGCTTCGAGCATATCTTCAGCATGGCGGGGGAAAGAAATGGCCAGGTAATCGACGCCAATCTCAACGGCGGTCTTAAGGTCTTCTTTATCTTTTTCAGTCAATGCCGGAGCGGAGAGTCCGCCGCCCTGCTTGTTGATGCCTTTATGGTTAGAGAGCTTGCCACCCACTACCACGGTGGTATGCACCTGTTGGCCGTCAACACGGGCCACGTCCAGCACCAAACGTCCGTCATCTAACAGCAGGCGGTCACCGGCGGTCACGTCTTGGGACAAGGTCTTATAGTCGCAGCCGACTTGATGCACATCGCCCGCATCGCCATCCAGCGCCATATCGAGAATAAACGGCTGGCCCTCTTTAAGCACCACAGCCCCATCTCTAAACCGTGCAATACGAATTTTGGGCCCCTGCAGATCACCCAACACCGCGACGCTGCGGCCTAGCTTGGCGGCGATTTCACGTACCTCGGTTAGTCGGCGGCGGTGATCATCCGCTGTGCCATGGGAGAAGTTAAGACGCACCACATCGACACCCGCCTTGAGCATGGCTTCCAATACGCCTTCCCGGTCGCTGGCAGGCCCAAGGGTGGCGACAATTTTGGTACGACGGATCGAGGAGAAGTGCAGTGCGTTCATAATGTTCCAACCATGCAATTTAGCGTGTAGTGACTTTTATTAAGTAACTCTATCCAGTAACCCTAGCTTACCAGTTTAACGCGCTCTATATGACAGCAGTGCAACGCAGAGGGTTGGTTTAAGTCAACGTCACGGTGATCGTGAGAGGAAACTCATCGCAATTATTGCCATCACCGCCGCGATCCACTACCAAAAACTCGCCTTCGCGCTCCAGCACCGATTGAATGGCGTGCCAAGTGCCAGCGCGGTAATTCACCCCTTGGCGGCCATCGGTGACAAACGCTCGCACGTCTGCAGGGTTAATATGTTCCCCCGGTGGGGCTACCACAACAATAAAGCGCTCCTGGTGCAGCGGCATAAACGCCTGACTGCCCTGGGGGTGACGCTCTAAAAACGTTAGCTCCAACGGCAGTGTAATCGGCTGGCTCACGAAGATATTAATCAGCGTGTGAGCGTTTTCGCCTAGAGTTTCCACCTTGGCAAGATCATGGTGGCGCTGAGTGCGCCCGGCGTTGATGGGAAACGACGCGGAGGTGCGCGCATCAATCACATCGCCAAAAGGGGCGAAGGCCTCTGCGGTCAACGGCTCGGCTTTTAGCTCTAGCATTGTTGTGTCCTTCTAAAGTTCTTTGTTACTCAGCGTGGCATGGCCACTGCCAGCCTGATAAATGCACTAGTGGGAGGCAGCTTTAGCTCGCGCGACCCTTTAAAGCTGCCTGCTTGAAAAGCTAGCGCAACCAGTTTTAACGAGCCCCCAGACGAAGAGCAGGATGACGATTAACATCTTTATACAACAGATACCGGAATGGCCCGGGGCCAGCGGCGTAGCAGGCCTGGGGGCAGAAAGCGCGTAGCCACATGAAGTCCCCGGCCTCTACTTCTACCCAGTTTTGATTCAGGTGATAAACCGCTTTGCCTTCGAGCACGTAAAGGCCGTGTTCCATGACATGGGTTTCATCGAAAGGAATTACGCCGCCGGGCTGAAAGGTAACGATATTGACATGCATATCGTGGCGAACGTCCGCAGGGTCGACAAAGCGTGTGGTGGCCCAGCGTCCTTCGGTGCCCGGCATTTCGATAGGCGCAATGTCCTGCTCGTTGGTGACAAACGCCGTTGGCACCTCGAGCCCTTCCACAAACTCATAGGCCTTGCGTACCCAGTGGAAACGTACCGGCGCGTTAGATTCGTTGCGCACTTGCCACGAACTGCCCGGGGGAATAAACGCATAACCGCCGGGCTGCAGGGTGTGGCGCTCGCCTGACAAAGTAAGCGTTAACTCACCTTCCACAATAAACAACACGCCTTCCGCCTGAGGATCAGGCTCGGGCTTATCGCTGCCGCCCTGGGGCTGGACTTCCATAATGTACTGGGAGAACGTCTCGGCGAACCCCGACAGCGGCCGCGCCAGCACCCACAGACGAGTGCCTTCCCAAAAGGGGAGATTGCTGGTGACGATATCGCGCATCACGCCTTTGGGGATCAGCGCATACGCTTCAGTGAACACGGCGCGATCAGCGGTGATTTGCGTTTGCGGCGGGTGCCCGCCGGTGGGAGCGTAGTAAGTAGCTGGCATTTTTAACCCTATTTGACTTAGTAAAAACACAAGTTATTCATCTTGTATACAAGATTAGCTAACCACAATAAAGCAATCTTTAACAAAGCTCTTGTGAAACACTCCTCCCAATAGTAACTTCTTTAGAAACTTTCGTTTCATGATTCTAAGATCATACGAGCATGTCCAAAAACAGCAACCTCGGCGCGGCGTGACGCCCGCTAACCGCTGCTCAGGTCAGCTACTTATAACAAACGCGAGGCATAGCATGTCCCAACACACCCCCTCTTCGTCTTCCTCAGATCGCCCCACGTCCAAGAAAAGCTGGTGCCGGATCCCTGACATTTACGCGGTTCTGTTCATATTTATCGCCCTGGCCGCGATAGCAACGCACTTTGTGCCGGCCGGGCAGTTCGAGCGTGTTCCTGGCCCGAATGGGCGCATCACTATCGACCCGAACTCTCATGAGCAGATCGCTTCGTCACCAGTTGGCATCGTCGACTTTATGCTGGCGATCCCGAATGGCTTAATGAGTGCCGGTGAAGTTGTCTTTTTCACCTTCATGATCGGCGGTATGTTCATGGTGCTAAGGCGCACCGGCATTATTGAAATAGGTGTGGACAAGCTAACGCGCCGCTTTGCGCGACAGAACCTGCTCACTATCCCCGTGTTGATGACGGTTTTTGCCCTCATAGCGACGGTTATCGGTACCCAAGAGTTGGCGCTGGTCTATGTGCCGGTCATCTTGCCGCTGATGATTGCCTTGCGCTTTGATTCAGTCACGGCCGCGGCGGTGGCACTTTGTGCTACCACGGTCGGTTTCACGACGGGTGTGCTCAACCCCATCAATACCGGCCTAGGACAGCAACTCTCAGATCTTCCTCTCTACTCCGGCTATGGCTTGCGCGTTGTGGCATTTGTGGTGATGTTAGCCGCGGCCATTTTCTTCGTTATGCGTTACGCCCGTATGGTGCATCAAACACCTTCACTTAGCCTGCTGAGCAGTGACACTAGCGAATCCGAAAAACGCTCGCTTTATCAACATGCTGACAATAGCCCAGCCTTAATCGCCAGCGCTCGCCAGAAGCTCGCGGCCATCGCCACCTTCGCCTTCTTCGCGGTACTCGTCTATGGCGTACTGCAGCAAGGCTGGTTCATGATGGAAATGGCAGGCCTGTTTATCATCATGGGCATTGTTGTGGGCCTAATAGCAGGCCTCGACACCGACGAAATATGCGCAGGCTTCAACCAAGGCTTCCGAGATGTGCTGGTCGGCGCCATGATCGCCGGCGTCGCACGCGGTGTTGCCGTGATGCTGGAAGATGGCCACATCATGGACACGCTGGTGTTTGGGCTTGGCAACCTCGTCGGAGGCCTGCCAACCCTGCTTTCGGCGATTGGCATGTTCTTCGCCCAGCTAGGCTTCAATTTCATTGTCCCCTCCGGTAGCGGCCAGGCCCTGGTCACCATGCCGCTGATGGCACCGCTCTCCGACATCATCGGCGTTACCCGCCAAACGGCGGTGCTGGCGTTCCAGTTGGGTGACGGTATCGGCAATATTTTATACCCGACCTCAGGCTACTTTATGGCGACCCTGGCACTGGCAGGTGTGCCATGGCAAAAGTGGGTCAAATTCTTCTTCCCACTTTTTTGCGTCTGGATAGCGATTGCCCTGGGCTTTCTTATTTTCGCGCAGGCAACCCAGTGGATCGGCTAGAAGTGGATCGACTAGAGCACGGCAGAGATAAACTGCTTTAGCTCCGGCGTTTGTGGGTTGCTGAATAGCTCGCTGGGGGCGCCCTCTTCATGGATGCGCCCCTGGTGCATAAACACCACGCGGTCGGCCACATCACGTGCAAAGCTCATTTCATGGGTGACCAGAATCAGCGTCATGCCCTCGGCCGCCAACGCCTCCAATACGCGCAGCACTTCCCCGACCAGCTCAGGGTCAAGTGCTGAAGTCACCTCATCGCAGAGCATCACTTTGGGGCGCATGGCCAGCGCCCGGGCGATGGCGACCCGCTGCTGCTGACCACCGGAAAGCTGCGCCGGGTAGGCATCGTATTTGTCGGAGAGGCCCACTTTCTCAAGCACTTCGCGGGCGACTTTCTCGACCTCGGCTTTCTCCTCGCCACGCACCACCAGCGGCGCCAAACAGACGTTCTCACCCACGGTTTTATGAGGAAACAGATTAAAGCTTTGGAATACCATGCCGACGTTTTCACTCAGCTCTTTGGGCGACATTGACGCCGCATCGAGCTGCTTATCGGCAATGGTGATCTCGCCGCTGTCATGTTTTTCCAGCTGATTCAGGCAGCGCAGCAGGGTACTTTTACCCGAGCCACTGCGACCAATAATCGCCACCACTTCGCCTTGCGCAACTGAAAGGTTGATACCTTTAAGCACTTCCAGGTCGCCAAAGGCTTTATGAACGTTATCAACGTAAACCAGCGTCATAGAGCTTTTTCTCCAGATAGCGCGCGTAGCAGGAAAGTGGGTAGCACAGCGCGAAGTAAAGCAGAGCCACAAGGGCAAAAATGGTGAAGGGTTCGAAGGTGGCGTTATTGAGCATGGTGCCCGCCTTGGTCAGCTCGACAAAGCCGATGATGGAGGCCAGCGCCGTGCCTTTGATGACCTGTACCGAGAAACCCACCGTGGGCGGAATCGAAAGCCGCAGCGCCTGAGGTAGAATCACATGGCGCATGGTCTGGAAGTAGTTCATGCCCAGCACCTGCGCCGCGTGCCACTGCCCTTTGGCAACCGCCTCTAAACAGCCGCGCCAGATGTCACATAGAAAAGCACTGGTGAATAGTGTCAGTGCGATGGAAGCCGCCAACCAGGCAGAGATCGGATGCCCCATGGCAGCAGCGCCAAAGAAGATCAAAAACAGTTGCATCAACAGCGGCGTACCTTGGAACAGGTCAACATAAAGAGACGTTAAGCGCTGCAGCCAGCGGTTGCTGGAGAGGCGCATAAAGGTCAGTAGCAGTCCCACCGTCGCACCGCCCACAAAGGCAATCAACGACAGCACAATGGTCCAGCGGGTTGCCAGCAGCAGGTTGCGCAGAATGTCCCAGAAGGTGAACTCAATCATCGTTGTTCTCCTTGCTGATAGGCGAATACCCGCTTGCCAACCAGCATAAAGCTGCGCCGCATGCCGAAGGCGAGGAGCAAATAGACCAGCGTGATCAGCAGGTAGACTTCAAAGCTGCGAAAGTTGCGCGATTGGATAAAGTTAGCGGCATAGGTCAGGTCAAATACCGATATTTGCGACACCACCGCCGAACCCAGCATCACAATGATCGACTGACTGATCAGCGCGGGGTATACCCTGGCAAACGCGGGCACCAGCACGATATGGCGATAGCTTTGCAGTGTGGTCATGCCCAGTGCACGCCCAGCTTCTAACTGCCCTTTCGCCGTGGCGCTAATACCGGCGCGTAGAATCTCGGCGCTGTAAGCGGCCAGGTTGAGCGTCATGGCAATAAACGCCGCGGTAATGGCATCAACTTTAATGCCGAGCCCCGGCAGTCCAAAGAAGATAAAGAACAGTTGCACAATGAAGGGCGTATTGCGGGTTACTTCGACGTAGCCGCCTAGCCCCCAGCGCACCCATGGCTGCGCGTTGACGCGTAAATACGCCACTGCCACCGCCAGCGCTAGCCCCGTCAAGGTGGTCACCACGGTCAAAACGACCGTGGTGGTAAGACCTTTGAGGAGCTCACTGGCGTAGGGCAACAGGGTAAGAAAATCGAGTGTTGGCCCCATGCTAAACCTCAGCTACCGAAGTTTTCAGGCAGGTCGGCACTGAACCAGCGCTGAGATAGCTCATTCAGGGTGCCATCTTCCAGGCCTTGTGCGATCAGGCGATTCACTTCTTCCATTAACGCTGGCTCGTTTTTATTCATGCCCACGTAGCAGGGTGAATCTTTGAGCTGATAAATCAGCGAGGGCGCACGGTCGCTGTTTCGTTCGGCGATTTCGGCGGCGACTACGTTACCGGTGGCTACGTAATCGACCTGACCGGAAAGAAACGCAGAAATGGTGGTGGCGTTGTCTTCAAAGCGCTGCACCGTCGTGGAGTCCGGGGCAATATTGGAAAGCTCCATATCTTCCACGGCACCGCGGGTTACCCCAATGGTTTTATCGGCCAGGCCTTCTGGGCCTTCCACGCTTTCATCTTCATCAGCGCTGAACACGCCTAGAAAGAACGGCGCGTAGGCATCTGAAAAATCAATCGCCGCTTCGCGCTCAGGGTTTTTACCCAGGCTAGAGATCACTAGATCCGCCTGCCCGGTTTGCAAATAGGGAATACGGTTAGCGCTGGTAACGGGGATCAGCTCTAACTCAACGCCCATTTCATCAGCCAGGTATTGCGCCATATCAATATCGTAGCCGCGCGGCTGCAGGTCAGTACCTACTGAGCCAAACGGTGGAAAATCTTGCGGCACAGCTACCCGGATGGTGCCGCGCGACTCGATATCCTCTAGCGCATCCGCCTGAACGTTTGGGCTAGTGGTAATAGCACCGAGGGCAACGACGGCACTCAGCCCTGTGGCTAAGACACCGGACTGTAGGCGTTTGAATTGGTTAGAGAAAGAGTGATTGAAGCGGCGCGATAGCGATTTCATGGTGTTCTCCTAATAAGAGCAACCTGACAAGGGCATGTCGGTCAGTCAGTAGCCGTAGCGGTATTAGTTAGGGATGCAGAGCGAGTGAAAGCTTTGTTGCATAAAATCTAACAAAGAAACTTTCGTTTCACCCGATCACCTAATAGCAACAGCGATACCAGAAGTGGCTAACATTTTTTAGAACAGCAGCTTAGCGGGCACGCGAAACAACAACGCAGCGATTGCCGCGCTGAGAAGAGGATTTAAAAGGAGAGAGATGCAATGTGTTGGTGCAGTTTTCATCCACCAACAGGACGAGATGCACCATGAAAGGATAAAGACTTAGGCTTTGTACGAAAAGTCGTCGAGCGACGACTAGACAAGGCAAAAATCAACGAAAAAAGGATCGGATTCGCGTACGAATTTACGGGGTTGTAAATGAGCATTTTGATCGGACTCGCGCACGAGGCGATTTTTAACGCCGTATAGTCGAGCGCAGACAGTTTTCGTGCAAAGACTACTGGGCGCTCCAATCCACGCTCATGGTGGCCGCTTCCAGCTCACTAAGATCAGCGTAAACATCGCTGATCGCGCTGATTCGCTCTCGACCTTCTGCAAGACGACGGTGCAGTAAACCGTTGGCAATAAGGCAGATCAGGCTATTAGCAGCGGCGTAGCTATCAAACGCCGAGAGACTTTCCAGCGGCGTTTCAAAAAACCACGTTACTTGTGAGGCGAAATTGACCGCGGTGGGGTCAGCCAGTAAGGCTACCTTGGCAGGTGAGCGCTCAAGTGCGTCAATTAGCGAAGCAAATGCCGCTGGGCGGCGGCGAAAACCAAACAGCACCACTACGTCCTGGTCGGTGAGATCGACGATCTCTTCCGCTAACGACTGGTTTGGGTGAGGAACCACTCGCACCTGGGTGCGCGCCTGAATCAGCTGCTGACGAAAATGCAGCGCTAGCGGGTAGCTGTTACGAAAACCGATCACGACCACATGACGCGCGCTATCCAGCCGCTCTACCAGTGCAGCAAATTGATCCGCCGCAATGCCGTTTAAGCAGCGCTGCAGATTATCCTGCTCCCGCTGCAGATGGCGCTGGAACGGCGCCCCGGCCTCTTCCTGCATGGCGTTGGGGTCGATCACCAAAGGCACGCCCAGGTTCCGTAGCTGGCGGGCGTGGTCTTTAACGGTGCGGTAGCTTTCAAACCCCAGCCGCTTGAATAGGCGGCTAACTGTCGATTTGGATACCCCGGTCAAACGCGCCAAATCAGCGGCGCTATACACCGCAAGATCATCAAAGTGATCGAGGATAAAGCTCGCCACCCGCTGCTCCTGGGCAGTTAGCGTGTCAAACTGGGCGGTAATTCGCTGTCCGATATGCGGCGTCATAGCATCCTATTAAACTGCTTAATTAACGAGTTGCAGGGTGGTGCTCTGCCCAGTGACGGGCAATAT
Source organism: Halomonas sp. ATBC28 (assembly GCF_005937175.1). Taxonomy (NCBI): domain Bacteria; kingdom Pseudomonadati; phylum Pseudomonadota; class Gammaproteobacteria; order Oceanospirillales; family Halomonadaceae; genus Halomonas; species Halomonas sp. ATBC28. The sequence goes on along the minus strand of NZ_VCQL01000004.1, from coordinate 193,829 downwards.
CAACCCGCCGGGCCACCCACACACGGTCGTGAGTTTCGATGTAATCCAAAAAGCGCTGCAGGGCGCGAAAGCGCCCTGGGCGACCCAATAAACGGCAATGCATGCCCACCGAGAGCATTTTGGGCGCCTCCTCCCCTTCTGCGTAAAGTACATCAAAGGCATCGCGCAGGTAGGTAAAGAAGTGATCCGCCGTATTGAAACCTTGCGGCGCGGCAAAACGCATATCGTTGCTGTCCAGCGTGTAGGGCACGATCAGGTGGTTGTGGTCACTGCCCTGACTATCGGTCACCTGCGTCCAAAAAGGCAAGTCGTCGCCGTAGTAGTCGCTATCGTAAAGGAAACCACCTTCGTCTAGCACTAAGCGCCGGGTATTGGGACTATCGCGACCGGTGTACCAGCCTTGGGGTTTTTCGCCATAGAGGCGTTGAAAAATCTCCATGGCCTGCTGTAGATGCTCGCGCTCAACGTGCTCGGGCACTTCCTGATAGTGAATCCAGCGATAGCCATGGCAAGCAATCTCGTGGCCCAGCTCTTTAAATGCCAGGGCGACATCCGGGTTACGCTCCAGCGCCATGGCAACGCCAAACACCGTGAGCGGCAAATCACGCTTCTCAAATTCACGCAGAATGCGCCATACCCCGGCGCGAGAGCCGTACTCGTAGATCGACTCCATGCTCAAGTGGCGATCCGGATAAGCCGGTGCGCCGATAATTTCCGATAGGAACTGCTCGGAGCCTGAGTCGCCGTGCAACACGCAGTTTTCGCCGCCCTCCTCGTAGTTGAGCACAAACTGAACGGCAATTTTGGCCTTGTTTGGCCAGTTGGCATGGGGCGGGTTGCGTCCATAACCGATCAAATCGCGGGGATAGTGGCCCTTAGGTGACGACGACATAGCTAGCTCCTTGATTCATACAAACCATTCATACAAGCCCTGGCAGATCACTGGCAAATAGCCGCCCAGCAATACAGAAAAATATTTGTATACAAAATAGCGACATTCATAACCAACCGCAACGCGGTCGACCGCTAATCCTCTGACACGAATAGCGTTTCTCGGTTTAAAAGGCGTTAAGCCATTGAATCCTGAACAAATGGTCAAGTTTTATCAGCTGCTTTTTTATTGCCGATTGCTCATTAGTCCCTTGCGCCACGTAGAAAACCGCCCTATTTTTGTATACAAGAAATTCCATATTGTTTACACACGGAATAGCTATCATGCATATACGCATTATTAACCCCAACACTACGGCCTCCATGACCGCTGCTATTCATCAGGCAGCGCAGCAGCAGGCGGGCACTGGCACCACGGTGAGCGCTTCACAGCCGGACGCGGGCCCGGTTTCTATCGAGAGCCATTTCGACGAAGTGATCAGTGCGGTAGGAGTGGCCGAAGAAGTTCTAAAAGGCGAACGCGAAGGCGGCATCGATGCCTATGTGGTGGCCTGTTTTGGTGACCCAGGCCTGCTCGCAGCGCGGGAGCTAACCCGTGCGCCGGTAATCGGCATCGCCGAAGCAGCGTTTCATCTCGCCACACTGGTGAGTACACGCTTTTCAATTGTCACCACCCTGGGCCGCACCGGCATTATCGCCGAGCACCTGCTTCAGCAGTACGGCTTTAGCCACCACTGCCGTCGTATACGTGCCGCTGAAATTCCGGTGTTGGATCTTGAGCACCATCCTGAAGTGGCGTTTACCCGCATCGTCGAAGAGTGCTGCCGCGCCAGGGATGAGGACGGTATCGGCGCCATCGTTTTAGGCTGTGGCGGCATGGCGAATTTGACCCAGGAGATCAGCCGCGAAGTGGGCCTGCCGGTAGTAGAAGGTGTTACCGCCGCGCTGAAACTGGCGGAATCACTGGTCAGTTTAGGGCTGCATACCAGCAAACACGGCGATCTTGCCTACCCACGGCCAAAGATCTTTACCGGTAAGTTTTCTGAGCTTTCTGATCTTGCGCTACCGCTTAAGTCATAACAGTTCCAAAAAATAATAGTGACTCAACAACATCTAATAACAATAGCTTAAATAGAGTTTTAAAAAGTACGTCCATTAGCACGCCACGCCGCAAGCGTTTCCCGATACCTAATCGGGGATTAATAAAAACCGACAATCTTGCGAGGACGACAACATGAGCGCTTCAACCTCGGCTCTTGCGTCAGAAGAACGATCCGCTGCTGGATCAAAAGCACTGGGGGCAGAAAGCCTGGCCCCTCAACACACCCGAATCATGGGGCGCGGCTCCTACTTCCTGGCTTGGTTCGGTGGCTGCGTTTCCATTGGCACCTTTGCCATGGGCTCCAGCGTGGTCGGCACACTGAACCTGTTACAAGCTACGCTGGCCATTGCCATCGGTTGCTTTGTAATCGGGATTGCCTTGGCCATCAACGGGGCCGCGGGCTACAAGTACGGCATTCCGTTTATGGTGCAAGCGCGCAGCGCGTTCGGCTTTACGGGCACGCGCTTACCGGGCTTGGTGCGCGCAGTGCCAGCGGTAGTGTGGTACGGCTTTCAAAGCTGGATTGGTGCCGGGGCACTCAATATGGTGTCGGCCACCCTGTTCGGTTTCGACAACCTTATCTTTTACTTTATTACCTTCCAGTTTCTGCAAATTGGCATGTCGGTAATGGGTTTCCAGGGTATCAAGTGGTTAGAGAATATCGGCAGCGCCTTCATCCTCGCCTCGTTGGTGTATATGTTCTACGCCACGGTGCAGCGTTACGGCGATGAGCTTTCCGCCAGCCTGCTGACCATGGAAGGCTCCTGGGGCATGCCGTTCTGGGGCGCGACCATGCTGTTTCTGGGCATCTACAGCACCATGATGCTCAACGTTAGCGACTACTCCCGCGAGCACAAGAAGGGCACCGCCCAAAGCCTGCTGACCACCATTTACGCCATGTCGATTCTGCCCTGCACGCTGTTTATGGGCTTGATCGGCTATATGGTCTCTCAGGCCACCGGCACCGCCGACCCTATCCAGGTGTTTGCCAACGCCGTCGACAACACCCCGCTGCTGATGACTACCCTTCTGTTCATCGCCTTCGCCCAGGTCACCACCAACGTACTCAACAACGTGGTACCGCCGACCTATGTATTGATGGACATCTTCAAGATCAAGTTCTCGGTCGCCACGGTGATCGTTGGCTTGCTGGCTTTCGCCACCTTCCCCTGGAAACTGGTTCAGCCGGGCTCCGCTGCGGGCCTGCAGCTATTTGTGCAAACCTACTCTGCCTTCCTAGGCCCGATCTTCGCCATTCTGGTGGTCGATTATTATGTGATTCGCCGCCGCACGCTGGATATCAATAAGCTGTATGACGCCAACGGCCCTTACCAAGGCGTGAACTTAGCCGCTTTCATCGCCACGGCGGTGGGCATTGTTGCGGCGCTCTCTTTCTCGGCGATCTCGTGGTACGCCAGCCTGATACCCGCAGGTGTTACCTACTACCTGCTTATGAAGTACTGGGCTCCCTGCCAGCGCTTTAGCCAGTAACTCCATTTGCCAACCGAAGAGCTAATAAGATGAAAGAGAGCAACAACGTTAGTGACCTGGATATTAAGCACATTGATCCCACGCTGTATAACGAGGATCTCGCACCGCTGAAACCCCAGGATCGTAACTGGGGTGCGTTTGAGATATTTAACGTTTGGTCTAACGATATCCAGAGCCTGTTTGGCTACACTCTGGCGGCCTCGCTGTTTTTAACCTACGGCCTGAACGGCTGGGCGGTGATGGCGGCGATTATTCTGGCGGGCGTGATCGTGATGTTTTTGGTCAACCTCACCGGTAAGCCCAGCGTTAAATACGGCATCCCTTTCCCAGTGATGGTGCGCGCCAGCATGGGCATACGTGGCGCGAACCTACCCGCGATGCTGCGCGCCATCGTGGGGATCTTTTGGTACGGCGTGCAGACCTACTTCGCCTCCACCGCCGTCACCCTTCTAATTACGGCGTTTTTTGGCACAGGCAATGGCAGCACCTTCCTGGGGCTTTCCGGCGTGGCCTGGGTGTCGTTTGTGATTGTGTGGCTATTCCAGATCGCGATTTTCTGGCAGGGCATTGAGCGCATTAAGCACTTTCTCAACTGGGCGGGCCCGTTAGTATACGTGGTGATGTTGGTGCTGATGATCATTGTCTGGTATCAGGCGGGAAGTGAACTGATTCCTGCCATTGGCACTATTTTTAGCGGTGGCAGTGAGACAAGCGGCAGCTCAATCGCGGCCTTTATGGCGATTGTCGGCACCATGGTGGCGTATTTCGCAGCGGTGGTGATCAACTTCGGCGACTTCACCCGCTTTGTGAAAACCGAACGCCAGATGAAGCTCGGCAACCTGTTGGGCTTGCCGCTCAACGTGGCGTTTTTCTCGTTTATCGCACTGATTATTACCGCTGGCACTCTAGTGCTGTTTGGCGAGGCGCTGACCAACCCCGCCGATATCGTCGAGCGTGTAGATTCGCTGCCGCTGACGATTATCGCCGCACTAACCTTCTTTGCCGCCACGGTAGGTATCAACCTGGTCGCCAACTTCATTCCGCCCGCCTACGACCTGGCCAACCTATTCCCCAGCAAAATCAGCTTTAAAATGGGCGGCCTAATTACCGCGGTAATCGCATTCTTTGTCGGCGCGCTGTGGCTTTCGGTCATCAGCCAGATTGGCGTGCCCGGCTTTGTAAATGCGCTAGGTGCCATCGTCGCGCCCTTCTACGGCATTATCGTGGTCGACTACTACCTGATTAAGCGTCAGCACTTGAACATGCAGGAGCTGTTCTCATCAGCACCGGGCAGCGCCTACTACTACGTAAACGGCTGGAACACCCGCGCCCTTCTCGCCTTTGGCGTGGCGGCACTGTTCTCTCTCTCTACCGTGTTAGTACCCGCCCTTTCCGCGCTTGGCGGCTATGGCTGGCTAATCGGTGCAGGCTTAGGTGGGCTGTTTTATTACGGTTTGATGCGGCAGTTTAAGGCTGCGCCTGCGTTGGCTCAGCAATAGACAAGTGGGTCGTAACTAGCTGATTAAAAGCTCATACAAGCGCCATCGGTTTTGCCGGTGGCGCTTTTTTGGGTCGCGGGCTGGGGTGGCCAGTGGAAAACCTGCCTGCATCCTCCCATGGCGCTACCAAGCAACGTATTTGGCGGTATCAAAACTCAGTGGAATGAGCTATTTTTTGATCTGTAGTGCGAGTTTTTCTGGTAGGCGCATGGGACATGTGCTTATTTTTCTGAAAAGAATTTGATTAAAGCAATTAAAAAAACAACGAGTTATTAAAATGCTGCATGCGTTTATGCGTAAGTTAAAAAAGTGTTCTGGGATGTTTATGCACAAGCGCAATTTTCTGGCGGCCCTAAGTAGGATAAAGTTATTTTTTCATTTCATATCAGACGCTTGTTGCTTATTTATGGTTTTTGGCTTCCCAGGAAAACGCGCATGCGTATGAGTAAACTGTTAGGCAATGCAATGAATAATGCGCCGCTTGCCGATACCGGCACTTCTGATGAAAAAGAAAAAATTCGAGCCATTGTTGCTAGAAGAGGATTGAGTGGCGCAGCAAATAATACCAAGTGGAACGAATTCATAAGTTTTATGAGGCAGCAGGATGAATGGCGGCCTTCATACCGTTTCAAATGGGTAAATGGCCATATTTCAAGATGGGATACCGAATGGTGGTATCACCTACCGTTCCCCTTAATGGGTGTTGAGTGGTTTGATATCGGCCTACATCAAGAGCGACCAAGAGGCAGCCTCATCAAAAACAAGGTAATTGACCACTCTCCATGGATTCTCCAAAAATTAAGAGAAATTGGTTTTGAATACGAAGTTTCAGGCGATGTGGTGCGGATTTTTGGCTACCTTCCCAGGTCGCTTGAAGACTTCCCGCCAAGCAATGCCTAACAAGTGGTTCAACCGCTCGCTGGGACGGGCTAAAGCCCGCCCCTTAACCAAACGTTAGGGCATTAGACGGAGCTATTGATGTTTTCCCGAAGAACCATATTGACATTGGTCGACGCTCTCAATTTCAAAACGCATGATAAAGTGGAGCGTTTTGCCCTTGAGCTTGAACTTGAGGCCGCTGTTTCTGGCCAGTGGATAAAAGAAAAAGAGACATCGATATCAAAGTACTTGATCGCTCATGGCAATGAAAAATCCTCAACTGGAGCACCGTTGGTTGTTGATGTGATTGAGTACCTCATAAGAGAAGCCTCATACAATTCAGATTTCAGCGCACTCCGAAACAGCCTTGCAAGTGATGGATATGAGCTGACTGATAAAAGCGTCCGACAATCACTTCCTCAAGCTATCCCTTTAACTGAGTCAGAAAACAAACTTCTTTCGATTCTGAATGCTAGGGGGTTAAATGTCGCCATAGGGCACTACGAACAAGCTCTGGCCGCTCACGGTCGCGGCGATTGGGCGGCTACAAATGCCCAATTAAGGTCTTTCGTTGAGGAGTTCTTCAACCAATGCCACGCGCTATTAGGTATAGGGACGGGCCAATCAACACAACAAAAGAAGCAAGATTTAGCAAGCAGCGGTTTCTTTATCTCTCAATATAACGAGTTTTTAGGCAATGGCTCGGGATTCGTTGAAGGCTTTTGGAAACGGCTGCACCCTCACGGGTCGCACCCAGGCCTTTCTGAGTCTGCGGATTCAACATTTCGGTTACACATGGTTCTGTTGGTCTTACATCACTATGCAGAGAGGCTTGATGAAAAGTTGCCCTAACAAGGCCAGGCACGGCGACGGCTTTTCCGTTGCGGCTTCGCCTCCACAACAAAGCCGCGCGTGCTAGCGGCGTTAGAGCTATATCAGGGAGAATGCTATGAGTGAAGCAGTAATGATCAAAGAGCCGGAACCTCGTGAAAAGCTCTTGATGATTATTTATGAGGTGTTGGCGGACCTTTCTATCAATGAAGATGCTGAAAAGCGATTTGAAAATTTAGTCGAGAAAGGAATGCATAAGGTCGATTTTGATCGTGTCACTCATGCACGAACAATAGAAGCACAAGAAAACTTTCGAATGCTCGCTCAGGACATCCGAGACAGGTTGCACGGCGTCAAGTCGGTAGTTGAAGTAGAAGATATTGAAAATAGCTTGTCTACTTTATGTCCAATTTACCCAATTTGTTGATCGATGATGGAAGAAAAAACTCAAAAAGCTTTTGATTTTGCTGCTGATTTAGTAAAGCAGCTGATTACCTTGTCGACAGCGATCATAGCTTTAACAGTTACGTTCGCCAAAGACATTTTCGCCGAGAATGGAGATTGCTTTTCGGGCTGGCTTGTCGCCGCTTGGATAACCTATTTCTTATCAATTATTTTTGGCGTCTGGGCGCTTATGGCATTAACAGGAACACTTGACCCCCCGAAAAATAAAAGCCCTTCCTTATCTATTCAGGGCGGAAATTGTAGGCTGCCAACAGGCTTGCAGATACTTGCCTTTTTAATGGGAATTGGTCTGACGATAACATATGCGATCAAGTCGCTCTAACAAAGCCATGAAATTCGCTCCCTACAGTCGCCGGACGCTCGCAAGCTCGCGCCGTTTATGGCGGCGTAAGAGCATCATTGATCCAGGAGGCGGGGAAAGTATGACAATATCACACCTCTCCCATGTTAGGAGCATCAGCCATGAGCATGCACCGAAAAACCATCACGCTGACTGAACAGCAAAACGACTGGGTGAAAGCCCAGATTGAAAGCGGTCACTATGGCAATGATAGTGAATACATCCGCGATCTTATCCGAAGGGATCAGCAGGCCAAACAACGTCTTGCCATGCTGAGGCAAGCCCTCGTTGAGGGTGAGTCAAGCGGGAACCCGAAACCCCTGGATATATCGGCTATTAAGGCGGCTGGCCGTAAGCGGATCAAGGCGGTTGATTAGTGCTTGAGTTGAATGTCACGCCAAAGGCGGAATCAGATCTCATCGGAATTTGGGTGTATACCTGTGAGGAATGGGGCGTTGATCAGGCGGATAATTACCTGGATCGGCTTGAGACCGGCATGAAACGGCTGATTGATCATCCATCACTTGGCGCGAACTACGACCATGTTTTTTCTGGGTATCGCAGATTACAGGTCGAGCACCACGCTGTTTTTTATCAACTGCATGACTCGAAAGTGCTCGTTGTTCGTGTGCTTCATGAGGACATGGATGCTCCGGAAAGGCTTTTGAAGTAGTAGGAGCTATATTCTCGGCGCAGCTTCAATATCACCGCCCCGTGCCGTTGCCCCCAACAAGCTGCAGCTTGAGCCATCAACCTCATCCCCCAAATATCTGCTGCAAATCCGGCACATTCTCCTCCTCTTCGACCATGGATAGCGACGCCTCAATAGCTTTTAGATGGCGGCTCATAAAGGCTTTGGCGCGTTCGCCGTTGCCTGCTTCCAGGTAGCCGATCAGGTCGTCGTGGTCATGGGATTCACAGCCTAAATGGCCGCGATGGCCGTAGACGGCGAGTATCAGTGAAGAACGCGAACAGAGGCGTTCAACAAACTCTGCCAGGGTGGCGTTGCCTGAGAGCTGCGCTAAACGCACATGGAAGTCGGCCGATAGGCGAATAGCCACGCTCTGTTGGCCGCTGCGCAGCGCTTGGCTCTCTTGGCGGGCCATTTCGCGCAGCTCCGCTGCTTCTTTTTCGCCCATGCGCCGCGCCACATCGGGCATTAATCCGCACTCGATTAACTGGCGGGCATCGAACACGTCTTTGGCTTCATCGGCGGTGGGCCGGGTAACGCTGGCGCCACGGCGCGGTGTTAGCGTGACTAACTGCTCCAGCGCCAGGCGCTGCAGGATTTTACGAATACCGGTGCGACTAATGCCAAAGACTTCCGCCAGCGCATCTTCGCGCAACCGTGCGCCGGGCTTTAAGCGCTGCTCGACAATGGCATCGCTCACGGAGCGATAAATGGCGTCGTGGCGTTCATCGCCCTCTTTGCTATTTTTCGTTTCTTTAGCAGGAGCGCGCCGTTTTTCCGGCGCCTGCGCATCACTCATAGCTATCCTCTCTGATCATTCCTCCCAAGCGGCAATCATATCGCGCTCTTCATCGCTCATGTTGGTCATATTGCCTAACGGCATATAGCGGCTGGTCACGACCTGCTGAATTTGTGCCTTTTGCCCGAGGATTTCATCCCAGCTATCGAAAGCAATCCCCGCGGGCGGTGCTGAAAAACCGGCATGCTCAGGGTTGCGAGCATGACACTGAACACAGTGCTGCTCAATCAAGCCGGTGATTTGTTCCTGATCCGGCCCTTGCGCGCCGTCATTACCACTAGGCGACGATGAACTTGGTGCGGCCACCCAAAACGCTAACAGAATAAGCCCTACCCCAACGGCGGGATACGCTGGCTGGGTTTTGCCTGCATGCATCAACACAAAGAATTGACGGATTAAAGCACCGGCAAAGATAAACAGCACCATCACGACCCAGGCAAGCTCGTGGGAGTAGATAAAGGAGTAGTGATTACTCACCATCAACAACACGACCGGTAGCGTGAAGTAGGTGTTATGCACCGAGCGCTGCTTGCCGCGTTTGCCATCCAAAGGATTAGGCGCACCGCCTGCCTTCATGGCTTTTACCATGCGGCGCTGGCCGGGAATGATCCAGAAGAAAACGTTGGCTGACATTGCCGTCGCCATCACCGCACCTGTGAGCAGAAAGGCAGCACGGCCGGTGAACATCTGCGTGCTGAGGTAGGCAACGACCACCATCATTACGGCAACAGCGACACTGAGCAGGCCGTCGCGATCCATATTGGGGCTAATGCGTTTACACAGCTCGTTATAAACCACCCAACCGCCCAGCAAAAATGCCAGCGCCAGCACGTTGGCCTGCCAGCCCGTCATGCTGGCTGCCCACTCCCAGGGACTATTGGGGTTTACCAGATAGAAGCCCGGATTGACCATGTAGAGAATCACAAACAGCGCAAAGCCGGAAAGCCAGGTGGTGTAAGCTTTCCAGAATGACCAGTGCAGATCATTGGGTAACTTGGCAGGTGCGGTAGCGTACTTCTGGTTGTGGTAAAAACCACCACCATGCACCGACCACATTTCGCCAAACACACCCTTCTGGCGGTCTTCCTCAGCTTTCGGTGTGCGCAGGCTATTATCCAGCATTACAAAATAGATCGACTCGCCGATCCAGGCGATGGCCGCAATCACATGCAGCCAGCGCAGCAGCAAATTAACAAAATCGATTAGATACGCTTGCATAACGGAAGTCCCTTATCAGCTACCGCGGTAAGTTGAGTAGCCATAGGGCGAGAGAAGTAGCGGCACATGGTAGTGCTGGCTGGCATCCGCAACGCCAAAGCGCAGCGGGATAACATCTAGAAAGCGCGGTTCGGCAGCTTCAACGCCTTGAGCACGCAGGTAGTCACCGGCATGGAACACCAGTTCGTACTCGCCTGGCGTGAGCGCATCACCCTCTAAAATGGGCGCATCGCAACGCCCGTCACTGTTGGTGATCACGGTACTCAGATGCTGGCGCTCACTGCCGGTAAGGCGAAACACCTCAATGGTAATCCCCTGACCGGGCTGACCTTTGGCGGTATCCAGTACGTGGGTGGTTAAACGTCCCATAGCCGCTCCTTGTTGATTATTGATGACGTTGCTTGACCTATTGGTCAAAGAGTACCGTTACTGATATTTATTGTATACAGTAAGTCCAACCCTGCACATTTAGATCCACGTTTGCTTTGAATCACGTATGTTGTAAAAACTTAAACCGCTTAGGAGAGTTCCAGTGCCCACACCGCAACCGTTACTGCTTTCACCCGCGCCTAGCAAGTGCAGTCTTGAAATGCTGACTCATCACTATGGGGATGTTTATGAACACTCCCCCTGGGTGGCCGAAGCTGCCTGGCAGCACGGCCTGGCTGAAGCCCACGACGAGCCTGACGCATTAGCCGAGCTGATGGGGCTTATGTTGCAGCAGGCGAGCAACGAACAGCAAATTAAGGTGATTCAGGCGCACCCTGACCTGGCAGGCAAAGCCGCTATGGCAGGTGAATTAACCCAAGACTCAACCAGCGAACAAGCAGGCGCCGGGCTTGACCAGTGCAGCCCTGAGGAGTTTGCGCGCTTTGAATACCTTAATGCGGCGTACAAGGAGAAGTTTGGCTTTCCTTTTGTGATTGCCGTTAAAGGGCTGGATCGACATGCCATATTAGCAGCCTTCGAGGAGCGCCTGAACAACGATGCGGCTACCGAGCGCCAAACGGCAATTGAGCAAATTATTCGCATTGCGCGCTTTCGGTTAAGGGCGCGGGCCGAGCAATAAAACGAAGCGTTGAAGACTATTCGTTGATCGGGCTATTGCATTTATTTCTTGTATACACTTTTATTGGCTAATGGATGCAAGAAGAAAACAATGTCACCCACAGCGAATAAAGGCTCTCTATGTCCACACTGCCCGATGCCAAAACGCGGCCTTCGCGTACCATTAATCAAAACCCCGATGCGATGCCGCCGTTATCAAAAGCGATCCCGCTAGGCCTCCAGCACATCATGGCCATGTTCGCTGGCAACGTGACACCGCCGATTATTATTGCTGGCGTGATCGGCGCTAATCCGGCGGAGCAGATCTTTTTAATTCAGGTGGCACTGTTTGTTGCGGGGGTATCCACGCTGGTACAAACCATCGGCATCGGCCCGATAGGCGCACGCCTACCGATTGTGCAGGGCACTAGCTTTGGCTTCTTGCCGGTGGCGCTGCCGCTGGCGAAAGCGTTTGGCCTACCCGCCGTTCTGGGCGCTTCCTTTGTAGCAGGGCTGCTGCAAATTGTGCTCGGTGCGTTTTTAAAGAAGATTCGCCACTGGTTCTCTCCAGTAGTCACCGGCATTGTGGTGCTATTGATCGGGATTACATTGATGCCGGTCGGCCTCAATTACGCCGCGGGCGGTGTGGGGGCGGATGACTTTGCATCACCCAGCAACTTGTTGCTGGCGCTCTTTGTACTCAGCGTGACGATTGCCGTTCATCAATATGGGCGGGGCTTTATCAAAGCATCCTCTATTCTATTTGGCTTATTGGCTGGCTACATAGTGGCCATTGCCCTTGGAATAGTTGATTTTACGTCACTGAGTAACGCTGCCTGGTTTGCACTCCCCAAGCCGCTGGAATACGGCATGACGTTTTCGGGCACCGCAATCATTGGCATGACGCTGATTATGTTCGTGGTTGGGTTAGAAACGATCGGCAATATCTCTGCGATTACGACCACAGGGGCAGGCCGCCCGGCGAAGGATCGCGAGCTTTCCGGCGGCGTGATGGCCGATGGTGTGGCCACTTCATTGGCAGCGGTTTTCAATACTCTACCCAACACCGCTTACGCTCAAAATGTTGGTTTGATTACCCTCACCGGCGTGGTGAGTCGCCATGTGGTTACCATCGGTGGGTTGCTATTAATTGCCATGGGGCTATTTCCCAAGCTGGGAGGACTGGTGGCCGCCATGCCGCCTGCGGTTCTTGGCGGTGCGGGCGTCGTCATGTTCGGCATGATTGCATCGGCGGGTCTTAAAATTATCAAAGAGTGCGAGCTGGATCAGCGCAACATGCTGATAATTGCCGTTTCGCTAAGCCTGGGTATCGGTCTACCAGCCGTCGAGGCGATTTCAGAAACCATGCCGGGGCAGCTAGGGCTGCTGCTTAAGTCGGGCTTAGTGCCTGCCGCCCTCGCCGCTTTATTACTAGACGCCATTTTACCAGGCAAACCTGACAGGCGTGCCAAACTGGCCAAGGCCGAAGCGGAGTATCAAAACCGTTAATCATGCACTGATGAGCGGGTGCAAATAAAAACGCCGCACCCTCGGGGCGCGGCGTTTTAAAGCGGTGGTACAGTTAAATTACTGCTTGGCGGTCTCTACCGCTTTCTTAGTGGTCTCTTCTGCCATTTTTTGGCTGTCTTGAGCGAAGCTTTGGCCGATGGAAGTTACTTTTTCCGTGTCGCCCTTCACTCGTTCCATAAATTCGCCAGCCGTTTTTTGCTGGGTTTCCATGGCTTTTTTGAAGCTGTCGGGGTCTTTGACATCAAGCCAAGTGCGCGCTTGCGCAATCGCCATGTCCGAGTAGGCACGGGCTGCATCTAACTGTGCACTCACCAGCTGATCATAGTAATCTAGCGCTGTCAGCGTGTAAGAACGCATCGGTGAAACAAAAACGGACTCAAACTGCTGCGTGGTTTTCTCAGTCGCTTTGTTCATAATAGTACCTCCAAGAGTGAGCTAGCACATAAACACGCCTTGATTAGGCGGTTCTTAGCCAGGCTTTTGCCTCTGCTGTCCTTAAAGCTAGCAGTGCTTTTTGTGCAGCGCAACATGATTTTTCCTCATGCTGCGCCTGCTCACTCACAAATAGTTAGAACGGCTGACAGCAGCCTGCTACTAGCGGTTACCGAACAAGTGCTTACGCGCCTGCTCATCCATTTCCACGCCGGCTTGGGGATTGACGTCTTCGACCAATGCATAAGCTCGACGTACGGCCGGGCGTGCTTTGATCATGTCAAACCAGCGCTCCAAGTCGGGAAACTCGTCCAGGGTTTGACGCTGTTTTTCCCAGGGAACAATCCAGGGATAGATCGCCATGTCAGCAATCGAGTAGTCATCGCCACCGACATAAGTGTGATGCGCCAAGCGTTGGTCTAGCACGCTATAAAGCCGATTGGTTTCGCGCACGTAGCGCTCAATGGCGTAATCGATCTTTTGCGGCGCATAGTGGCAAAAGTGATGGTTTTGGCCTGCCATGGGCCCTAGCCCACCCATTTGCCAGTGCAACCACTGCAATACGATATAGCGCTCGCGGCCTGCAGAGGGTAAGAAGAGGCCACTCTTATCGGCCAGGTACTCGAGGATAGCGCCCGACTCAAACATCGATAGCGGCTGGCCACCATCCTGTGGTGAGTGATCGACAATAGCGGGAATTCGATTATTGGGGGCGATAGTGAGAAATTCAGGATCAAACTGCTCGCCTCGGCCAATGTTAATCGGCTTCACTCGGTACGCCAGATTGGCTTCTTCGAGCATGATGGAGATTTTATGGCCGTTAGGTGTTGTCCAATAATACAGGTCAATCATTGCCATCTCCTTGATGAAAACCTTGATTCACTCGCAATGAGCCACCAAGATTTCAAAATTTATCGAGCGGTACTTTAGCGTACCGCCCTGTTAGCCATATCGCGCCGTTGGCGTTATATATCGCGTACGGTCAGGGCATTACTGGCAGCCCCATTGTGCACGTTGAGCATACGCTTGAACCACTCATCCACCGGGTCGCCAGGCTCTACTACCGCCTGTGTCGATACAACGTGAGCCCACATCATGCTGCCAAACAGCAGGTAATCTGAGCCGCTGGGTGCGTCACCGTCTAAAAAGGCGCTCTCCCGCAGCAGGTCACGTACCGGTGCCAGCGCCTGCTTGAGCTGCTGCTTACCCTGCTCGGGCTGATGGAACTCTTCCAGCGTGCAACCAAACCGCGCTTCGCGTGTTTCGCGGAAATAGCTACGGTCGTCTGGGTGGACGGCTGCAAATAAATCCATGGCAATAATGCGGAATAGCGCAGGGTTTATGCTGCGCTCAACAAAGTATTTGAACAGTAATACCCGCTGATAGCTGACGCCCTCACCCAACACGGGTGCCTCGGGATACGCCTTATCCAGGTAGCGCATAATCTCGAAACTGTCGGTAACGACCTGATCACCGTCGCAGAGCACCGGCACTTTGTCGTAGTCGGCAAACGCCAGCGCTTTCTTATCGAGGAATCGCCACGCTACGGAGGTGAACTCCAGCCCTTTGTGGGCGAGTGCCATACGTACGCGCCAGCAGTAAGGTGAGAAGCGGAGCCGTTCGTCCCGGCCGCACAGATCATAAAGAGTCATTGCCACTGCCATAACCTCCGTGTGGTTGATCATAGTGAGTACACAGCATTTCAGCCGATAACAATGAGCGTAAGACAACTACGACGCAACTAGCGAGTTCTGTACTCATCCTTTCGCTGGCAACTGTACTGTCTATTAGTCTAATGACTCAGCGCCTTTAGACTTACCCCCGACTACCAAAAAACCATTTAAAAACATATATATAAGAAAATAAAAGCCGTGAAAAACTAGCTATCAAACAAGCACTTAAGTGGTAAGACCAATTTTCCAATGTAGTCATATGATTAGCCTAATCGTATCTTTCACCTACACCCGACTGGCGGTACGACTGCCAGACGGTTATTGCGGAGCATACCAAATCAATAACAAGGGGCAGTTCCTTCCATGAATGAAACGATACTTGCACTTCTGGCCTTCCTGCCGCTGTTGCTGGCCGGTATTTTGCTCATAGGGTTTAAAATACCTGCCAAGATAGCGATGCCGATTGTTTTCCTGACCGCGGCCATTATTGGCTTAACCGCTTGGGATATGTCCTTTAGCCGCGTGGCGGCGTCGACCATCCAAGGCCTGATTCAAACTGCGGGTCTCCTATGGATCATATTTGGCGCCATACTGCTGCTTAATACGCTTAAGCACTCCGGCGGTATTACGGCTATCCGTAATGGTTTTTCAGGCATTAGCCCTGACCGCCGTGTACAGGCGTTGATTGTTGCCTGGCTGTTCGGCTGTTTTATCGAAGGGGCCTCAGGCTTCGGTACGCCCGCCGCGGTAGCTGCACCGCTAATGGTCGCTCTTGGCTTCCCGGCGCTTGCTGCTGTGGTCGTGGGTATGATGATTCAATCAACGCCTGTCTCGTTTGGCGCGGTGGGCACGCCTATTGTGGTCGGGGTTGGTAGTGGCCTGGATCGTGCTGGCATTAGCGCCGAACTCGACTCGGTAGGCTCAAGCTGGGATGTCTTCTTCCAACTAGTCACCAGCGAAGTGGCGATTACTCACGGCATCGTGGGCATTTTAATGCCGCTGATTCTCGTTACCGTGATGGTGCGTTTCTTCGGTGCCAACCGTTCCTGGAAAGAGGGACTGTCGATTACCCCCTTCGCCATCTTTACCGGTATCTGCTTCGTAGTGCCTTACATGCTGGTGGGCGTGCTGTTGGGCCCTGAATTCCCGTCAATGATCGGCGCGATGGTGGGCTTGGCGATTGTCGTACCCGCTGCCAAACGCGGCTTTCTGATGCCTAAAGATACCTGGGATTTCCCCGAGTCCTCTTCTTGGCCAGACGAGTGGATCGGCAACCTGCAGATCAAGCTTGACGACGTTGTCGGCAGAGCGCCGATGTCCACCTTTAAAGGCTGGGTACCCTATGTGCTGCTCGCACTGTTTTTGGTGGCCTCTCGCATTATTGAGCCCCTCAAAACAGCACTTACCTCTATTAACCTCAGTTGGAACAATATTCTTGGTGAAGCGGGCATCAGCGGTGGGGTTCAGCCGCTCTACTTGCCCGGCGGTATTATAATTGCCGTGGTCATTGTGACCTATTTCCTGCACCGCATGAATCCGCAAAAGATTAGCGCTGCGGTGTCTGAATCTACCAAAACGATTTTTGGGGCGGGTTTCGTTTTGATCTTTACCGTGCCGATGGTGCGCATCTTGATCAACTCCGGCGTTAACGGCGCAGACCTTGTTTCAATGCCGGTAATGATGGCCCAGGCAGTGGCCAGTAGCGTAGGCGGCATTTACCCCTTCTTTGCCCCAGCGGTAGGGGCGCTGGGCGCCTTTATTGCAGGTTCCAACACGGTATCCAATCTAATGCTGGCGGAGTTCCAGTTTAGTGTTGCTGAAACCCTGGGCCTCTCTACGGCCATGATGGTAGCGCTGCAGGCCGTGGGTGCGGCGGCAGGTAATATGATTGCCATCCATAACGTGGTCGCGGCGTCAGCAACGGTCGGGCTGTTAGGCCGTGAAGGCGCCACGCTGCGTAAGACGATTCTGCCCACCATCTACTACCTCATCTTTGCCGGTACCATCGCACTGATTGCGTTCTACGTTATTGGCGTCACAGATCCGTTGATGTGATGTAATGTGAGCTAGCGCTCGTATACGCTACGCTAGAAACACAAACCCCCAGGCCTAAACCTGGGGGTTTTGTCGTTTTGGTGAGATCAATCTAGCCAGCTAGCGTCAGTCTATTCGCTTTAGCTCATGGCTGTGGCGTTTACCGCGCTCGACATAGCCCTGGGCATTCTTTTTCATACCCGCAACGGCCTCATCAGAAAGCTCCCGCACCACCCTGGCAGGCGAGCCAACGATTAACGAGTTAGGCGGAAACACCGCGCCCTCCTTAATAAAGGCACCGGCACCCACCAGGCTATTCTCACCAATCACCGCGCCATTGAGTACTACCGCCTGTATACCGATTAAGCAGCCATCGCCTACGGTGCAGCCATGCAGCATAGCCTGATGCCCGACCGTCACCCCTTTTCCTACTTTAAGCGGAAAGCCTGGGTCAGCATGGAGAACCGCACCATCCTGAACATTGCTCTCTTCGCCTATCTCCAGATGGTCACTGTCGCCGCGCAACACGGCCTGATACCAGACGCTTGAATGTGCCTTTAAGGTCACTTGGCCGATAACATCCGCCGTTTCCGCGATGTAGACCTCGTCGTGAATCTCTGGGCGATACTCACCGTATTGATAAATGGCCACATTGATCTCCTGGGTTGTTGTTGGTGTTCCGCATTCAGGCTAGCGCTTGCTCCAGCAATCGGGCAACGTGAATCGCTTCGCGGCCACTTCCATCGTGAATCTGATGGCGACAGCTCGTGCCATCGGCAATCAATACGGCGTTGCTATCCGCTTTTCGAATTGCAGGTAAAAGCGAGAGCTCCGCCATTTTCAGTGAGGCGTCGTAGTGCTCTGCTTCATAGCCGAAGCTGCCTGCCATACCACAGCATGAGGACTCGATAGTCTCGACGTTGAGGTCAGGAATCCAGCCCAGCACTTGCTCAACGGGGCGCAACGCATCAAACGCCTTTTGATGGCAGTGACCGTGCAGCAGCGCTCGATCGTAGTGCAGCGGCTTAAGTTCGAGGAGAAGCTGATCTTCGGCACGCGCCTTGACCAGAAACTCTTCAAACAGATAGGCCGATGACGACAGTGCTTTAGCCTCTTCGCCAAAGCCGTACTGAAGGAATTCATCGCGCATGGTGAGCAGGCAAGAGGGTTCCAAGCCCACTATCGCCACGCCGCGTTCGACAAACGGCATCAGGTGCTCAAGGGTGCGTTTGGCTTCCGCTTTGGCTTTATC
The DNA here is from genome assembly GCF_005937175.1 of Halomonas sp. ATBC28. NCBI lineage: Bacteria > Pseudomonadati > Pseudomonadota > Gammaproteobacteria > Oceanospirillales > Halomonadaceae > Halomonas > Halomonas sp. ATBC28. Next base: position 175,655 of record NZ_VCQL01000004.1, on the reverse strand, counting down.
AAACTGGCCCGACGATAAGTAGGTTCGACCACAGCAGAGTGGCCGTTGGCCTTTGGTAATATTGAGATGCACGCGGTACCCCGCGGCTTCCAGCACCCGCTTGGCTGCCTTGGCATTTTCGCCCTCCATATAGTTATTGAAGGTATCCACAAACAGCAGCACTTCGCGCTCCGAGGCAAATGACGATTGCGACGCCTCGGCACTGGCGAGAAAATTACCGTTAAACAGCGGCAACGAGCGTTGGGGCGCCAGCTTTAACGCCTGCTTGATCTGTTTGGCCAGAAACGGCACTCGCTCCACGCCATTTACCAGAGCAGAAAACTTGCTGGCCCAGGGCGCGTAGCGCGGCATCTCGCCGACCATGCGATCACGCAGTGATAACCCATTGGCACGAGCGCGTGCGGTGCGGGCTTCGATCTTGAACTTCGCCATATCGACCCCCGTGGGGCAATCCCGCTTGCAGCCCTTACAAGATACGCAGAGATCAAGCGCTTCTTTCACGTCGTCACTGGCGAGCCCTGACTTACCCAATTGGCCTGAGAGCACCAAGCGCAGCGTATTGGCTCGGCCGCGGGTCAGGTGCTGCTCGTCTCTCGTGATACGGAAGCTCGGACACATGGTGCCCGCATCAAACTTACGGCAGTGGCCGTTGTTGTTACACATCTCTACCGCCATGGCCAAGCCATGGGTCGCATCGCCGCCGCTGCCAGGCGGTGTTTGCTCACCGGTGAGTGGGACGCGCTTTACATTCCAGGCGGACCAGTCGAATACTGGGGTAAGCGGGATTGTGGTGTAGCTTTTAGGAAAACGAAAATAGCGCTCGTCGTCCATTTTGGGGGTATCGACGATTTTGCCCGGGTTGAAGAGGTTTTCCGGGTCGAACAGCTGCTTGATTTCGCGGAAGGCATTGTTGACCGTTTCGCCAAACTGCCACGCTACCCACTCGCCACGGCAAATTCCGTCGCCATGTTCCCCGGAGTAAGCGCCTTTGTATTCGCGGACTAACGCGGAGGCCAGCTCGGCGATTTCGCGCATTTTTTCTGCGCCGTCGCGGCGCATATCAAGAATCGGCCGTACGTGCAGTGTGCCAACGCCTGCATGGGCGTACCAGGTACCTTCGGTGCCGTAGCGGTTAAATACCTCGGTGAGCTTGTCGGTGTACTCGGCCAGGTGTTCAAGCGGCACCGCGCAATCTTCAATAAAGGAGACCGGCTTACCGTCGCCCTTCATGCTCATCATAATGTTGAGCCCGGCTTTGCGCACGTTCCACAGCGCTTTCTGCTCAGCCGCTTCGGGCATATCCACCACGCTGCCCGGCAGGCCTAAATCGCCCATCAATTCATTAAGCCCACTCAGCGCTTCAAGCTGCGTTACATGGTCGTGACCGGCAAACTCCACCAGCAAAATGGCTTCCGGCTTGCCAATCAGCGCCTTCTCAATGACCGGGCGGAACGCTGGGTTCTCCAGCGACAGCTCAATCATGGTGCGGTCAACCAGCTCGACCGCCGTGGGGCCGAGCTTGACGATATGCTGGGTGAAATCCATCGCCTGATAAAAGGTCGGGAAATTCACCACGCCCAGCACCTTCTGCTCGGGCAGCAGTGAAAGCCTGAGCTTAATACGCTGGCTTACTCCTAGCGTACCTTCCGAGCCTACCAGCAGATGGGCCAGGTTGGCGCGCCCATCAGGGTCGTAGGGCATAGGGTTTTGGCAATCAAATAGATCCAGGTTGTAGCCACCCACCCGACGCAGCACTTTGGGAAAGTGATCACGAATTTCAGGGCTCACACGCTCCGCAATCGCCTTCACCTGCTGGGCAAGGCGCTGCTCCTGCGAGCCTTCCGCGAATCTGTCAACGAAACCAAAACTCGCCGCGCTGCCGTCAGCCAATAGTGCTTCCACGCCCAGCACGTTGTGCACCATATTGCCGTAGAAGATTGACCGTGACCCACAGGAGTTATTGCCTGCCATGCCCCCAACGGTGCACTGTGCGCTGGTGGAAACATCTACCGGATACCAGAGCCCGTAGGGTTTGAGCCAAGCGTTGAGGTGGTCGAGAACGATGCCCGGCTCAACCACCACGGTGCGCGCCTCGGCGTCAAACTCAACCACCTGATTGAGCCAACGGGTGGTGTCGATTACCAGCGCTTCGCCGACGGTTTGGCCACATTGGCTAGTGCCCGCGCCCCGGGCCAAAATCGGCACTTTGGCATCACGGGCAATATCCAGGGCAATTTTCAGATCTTCCTGGTGGCGCGGAATGATCACACCTATCGGCGTCACCTGATAAATCGAAGCGTCGGTTGAATAGCGCCCCCGAGTGGCCCGGTCAAACAGCACCTCCCCGGCCATCTCTCGGGATAACCGCTCGGCTAGTTCGCCGAGCGGTTTAATCTTGGCATCACGGGACGGGTGTTGGTTCGTCAGAGACGTCATGTGGCTCTCCCCCGTCGTTTAGCGTTTGCCTGCGTTAAGCGGGTTGGCGGCAAAGTAGTCTAAAGCAGCCGTCACGCCACTGCCTTTAAGATCAACGCCCGCCAGCTTCATGCCTGCCTCACAGCCGCCGAGAGTGGCAATTAGGGTAAGGTCGTTGCAGTCGCCCAAATGGCCGATCCGGAACATCTTGCCCTTGGCCTTACCTAGCCCCATACCCAGTGAAAGATCAAAACGCTCATAGATAATCTTGCGTATCGCATCTGCATCGACACCTTCAGGCATCACAACGCCCGTGAGTACCGGCGAGTAAACCGAAGGATCTACACACTGAATCTCAAGCCCCCACGCTTCTACCGCCGCGCGCACCCCAGCGGCCCAGCGTTGGTGGCGAGCCAGCACGTTGTCCATGCCTTCATCCAACAGCATATCCAGCGCTTCATTCAGGCCATAAAGCAGGTTGGTGCTGGGCGTGTAGGGCCAGTAGCCGTTTTTGTTAGCCTCTAGAATTTCATCCCATGCCCAGAAGCTTTTGGGCAATTTCGCCTGCTTGCTGACCTCAATCGCTTTGGGTGAAAGCGCGTTAAAGCTGATGCCCGGCGGCAGCATCAGGCCTTTCTGGGAGCCGGAGACGGTAACATCAACACCCCATTCATCATGACGATAATCGGCACTGGCCAAACCGGAAATGGTATCGACAATCAACAGCGCGGGGTGGCCCGACGCGTCGATGGCTTTACGCACGGCGGCGATGTCACTAGTCACGCCGGTCGAAGTCTCGTTGTGTACTACACATACAGCCTTAAGCTCGTGACCGGTATCCTCTTTCAGGCGTGCTTCGATCATGTCGGCCTGAACACCGTGGCGCCAGCCTTCGTAGCCCGGCAACCCCAGAAACTCAGGCTGTATGTCTAAACGCAGGGCCATTTTGTGCCACAGAGTGGCGAAGTGTCCGGTCTCGAACATTAGCACCTGATCGCCAGGTGATAAGGTATTGGCCAGTGCCGCTTCCCAGGCACCGGTGCCCGACGCCGGGTAAATAATCACCGGGTTCTCGGTTTTGAAGATTTTTTGAATCTTGCTCAACAGCTCAAGGCCCAGAGCGCCAAACTCAGGCCCGCGGTGATCAATCGTAGGCAGGCTCATCGCCCGTAAAATGCGGTCTGGCACCGGAGAGGGGCCAGGAATTTGCAAAAAGTGACGGCCGGATGGATGAAAATTAAGTTTTAACATGGTGACGTTCCTGTTTGTTGTTGTACGGCTCGTGGTTGGATCTGTCGATTAGCGTTATTGAAAATGGATAATGAATGCAATCACACACATCAAAAAAGCGTTATTTGATACATCCTTCAGCACGTAAAGCGTCAAGCTCCGCGCCAGAGAGCCCTAAACTATCGAGCACTTCGTCGGTGTGCTGGGCAAAGAGCGGTGCCGGGCTGCGAATTTGCGACGGAGTCTCTGAAAACTTGCTCGGAAACCCGATGGTTTTCATTTTGCCTATCACCGGGTGCTCCATCTCCTGCACCATGCCCCGCGCTAAATAGTGCTCATCCTGCATGGCCTGAGCGAAGTCATTAATAGGTCCGGCAGGCACGCCCGCGCTGTCACACAGTACTAGCCACTCATCAACGCTTTGATTCGCCATTAGTTCTTCAAGCAGCGCCTCCAGCTCTTCAACGTGCTGACCGCGATCCTGATTGGTAATAAAGCGGGGATCCTGCATTAGCTCATCGCGCTTTAGTACTTCCTGGCAGAAGCGCTCCCAGGTGCGTTGGTTGGCGCAGCCGAGCATTAAATAACCATCGCTGGCTTTAACGGCCTGATAAGGCGCGGAAACACGATGGCGCCAGCCCGTTGGCCCAGGCACGGTGCCTTCAGAGAAATAGGCCGCAGCTTCCCAGGTAAACCAGGGCAAACCACACTCGGTGATGGCGATATCGATATGCTGGCCGGCGCCGGTTTTCATCTTGTGGATACACGCCGCCAGAATCGAGTAGACCGCCGTCAGCCCACCGCCAATATCGTAAACCGCAATACCGGTTTTCAGCGGGCGTTTGCCCTCTTCCCCGGTCATCGACATCAGGCCTGTCATCCCTTGCGCCACCAGGTCAAAGCCCCCTTTGTGGCTATAGGGCCCGGTTTGACCATAGCCTGAAATGGAGCAGTAGACGATGCCAGGATTGATTGCCTTGATGGTGTCATAGTCGATCTCAAGCGACTTGGTCACCCCAGGCCGATAGTTCTCAACGATGACATCGGCATCAGCGGCTAAGCGGTAGAAGATCTGTCGCGCCCGTTCGTCTTTAAGATTCAGCGAGATACTTTTTTTGTTGCGGTTAATCTGTGAAAAGCAGGTCGATTCGCCATTCACGTAAGGGCCCATTTGGCGGCTGTCGTCTCCGCCATTAAGCTTCTCAACTTTGATAACTTCTGCGCCCATGTCGGCCAGTACCATGGTGCAGTATGGGCCAGCCATTATTTGCGACACGTCCAGTACTTTTATGTCTTGTAGGGGAAGCATGCGCTTTCCTCCCAATTAGTAGTTTTAGGCTATGTCCGAAACTAGTGGCCAGACCACTCAAACGGCGTTTTATTGACGAACTTATCCACCGCCGCGGCAAAATCTCGACTCATATAGCAAGAGGTTACCCAGTCGTCGCTGGCATCCGCTGGAAGGCGACGCTGCTCAATCGCACGGCCAATCAGGGCCTTGCTGGCCTGAAGCGTCAGTGGCGCTCGTTTAGCAAAGGCCTCAGCCAGCGCAGCCACTTCGGCGTAAATTGCATCAGCGTCAAACAGCTGATTTATCAGGCCTGCCGCATGGGCTTCTTCAGCACCAAACAGCCGCGCCATCATCAGCGCTTCCTTGGTACGTGCAACGCCAAGCATGTCGATCATGCGTGAGACGTTGCTAATCGAGAGTGTATTGCCCAGCGTTTTGGCAATCGGCACACCAAACTTCAGCGTTGGGGTCGCATAGCGAAAGTCGCACACCAGCGCAATCGCAGCACCGCCCCCCACGCAGGCCCCTTCAATCAGCGCCAGGGTTGGCTTGGGAAAGGTTTCCAGCTTGCCCACCACGCGATCAATGCGCCGTTCATAGCCAATCGCGTCTTCAGGCTGAGCAAAACCCGAAAACTGGCTGATATCGGTTCCTGCCACAAAGGCTTCACCACCGACACCGTGCAAAACCACGGCATACACAGTGTCATCCTCTGCCAATTGATCGCAGTACTTTTCCAGGGCGTCATACATCTCCCAGGTCATGGCATTGCGGCTCTGGGGCCGGTTAAAACCAATCCAGGCCACACCGTTGCGAACCTCATAAGTGACGCTGTCGATAGACGGTATTACGTTTGTGTTGCTCATCAGCTTCTCCTTTATGGTGCGCTATACCGGAGGACATCTTCCGACGAAAAACGCACACATCTCGCATACTTAGCCATAAACAAAGTTCACTAATGCCAGCGCAAACGCGGGAATATAGGTGTTAATCATTAACACGGCGAACAGAACGGCAATAAACCACAGGTTGGTTTTAGATGTGGCCCATACATCTGACTTAGCGATTGAGCAAGACGCAATGAGTACGCTGGCCACCGGTGGCGTTTGCTGACCGATTGCCAGGTTCAGGGTCACGATCAAACCGAAGTGAAGAGGGTCAATACCTACCTCTATAACCAGCGGCAACACAATGGGGACTACCAGAATAATCGCCGCTGCTGAATGCAGAAAAATACCCAAAATCAGGAAGATGACATTGAGGAGCGCCAAAATAAGATATTTATTGTTGGTTAGCTCACTGATCTGCATGGCGATTTCTTGAGGCACTCGGGTTTCAGTAAGGTAGCCACCTACCACTGCAGAGGCAGCCACCAGCAGCATAACCACCGCTGTTTGCACACCAGCACTTTTACAAGAATCAATAAAATTCCTGAGAGTGAATTCGCGATAAACCACCGCACTGATAAAGATAGCGACGCACACGGCCAGCGCCGCACCTTCGGTCGCCGTGACGAAACCACCAAAGATCCCGCCTAGAATAATGACTGGAATCAACAGCGCCCAGATCGCCTCTTTAAAGGCTACCCAAAGCTGCGATGCCCGGAAGCGCCCCTCTGAAGGGAAGTTGTGCTTGCGTGCTAGGTAGTAGCACATCGCGGCTAAACCCATCGCACCCAACAAGCCTGGCAAAATACCAGCCACAAACATCTGTACTACCGACTCACCCGACATCACCGCATAAAGAATCATCGGTATAGAGGGCGGGAGAATGATCGCAAGACTTGCCGCAGAGGATGAGATGGAGGCCGAAAACTCTTTTGAGTAGCCTTTCTTGCGCATAGCGGGGATCAGGATACTACCGATCGCCGATACACCCGCCACTGCCGACCCAGAGATTTCAGCAAAAAATACCGATGCACCAATCGTAACCATGGCGAGGCCACCCTTGATGAACCCCACCATTGCCATGGCCAGGTCGATCAAGCGCCGCGATATACTCGAGGCGTTCATTATGGCGCCAGCTAAAATAAACAGCGGTATGGCGATGAGCGGAAAATTAGTCGCCCCTTCAAACATGGTCATGCCCACCGTAGGCATTGCCATGTTGCCGTATGTCATAAAGGTGGCAATCGTTCCGACCAGCGCTAAGGCAACAGCTACCGGTACGTTAATCAGAATAAGCAGTATCAGCGCTAGAAATATGTAGAGTATGACCATGATATTTACTTATCCTCGCTGATGCGTGCTAACGGTGGCGACTTCTTCAGCGTCGATACCGGCTTCTTCAAGCTCATGGTCAATAAAGCCCCTACCCCGGGCGCTTTTGATAACGTCAGGGAGCCGCAACAGTTCAGCAATAATGAACAGTACGGAGGCAACAGGAATCGCAGAGTGAACAAGCTGCATGGAAACCTCTGGGAGGCTGACCATGCCAACGTCTTGGAGAATCAACATGACTTGGTAGCTGGCAAGCCCCAAGAAAACGAAGAACCCGATAGTGATAGCTTCAGCTAACAGTGCGAGCGGCACCCGAATAGTGGGAGGGCACATGTTCAATACACTTGGACAAGTAATGTGTGCCCCTTTGGCGGCGGCTAAAGCCGTTCCGTAGTAGGTCACCCAGGCGAGTAAAGCGGCGGCAAGCTCGTCATACCAGCTTAACGGTGAGCCCAAGTAGCGGGTCACAAAACCAAGTGTGACGACGACGGCAAGCGCGATGACCAGAAAGACCACGATGCCTTCAAGAAACGCGAAATACGCGTTCTTGAACTTTGTAAAAGTACTCATTGAGACCTCCGAAAGTCGAGGCGCCTCGCCATACAGCGACGCACCTCTGTTAGAGCGACGCTTTGCTTACTCGCGTAGAGCAGCCACGGCGTCAATCATTTCCTGGCCACCATCCACTTCGTCAGCGAACTTGTTATAAATGGTCTCAGAGGCCTCAACAAAGGCTTCGAAGTCGACTTCATTAACTTCCATGCCTTCATCGCGCATTTTCACGAGAGTTTCATCATCCAATCGCTGACCTTCTTCTAGCACGAAGTCCTCCATTTCGACGGCGACTTCTTCAAGTACCTGCTGCACTTCCTCGGGTAGGCGATTCCAGCTAGCACCTGCGGTCAGGTATGCCGGGGTATAAACGTGGTTGGAGATGGAGAGGTAGTCCTGCACTTCATGAAAACGTGAAGAGTAGGTTTGGATAAAGGGGTTTTCCTGGCCGTCCATTGCGCCTGTTTGCAGAGCAACAAACACTTCCGACAGCGACATTGGGGAAGGTGCCGCGCCATAGCTGCGGAACATATCAATGCGCCATGTGCCACCAGGAACGCGCAGTTTTATACCGTTGAGATCCTCAGGTGTGACAATGGGGCGTACGTTGTTGGTAATCTGGCGAAAGCCGTTTTCCCACACACCAATGATCTTAAAACCACGCGCTTCCGCGGCGTCATATAGGGGGCCACGAACGATTTCTTCACGCACGCGCTTCATATGCTCACGGTTTTCGATCAAATAAGGCATCTCGAACAGCGCAAACTGATCTGACTCAGAGCTCATCACCGTTGAAGGCAGCGAGAGGTCTAGAGACCCTAAGCGTAAGCGACGCATCATCGATTCATCGCCACCCAGTTGACTATTTCCATAGACGTTAACTTCCGCCACGCCTTCCAGGCGTTCGTTGGCCAGCTCAGCAAAGCGGTTTGCACTAATTTCGAACAGTGAACCAGGACCACCCACATGGCCTAGTCGAATTTCAGTGTTTGCATTAGCAGCGGCGGCCTGCAAACCAAACGCCACAACGGCGGTTGCGAGTACTGTTTTGAGCAATTTCATAGTGAACTCCAGGTGAAGCATTTGTTGTTGTTAGCAATGTCACCACCGTGGCTCTGGCACCCGATGGCACCTGCAAAAGGAGCCGCTTGAGCAGGCCTACTTATTATTAACGGGCGCTTACTCTAGGGTTATCCTCCACTTCAATTTGAATTCAAAATTCAAAATTAGGTATTAAACTTTCGTCTCGTCGTACAAATTACTTTTCAAGCAACTGATTATTAAAGAAGTTATTAAAATTTTGCCGTAAATAAAAAAACGGGCAGTGGCTGAATAAGCCAACTGCCCGCTTTTATCGGCACTTCCTGCTCATTACCTAGCTCGGCTCAAGCCCCCAGAGCAATCCAGCCAACTCAATACCAGCAATGGCTGCCTGCTGATCTTCTTCTGACGAAGCGCCGCTAACCCCCACTGCACCAATCAAGCAGCTTTGTTCATTAAGAATGGGCACCCCGCCTGCCACTGCCACAAAATGCCCTTGGGAGGCTGCTGCAACACTGGCAACAAACGCTGTACGTTCAGCGTTACGTGCGCCAATCACCCCACTGGCAATGCCTATGCCCAGTGCGGCGTAGGCCTTACCCTGGGCAACGGGGAAACGCAACGGAGCACAGCCATCTTCGCGTTCAGCGGCAACCAAGTTCCCACCGCCGTCCAGCACAACGATCGTCAGCGGAGGCAACTCCAAATCACGTGCTTGTTGCATGGCGCCATCGATTATCTTTCTGCTCTGCTCTCTGGCGAGCTGCACGCTGCAATGAAATACTTGTCCGGCCATCGGTGTTTCCTTTGTCATTGTTGTAGGCAGTGGTTGGCAAAAGTGCCACCAAAGGAATATTGAATTCATAATTACTTTTGCAGATCATATACACAATAGCCACTATACGAATACGGCATCGTGCTCAAATCGATCCAGGCGGTCTGGGTAGCTTGGCAGTAAACCGAGCGCACCACTGACAAGGAACTAACTAATGACAAAGATACTGCAACGCAATTTGTATCGTGAAGTGGCCGATAGAATTGGCGACCTGATTGAGCACGGAGAGCTTGCCCCCGGTGAACGCATTTCTGAAAAGCAGCTGTGTGACCGCTTTGGCGTATCGCGCACCCCGCTGCGCGAAGCACTGAAAGTGCTCGCCACCGAAGGGCTAATTGAGCTGCTTCCCAATCGTGGCGCACGCGTGGTACGGCTAACCCTGAAAAACGTTAAAGATACTTATGACCTGATGGCGGCACTGGAAGGCCTGTCGGGTGAGCTTGCCTGTCAGCATATTAGCGACGCTGAAATTGCTGCCATTCGGCAACTGCACAATACGATGCTAGAGCACTACCGCAACCGCGATTTAATGCCTTATTTCCAGGTTAACCGACAAATTCACGAAAGCATTCTGGCAGCCTCCAATAACGATGTACTGCAAGAAATGTATAGCAATTTAAGCCAGCGCGTTAAGCGCGTTCGTTACTCCAAGAAAATGACCGAGCGCTACTGGAGCCAGGCGGTAAAAGACCACGAAAATATGATGGCGGCACTGGAGAAGCGCGATAGCCAATTGCTCGGCCAAATTCTCCGTGACCATCTGTGCAACAAGATTGAAGCGGCCACCTTAGCGGGCGTGATTGACACAGAAGACGATAAGAGTGTGGCCAATAGCTAAAACTACTGCCACTCTTCAAGGCGCATGGAGGAGCGTTCTAGCCGTTCATGCTCCTCTTCTAAATCGCGCAGCAGTTGGCTAATGCTGGAGAGGTGCTCTAGTGCCACCTGTTCTGCCTGCTCCGCCTCGCCGTTGACTACGGCCTCATGCAACTGCGCATGCTGCTGATTGATCATCGTCCTGGGGGCAGGCAAGTGATAAAGGTGCTTGACCGAGGCAAACACCGAGCTGAGCAGTAAATCGGTCAGGCTCTGCAGTGTATGCACCAACACCGGGTTGTGGGACGCCTGGGAGACCGCCAGGTGAAAGGCGTGATCAAGTCGCGCTAGACGCTCGACATCAATGCTTTCTGCACTTTCCGCGTAGTCGGCCATTTCGCGATAGCGTCGAGTGATCAGCACCCGATCGGCGGATGTGCCGCGGCTCGCGGCTAACCGCGCCGACTCCCCTTCCAGCAGGGCGCGCACTTCTAACAGATCAAACAGCGTGCGCGGGTGATCTTTAAACAGATGCATCAATGGGCTTTGGTTACCCACCGGCAACAGCGTCGCGACCGTCGAGCCGTGGCCCTGGCGGGTATCGATAATTCCTTTACTGCGCAGAATTCTCAACCCCTCACGCAGCGAAGCACGTGAGACGCCCAGCCGATCACACAGCCGCCTCTCAGAAGGAAGCAGTTGGCCGGGCCGAAAAACGCCATCAAGAATTAAACGCTCAAGCCGGGTAGCCACCTGATCCGGCATTCGCAGCCCGGGTGACAAGGCTTGATTCTCCTCTGGCATGTTAGCTCTCCTGATGGGCTTTATGTCCAGCTTGCCAGTACTTAACCCAGTACTAAACAAAGAAGACAACACAGTCGACTAATTACTGGTCAGACCAATGCACCACAGCCTAGACAGGCGGGTAAAAAAAGCCCAAATTGAGGCCATGTTATCTACAGACCGTTTTAGCATTTACCTTTAACGATAATAAGCATGGGATGTCTTAATGAATATCCTCTTTGATGAGCGCCTGGACGGTGCACTGGTTCGGCGCGATAAAAGCGAAGTCTTAACCGACCTGCAGCAAGCCGTTCCTGATATGACGCTGCTGCATCGCGAAGAAGACCTGCGCCCCTTTGAGTGCGATGGGCTGGCGGCCTATCGCGTGCTGCCGATGCTGGTGGCGCTGCCTGAAACCTTTGATCAGGTGAAAGAGCTGCTCAAGCGCTGCCATGCGCTTGGCGTGCCTGTGGTCACTCGCGGCGCGGGTACTGGACTTTCCGGCGGTGCGCTGCCGCTGGAACAGGGCGTACTTTTAGTAATGTCGCGTTTTAACCAAATTCTCAAAGTCGACCCTGAGGCCCGCTTGGCGCGAGTTCAACCCGGTGTGCGCAACCTGGCGATTTCCGAAGCAGCTGCGCCTTATGGCCTTTACTACGCGCCGGATCCCTCCTCACAAATTGCCTGCTCTATCGGTGGTAACGTGGCCGAAAACGCCGGCGGCGTACACTGCTTAAAATATGGCCTAACGGTGCATAACGTGATGCGCGTCGATGTGCTCACGATCGAGGGCGAGCACATGACGCTGGGCGCTGAGTCTTTTGATGCGCCAGGCTTTGACCTACTGGCATTGATGAACGGCTCTGAGGGCATGCTCGGCGTGGTCACCGAAATTACCGTCAAGCTACTGCCCAAGCCGGAAACCGCCAAAGTACTGATGGCAAGCTTCGACGATGTCGAGAAAGCCGGTCGCGCCGTCGGTGATATCATTGCCGCAGGCATTATTCCTGGTGGCCTGGAGATGATGGACAAACTCGCCATCAAAGCCGCCGAGGATTTTGTCAAAGCTGGCTACCCCCTCGATGCCGAGGCGATTCTACTCTGCGAACTGGATGGCGTTGAAGCCGACGTGGACGACGACTGCGACACCGTTCGCCGCGTACTGGAAGCCGCCGGGGCCACCAATATCCAACAGGCCCGGGATGAAGCCGAGCGCGCCAAGTTCTGGGCTGGGCGTAAGAATGCCTTCCCTGCAGTGGGCCGTATGTCACCGGATTACTACTGCATGGATGGCACCATCCCCCGCCGAGAGCTCCCCCGCGTGCTGAAAGGCATTGCCGCACTTTCAGAAGAGAGTGGCCTGGCGGTGGCCAACGTGTTCCACGCCGGCGATGGCAATATGCACCCGCTGATCCTGTTTGATGCCAATAAAGAAGGCCAGTTGGCGCTTGCCGAAGAGGTGGGCGGCAAGATTCTTGAGCTATGCGTGGCCGCGGGCGGTTCGATCACCGGCGAACATGGCGTTGGGCGCGAAAAGATCAATCAAATGTGCAGCCAATTCCAGGCGGATGAAATCAGCGTTTTTCATGCCTTGAAGGCTGCCTTTGATCCACAGCGACTGCTTAACCCCGGAAAGAATATTCCGACGCTGGCCCGCTGCGCCGAGTTTGGTGCTATGCATGTGCATAATAACGAACTACCGCATCCGGAGCTACCGCGCTTCTAGCAGCGAGCCAAGCCGAAGCTAAGACAATAATTAGCCAAAACGAATAATGGAAAAGACCAATAGTGGGAAAGACCATGACCGAACGAGCGATTGCTGACCGCGATATCGCTGATGCCCTGTGTGAACAGGTACGCAGCGCCTATGACGCACGCACACCGCTTCGCATTGTAGGCGGAGATACCCGCGCCTTTTATGGCCGACCGGTGGAAGGCCAAGCACTGCAGATGGCCGAACATAGTGGCATTGTGAGCTATGACCCAGTGGAACTGGTAGTGACCGTGCGCGCTGGCACTCGGCTTAGCGACCTGCAGGAAGTACTGGCAGAGAAACACCAAATGCTGGGCTTTGAGCCGCCCATGTTTGGTGAAGCGTCTACCATTGGTGGTGCCGTGGCCACCGGCCTCTCTGGCCCACGCCGTCCCTGGGCAGGCGCAGTCCGTGACTTTGTGCTGGGCACGCGAATAATCACCCAAGAGGGTAAACTCCTCCGCTTTGGCGGCGAAGTGATGAAAAATGTCGCCGGTTACGACCTGTCGCGCCTGATGGCAGGCGCTCAGGGCACGCTCGGCGTATTGACCGACATCTCCTTTAAAGTGCTGCCTATTCCCACCGCGACTCACAGCCTGCGCTTAACCATTGGGCTGGATGAGGCGCTTAAAAAACTCGCCGAACTGGGCCGAAAACCGCTACCGATTACCGCCGCCGCTTGGCACCACGGCGAACTGTTTTTGCGCTTGGAAGGCGGCAAAAGCTCTGTGGCCGCAACCCAGGCAAGTCTAGGTGGCGAGCCACTTGATGCCAACTTCTGGCAAGAACTACGCGACCATACTCACGCATTTTTCACCTGTAGCGCCGACCAATCGCTGTGGCGGCTGTCACTACCGCCCAACACCGCGCCGCTGGCGCTGGATATTCCCGAGGCCGATATTTTTTACGACTGGGCGGGCAGCCAGCGCTGGCTGAAAACCACCTTGGATGCCAGTACCCTGCGCGATGCCTGTAGCGCAGTAGGCGGCCACGCCACTTGCTACACACCTCAGCTCCAGGGCGGCGCCGCAGATCCATTCACACCGCTCAATGCAGTGGTCGAGAAATATCATCGCAATCTAAAGGCGGAGCTGGATGCCCATGGCATTTTTAACCCCGGTCGTCTTTATGCGGCGTTTTAATCAGGAGAGCTGACATGCAGACGCACTTTACCGATGCCGACCTTCAGAAGCCGCATATTCAAGAAGCAGATCGCATACTGCGCACCTGCGTGCACTGCGGTTTTTGTAACGCCACCTGCCCGACGTACCAGTTGTTAGGCGATGAGCGCGATGGCCCTCGTGGGCGTATCTATCTAATGAAAGAGCTGCTGGAGAGCCGCGACGATGACGATCAGGTAACCGATGAGACGCGCCTTCATCTTGATCGCTGCCTTACCTGTCTTAACTGTGAAACCACCTGCCCTTCCGGCGTGGAGTACCACAAGCTGCTCAACATTGGCCGTGCCGAAATTGAGCGGCGCGTTCCTCGCCCGGCAGGTGAGCGGGCCCAGCGCTATGCGCTGCGAAAAATGATGGTCGAGCCCAAACGTTTCCAAGCGCTGCTAAAGCTGGGGCAAACCTTTAAACCACTGGTGCCTAGCAAGCTGCGTAATAAAATGCCCGCAGCGCCGATAGATGCAGGCGCACGCCCGGATGCCAACCGCCATACCCGGCGGGTATTGATACTGGAAGGCTGCGTTCAGCCGGGGCTATCACCCAATACCAATGCTGCCACCACGCGGATTCTTGATCGGCTTGGTATAAGCGTAACGCCGGTGGCTGAAGCGGGCTGCTGTGGCGCCGTTGATTTCCACCTTAATGCCCAGAACGATGGCCGTGCACGCATGCGCGCCAATATTGATGCCTGGTGGCCGTACATTGAGCAAGGCACCGAAGCCATCGTTCAAACCGCCAGTGGCTGCGGCGCCTTTGTCAAAGAGTATGGTTACATGCTCAAGGATGACCCTGACTACGCCGTTAAAGCGCAAAAGGTGAGCACTCTAGCCAAAGATATTGTCGAAATCCTGCGAGATGAGCCGCTGGACGCCTTGAACGTTAACGCATCGCAACGACTGGCGTTCCACTGCCCCTGTACGCTGCAGCATGCCCAAAAACTTAACGGTGCGGTCGAAGGCGTGCTGGGCAAGCTTGGCTTCGCGCTAACCCCGGTGCAGGATGCGCATCTTTGCTGCGGTTCGGCGGGTACCTATTCGATCACCCAACCCGAACTGGCCACCCAACTGCGCGACAATAAGCTCAATGCGCTGGAGGCCGGAGACCCAGAGATGATCGTGACGGCTAATATCGGTTGCCAAACCCACTTGGCGGGCGCCAATCGCACTCCGGTACGCCACTGGGTTGAGATCGTCGATGCAGCGCTCACTTAACGCTTCACCACTAACCCTTAACCCCAAGCCGCGCAGGTTTTAACAGCGCGGCTATTTTCACTCCTCCCTTAACAAGGATTCAAACATGCAAACAAAAGCCATTCTCGCTCAGAGCGATGTGATCAACGTACTCGACGCCGCTCAGAAAGAGGCTGACAGCAACAGCTGGCCGGTGACCATCGCAGTAACCGACGACGGCGGCCACCTGTTAGCGCTGCGGCGTTTGGATGGCGCAGCCCCTTTCAGCGCCGAAGTCGCTACGCAAAAAGCGCGCAGTGCGGCGCTAGGTCGTAAAGAGACCCAGGTGTTTGAAGAGATGATTAATGGCGGCCGCACTGCGTTCGTCACCGCACCGCTGCAAGGCCTGCTTTCAGGTGGCGTGCCGATTACTGTTGACGGTCATGTGGTAGGTGCCGTGGGCATTTCCGGCGTAAAACCCGACCAGGATGTGCAGGTTGCCAAAGCAGGCGTTGCCGCGATTACGGGCTAACAGCTGCAACTTAAGATGCAGACATACGAAAAAGCCCGGATCAATGATCCGGGCTTTTTTTGAATTCGTTCGGCCAATGCCGATATATTGCTAACAACTCAAATGCTTAATGGCGGACCGGACGAGACTCGAACTCGCGACCTCCGGCGTGACAGGCCGGCATTCTAACCGACTGAACTACCGGTCCACGTTAAAGCACTTTTAAAACAACCATCGAAGCTAACATTTATAAGCGGTTCAGAGGCGCTTCCAAAGGGTAGACGATGGTGGGTGGTACTGGGTTCGAACCAGTGACCCCCAGCTTGTAAGGCTGGTGCTCTCCCAACTGAGCTAACCACCCAATCCATTGGTAAATAATTGCTGTGCTTACCAACTTTTTCTTACCAGCTTAGCTTAGCAGTTATCGTGGCGGACCGGACGAGACTCGAACTCGCGACCTCCGGCGTGACAGGCCGGCATTCTAACCGACTGAACTACCGGTCCGAATTGCGATAACAACTATTAGCAGACGTTGATTTGATGATGGCGGACCGGACGAGACTCGAACTCGCGACCTCCGGCGTGACAGGCCGGCATTCTAACCGACTGAACTACCGGTCCGTTATGCACATCAAATACAGGTCGTACTAGGTACTACTTTCACACTTCCAGACCATCTTTCAAAAACTTAAGATGGTGGGTGGTACTGGGTTCGAACCAGTGACCCCCAGCTTGTAAGGCTGGTGCTCTCCCAACTGAGCTAACCACCCGCTGGTCACGTGGCGCTGCATTCTACAGAAGGCTTACCGAATGTCAACATGCCGCGTTTAAAAATCGTATTCTAAACCAGCGCGTTACTCTCTTGCGTAAGGCCTGTGCCATGAGCGCGGACGAAGGATGCCGCAACTTGGGTAGCCTCGTCAATCAAAACCGTTTGGGTCAGGCCAGAAAATCGCCGCGGCTTAAAGTCATGGTCGCCATCCGTCAGCCAAGCAAGCTGCGCGTTTGGCGGCAGTATATAGCCGGCTACCTCGTCTCGAGTACCGAAAGGATCACGCTCACCCTGTAAAATCAGCATGGGGCAGGCAATCTTGGGCCAGTGATCCAAACGAAGCTTGTCAGGCGCTTTAGTAGGATGAAATGGGTAACCTGCTATCACTACACCCGGCGCAGTGCCCTTGCATGGCTGTTCACTGGCAAATAGGGTCGCCACTCGGCCGCCCATCGATTTGCCTCCAATCCATAGCGGTTCGTCAAATAGGTCAGCAAGTAGCGCATACCATTGGGCAAACTGATCAAGGGTCTGGGCGATAGGCGGCGGCGGTCGACGTTTGCCGGTTTCCTGCATCTGCTGCATATAGGGGAAATCAATACATAAAACCTGAACACCCTGAGCCGCCAGCGAGGTGACAAATTGACGCATGAAGGGTGACTGCTGACCAGCCCCTGCGCCATGGGCAAACAGCAACCGACCTAGCTTGGCGTGACCATGAACAGTTAACGGCCCCATGCCCTGCACCAGAAAGGCGCCATTTGGCTGGCGCTTAAGCGTCTCTTTTAACCCCTTGGGAGGCACCTCGATATACCCAGACAAAACGTAATGTGACACCTATCGCTCCTGATAATTCAGTCTTTAACCAATTGGTGTGTTCAGGTTAAGCCCTGGCTGCGCTAGAATCTTGGTCGGATCTTGACCTGCATCATCAAGCGGGTGGTCGCACCCGTGCAAAATGCCACGGGTTACCCCCTAACCGCGTTCGATGGGAACATGACATGAGCACAGCATTTGAACACCCGACCTACAACTACAAGGTGGTTCGGCAGTTCGCGATTATGACCGTTGTGTGGGGCATTGTGGGAATGACAGTGGGTGTCATCCTCGCCTCGCAACTGGTTTGGCCGCAACTGAACCTTGGCCTACCTTGGACTAGCTTTGGGCGCCTGCGTCCGTTACACACTAACGCCGTAATTTTCGCCTTTGGCGGTTCGGCGCTCTTTGCCACGTCGTACTACGTTGTCCAGCGTACCTGTCAGACACGGCTTTTCTCTGACAAATTAGCGGCCTTTACCTTTTGGGGCTGGCAAGCGGTCATTATCTCAGCGGTAGTGTCCCTGCCCATGGGCTACACCACGACCAAGGAGTACGCTGAGCTTGAGTGGCCGATCAATATTTTGATCGCGGTCGTATGGATCAGCTACGCCATTGTGTTCCTAATGACGATCAAAAAACGCACCACGTCGCACATTTATGTGGCGAACTGGTTCTTCGCGGCGTTTATTTTGACCGTTGCGGTGCTGCATATCGTCAACAACGCGGCCATCCCAGTGACCCCCATGTACTCCACCTCGATCTATGCCGGAGCAGTGGATGCGATGGTGCAGTGGTGGTATGGACACAACGCGGTAGGCTTCTTCCTAACTGCAGGCTTCCTGGGCATGATGTACTACTTCGTGCCGAAGCAGGCTGAGCGTCCGATCTACTCCTACCGTCTTTCAATCGTCCACTTCTGGGCATTGATCATGATCTACATGTGGGCAGGCCCTCACCACCTGCACTACACAGCGCTGCCGAACTGGGCACAGTCGCTGGGCATGGTTATGTCGATCATCCTGCTGGCTCCCTCCTGGGGTGGCATGATCAACGGCATGATGACCCTGTCAGGAGCTTGGCATAAGCTGCGCACGGACCCCACGCTACGCTTCTTGGTGGTTGCTCTGTCGTTCTACGGCATGTCTACCTTTGAAGGCCCTATGATGGCGATTAAGACCGTCAACGCGCTTTCGCACTACACTGACTGGACCATTGGTCACGTTCACTCTGGTGCGCTCGGTTGGGTAGCGATGATCACCATCGGCTCGATGTATCACCTGATTCCGCGCGTCTTTGGTCGCACTGAAATGTACTCGATCAACCTGATCGCCGTGCACTTCTGGCTGGCCACGATCGGCACCGTGCTATACATCGCCTCCATGTGGGTTAACGGTATTCTGCAAGGCTTGATGTGGCGTGCGATCAACCCTGACGGCACCTTGATGTACACCTTTGTTGAAGCCGTTGAAGCCAGCGCACCGGGCTACTTTGTTCGCTTAATCGGCGGCCTCTTCTGGGTCACCGGCATGCTGATCATGGCGTTCAACGTTTACATGACCGTTAAGCGTCGTGAGGCCATCAGCCATTCAGCGCCACAAGCTGCTTAAACCGGGGAAGTTGAGACCAATGAAACACGAGATTGTCGAAAAGAACGTTGGCCTGCTTGCCGTGTTGATCCTTGTCGTGATCAGTTTCGGCGGCTTGGCGGAGGTGGTTCCACTGTTTTTCCAGAAGCAGACCACCGAGCCGGTTGAAGGCCTGGAGCCGCTGTCAGCCCTGGAGCTGGAAGGCCGTGACATCTATCGCCGCGAAGGTTGCGTGGGCTGTCACTCGCAAATGGTGCGCCCGTTCCGTGCGGAAACCGAGCGCTATGGCCACTACAATGTGGCGGGCGAGCAGGTATATGAGCACAACTTCCTATGGGGCTCCAAGCGCACCGGTCCAGACCTGGCGCGTGTTGGCGGCCGCTATAGCGATGACTGGCACCGTGCTCACCTCTACAACCCCCGGGATGTAGTCCCTGAATCGGTAATGCCGGCTTACCCCTGGCTGTTTGAAAACACCCTCGATGGTGATGCCACTCCCCAAAAGATGCGTACGCTGCGTCAACTGGGCGTGCCCTATACCGACGAAGATATCGCCAACGCTACTGACGACGTACGCGGCACCCAGGAAATCACGGCCCTGGTCGCGTACTTACAGCAGCTCGGAACCGTGCTCGAGGGCACTCGCTAAGTTATGGATACGGGAACTTTTCGCGGTCTCATCACGCTGATCTTGATTTTCGCGTTTATCGGTATTGCCCTCTGGGCGTACTCCAAGCGACGCAAGCCAGATTTCGACGAAGCGGCTAATTTGCCCTTTGCAGACGACGATGAGCAACCGACCAGTGACAAGCACGCTTCGCGTGAACGCGACAGCGAAGCGCATTCCCGCGACGACAGGGGAGATAAGAATATATGAGTAATCTATGGGGTGACTCCCTATCCGGCTTCTGGAGCGCCTGGATCATTATCATTACGCTGGGCACGATTGCGCTGAGCGTATGGATACTGCTGGCCAACCGTCGTACCGATAAAACGCCTGACACGGACGGTAACGTTGAAACCACCGGCCACGCCGCCGATGGCATCGAAGAGTATGACAACCCGCTGCCAAAGTGGTGGTTCCAGCTTTTCGTCATAACAGTAATTTTTGCACTGGTCTATTTGGTACTCTATCCCGGCCTGGGCAACTACGCAGGTATCTTTGGTTGGTCGCAGGAGGGTCAATGGGAAGAGGAAGTGGCTCAAGCCGAAGAGCGCTTCACACCTATTTTTGCCCAGTACCAGGAAGTACCCATTCCTGAGCTTGCCGAAGATCCGGAGGCGATGCAGGTTGCCGAGCGTGTTTACCAGAACAACTGTGCGGTGTGTCACGGCTCCAACGCTCAGGGCGGTTATGGCTTTCCCAACCTGACCGACGACGATTGGCTATACGGCGGTGAGCCAGAAAATATTTTGACCACTCTCAATAATGGCCGTAACGGCCTAATGCCCTCCTGGCAGCAACTGGGTCAGGAGAATATTGAGAACCTGACGCAATACGTACTTTCGCTGTCTAATGAAGAACATGACGAGGCGCAGGCTGAACAGGGCGAAAGCACCTTTATGGCGGTGTGTGCTGCCTGCCACGGCCCCAGCGGCACGGGTAACACGGCTCTCGGCGCACCCAACCTGACCGATAACACTTGGCTTTATTTGGCACCCGGCCAGGAAGTCGGTGACTCTATCCGTCAAACGCTGCGTAACGGCCGTAACGGTCATATGCCTGCGCAAGCGGCCTATATTGGTGAAGAGCGTGTTCATCTGGTTGCCGCCTATGTGTATAGCCTGCGCTTAGCGGACTGATTGACCGCTGACAGATAGCAGTTACCGTCAGCAACGCTAGCCAAGCAAGGGTGCGGCCCCAAACCGCACCCTTTCTTTATACCCAACCCGATACAATATTAACGAAACACATAAGACCGCGACTAAGCATCATATTTAACAAAGCACTTCCTTTAATTGAGCATTTCGTCTAGTTGAAGAAAGGTGCCACCTCTCCTGCCTTCTGAGCCGGGAATATCGCCATGGAAAAGATACCAAGCCAAGACGTCACGCCGAATCCGGTGGGACATCACGTTCCCTCTGAAACGGTTACCCAAGAAATGTACGCCAAGCGGCGACACATTTACGTGCGCGAAATTAAAGGCGTTTTCCAAAAGCTACGGCGCAGTGCCAACTGGGCGTTAATGCTGGCATTTTTTCTTTTACCGTGGATTAACATCGGTGGTCGGCCGTTAATTCTATTCGACCTGCCTAACCGTGAATTCCATATTTTTAGCGCCACATTTTACCCGCAGGAGTTCATCCTGCTGTCATGGCTGCTGATTATCTGCGCCTTTGGGCTATTTTTTATTACCGTTTTTGCGGGTCGGGTCTGGTGTGGCTACACCTGTCCGCAAAGCGTTTGGACATTTCTATTCATTTGGCTTGAACACCGTATCGAGGGCTCGCGCAATCGGCGCATCAAACTCGATAACCAACCGATGACCGCCGACAAAGCTTGGCGCAAGGGGGCTAAACACACGGCCTGGCTGCTCATTGCCCTCGCCACCGGCATTACCTTTGTGGGTTACTTCACGCCGATTCGTGATTTAGTGACAGAGCTCCCCACCCTTGAAGCTCACGGCTGGTCCTACTTCTGGGTTGGTTTTTTCCTGGTATTTACTTACCTCAACGCGGGCTGGCTGCGCGAACAGGTGTGCATCTACATGTGCCCCTATGCGCGTTTCCAATCGGTCATGTTTGACCGCGACACATTGATCGTCTCCTACGATGAATCACGTGGCGAACCCCGAGGCCATCGCAAAAAAAACCTAAGCCATTTAGAAGCCCGCGAGGCAGGCTATGGCGACTGTATCGATTGTGACCTTTGCGTGCAGGTCTGTCCTACTGGCATCGATATCCGCGATGGACTGCAGTATGAGTGTATTACCTGCGCCGCCTGTATCGATGCCTGCGATAGCGTGATGGATAAAATGGGCTACCCGCGAGGTTTGGTGCGCTACACCACCGAAAATGCCCTGGAGGGCAAAAAGAGCCATATCATGCGCCCACGCCTGCTCGGTTATTTCGCCGCCCTGGTGCTGATGGTGGGCACCTTTGCCTGGGCCATTAACGACCGTATGCCGCTCAATTTTGATGCTGAGCGCGAGCGCACCCAGCTCTACCAAATGACCCGCGACGGTCAGATTAGCAATGTATTTAGCCTGACCATTCGCAACCTGGATGATCAAGACCACACCTACCAGCTAAGCGTTGCAGGATTGCCCAGCCTCACTCTAGACAGCAGTACTATTAGCGTACCCGCGGGGGAGTCGCGCTTCGAAGCCGTCACCGTGACCGCCGATCCCGACGATTTACAGCAACCCAGCCACCCCATTGTATTCACGCTGCAGGCTCAACAGGATGCGGATATTCGTATCGAGCGCGAAACCAGCTTCCTGGGCAATATTAGGAGATAAGCAACTATGTCATCCCTACCCTCTGGCGATAAGGTGACGCCTTGGTATAAGCAGTTTTGGCCGTGGTTTTTAATCGGCATTCTGCTCTCATCCATTATGTTTAGTATTACCTTTGCCGTTATGTCGGTTAAAAGCTTCGATGGCATGGTTGTTCAGGAGGATTATTACAAGCATGGCAAAGCCATCAATATGGTGCTTGCCAAGCAAGACCGTGCCAGAGAGTTAAACCTAAGCGCAGATTTACGCCTTGATCCGCTTACCAGCGATATTGTGATTGATTTAAGCGGCGATGCGCGTCCCGACAAACTCTATTTGGATTTTATCTTCCCTACCGAAGATGATCGTGATCAATCCTTCGTACTTGAGCATGTCCGTGACGGCCGCTATATCACACAAGGCCCTGACAACCTGCGTTACCGCTGGTATCTGCAGATTCAGCCCGCGCTGGAAAATGCCGATTGGCGCCTTACCGGTGAAGCCACATTCCCCGATGAAGACAGCGTCACACTACTGCCGGGAGGACGCAAAGCAAGCGAATGAGCAACGCCGCGCCCTGCTATCACTGTGGTAACCCGGTGCCTGCTGGGGCTCCCTGGTCGATTACCCTTGATGATCATGCCCATCCGCTCTGCTGCCCTGGCTGCGAAGCGGTGGCCCATGCCATCGTGGATGGGGGCCTTGAAAGCTACTACCGCTACCGTACCGAACTGCCCGAACGCCCTGATGAACATCAGGCTGCCAAAGCCGATACCTGGTCGGTGTTTGACGACCCCGGACTTCAGGCACAGTTTGTTCACCCCGACGGCGATGAGGGCAACGTCAAAGCAACCCTCGCCATCGAAGGCATTACCTGTGCTGCCTGCGCCTGGCTGATCGAGCACCGCCTGAATGCCTTAACGGGAATTGCCACCAGCGCAGTGAACTTAACTCACCACCGCCTGCGGGTGAGCTGGGATCCTCAGCAGCTGAAGCTTTCGCAACTGCTGGCCGAACTGGCCGCGATTGGCTACGAGGCCCAGCCCTACGAGCCAGACCAGGCCCAGGCGCGCCTGCAGCATGAAGAGCGCATGAACGTACGTCGGCTGATTATTGCCGCCGTCGGCATGATGCAGGTGATGATGTTCTCGATCCCGATCTATGTCTCCGGCCCCGGTGAAATCAGCGACGTCTTCTACGCACTGTTCCACTGGCTCTCCTTTGCCCTGGCCACGCCAGTGGTGTTTTTCTCCGCCCAGCCGTTTTTCCGCAACGCCCTGCGCGACCTGCGCACCGGCGTACTGGGCATGGATGTGCCGGTGTCACTGGCAATCGGCGGGGCGTATCTTGCCAGCAGCTATGCGGTGCTGTTTGACGTGGGCGAGGTCTATTTTGACTCAGTGACCATGTTCACCTTCTTTTTGCTGTTTGGCCGCTACGTGGAGAGTCGCGCCAGGCGCCGCAGCGGGCATAGCGGCAATGCGCTGAGCGGCGTGCTGCCGATTTCGGCCACACGGCTGGAAAGTGACGGCAGCGAGCGCATTCTGCCCGCCAGCGAACTCACTCCCGGCGATCGCGTATTGATCAAGCCCGGCCATGGCGTGCCTGCCGATGGCATCATCGAGGAGGGTGAATCGAGCCTGGACGAATCAATGCTGACCGGCGAATACCTACCAGCAACCCGCCGAGTGGGCGACCGCATTACCGGCGGTAGCCAAAACATGGAAAACCCGCTGGTGATAAGGGTTACCCACGCAGGGCGCGATGCCCGTGTAGCAGGTATCGTCGATCTGACCGACCGTGCCTTTGCCAGCCGCCCACGGCTGGCCCAGATGGCTGCGCGCATGGCACACCTATTCGTGCTGCGCCTGCTGGTAGTAACGGCTTGCGTGACCCTCGCCTGGTGGTTTATCGACCCTTCACGGATGCTCTGGGTGCTACTTTCGGTGCTGGTGGTGACCTGCCCCTGCGCGCTGGCGCTGGCCACTCCCGCGGCACTGGCAGCTGGCCATGGCCAACTGCGAAAGCGCGGTGTCTTGATCACCCGCGCCGATGCCATGGAGACGCTCTCTAACGTTACCCGGGTGATTTTTGATAAAACCGGCACCCTGACCCGCGGCGAAATGCACCTTACCCAAACCCAGCCCTTTGGTGAATTAACCGCCGAGCATGCACGGGCCATTGCCGCCGCCCTTGAGGCCCACTCGGAACACCCGATCGCCCGCGCCTTTAGGCCGTTCCGGGATGCGACCCTGCAAGCCAAAGATATTCACAGCCACACCGGGCAAGGGCTCGAAGGGAGCCTAAACGGCGCTCGTTGGCGGTTGGGCAAGCCCAGGTTTGCAATAGATAGCGCAATGGATAGCACAATAGATAGCACCGAGGATGACGTCATAGCGGCGCCGGCCAAAGGTCAGTGGCTGCTGCTTAGTGAAAACGGTGCACCCCGCGCCTGGTTTGGCCTGCACGATGGCGTTCGCGACGACGCTGCCGCCACGATCAAAGCCCTCCAGACTCTGGGGTTAAGCGTGGAGCTGCTATCTGGTGACACCGAAGATGCCGTGGAAAGCCTGGCCGATCAGCTCAATATTGCCATCTGGCATGCGGGCACCAGCCCAGAAGGCAAGCTGGCCCGGATGAAAGAGCTTCAAGCCGCAGGCGAAACCGTGGCGATGATTGGTGACGGCATTAACGACGTGCCGGTGTTAGCCGGTGCCGATGTGGCGATTGCCATGAATGGCGCAACGGATCTAGCCCGCACCCGCGCCGACGCAGTGCTGCTCAGCCCACGTCTGATGCGGATTTTTGAGGCCATCGAGATTTCCCGCGCCACCCGGCGTATCATGCGCCAGAACATGATTTGGTCAGTGTGCTACAACTTTTCGGCGCTGCCGCTGGCGGCAATGGGTCTGGTGCCGCCCTGGCTAGCCGCAATTGGAATGTCGCTTAGCTCGCTAGTAGTGGTGGGTAATGCCCTGCGACTGTCGCGCTGGCGACCTCAGCACGCGCCAACGCTCGACACTTCAACACCGGTGGCCGCATGACGATTCTTTATCTGCTGATCCCGCTTTCCCTGATTTTGCTGGGCCTCGCCGTCTGGGCGTTTTTCTGGGCGGTGAAAAATGATCAGTTCGATGACCTAGAAGGCCCAGCGCACCGCATTCTATTTGATGAGGATGAAAACGATCTTAGCCCTGAGCAGCGCCGCCAGCGTCAGCAAACCAAGCAAAAAAACGCTGCGCCATCCGATGCAAACTCACCCGACGACCCAGAGCCCCGTTCATGAATCCGACAGGGCTTGATCTGCCGCCGCTCATGGCGGCGTTTGTGTTCGGCTTGATGGGTGGCGCCCACTGTATCGGCATGTGTGGCGGCATTATGAGTGCGCTCACCTTTGCAGTACCCCCTAGCATGCGCCACCCGGCACGCATGGGGGGCCTGCTGCTCAGCTATAACGCAGGCCGTATTATTAGCTATATGAGCGCAGGCGCGCTGGTGGCGCTGCTAGGCACGCTGTTTTCCCTTTCTGCTACGGCACGCCTGCTGCTGCAGATATTTGCCGCGCTGATGCTGATCTTAATGGCACTGTATATCGCCAACTGGTGGAAAGGGCTGCTCAAAATTGAGGCCGTTGGCCGGCGACTATGGCGCTTTATCGAACCCGTGGGGCGTCGCTTGATGCCCGTAGTGCATATTCCCCAAGCCTTCGCCCTGGGAGCGCTCTGGGGCTGGCTCCCCTGCGGGTTGGTCTACTCCATGTTGGCCTGGAGCTTAGCGATTGCCGACCCGCTTCAGGGCGCTCTACTCATGGGCGCCTTTGGGCTTGGCACCCTACCTGCGCTGCTTGCCACTGGCCTGGCTGCCCGCCAGCTCAGCCATTTGATACGTCACCCCGCGACCCGCAGCGTGGCAGCGCTGACAATTATCGCTTTTGCACTGTGGCAACTGTGGACGCTTTCGGTACACAACCTCTAATAGCATGACGTGGCTCAACATTTACCTCCTAACCACGGGTTAGGCTAGCGGCATTTCCTAACGTCGGAGCGCCCCTTCATGCCCGTTCATACCCCTGCTGCCTTGCCTCTTGCACCCGCTGCTGCCGCAGCCCCTATGCAGCCGGTGTGGGACGAAGCGTTACTGCGTCGCTACGACACCAACGGCCCACGCTACACCTCCTACCCCACGGCGCTGTCGTTTCACGACCAATTTACCCCTGGCGACCTGACCCAGGCATTGGAGCGCAGCAATGCCAGTAAGCGTCCGCTCTCTCTGTACGTTCATGTGCCCTTCTGCCGCAAGATCTGCTTCTACTGCGCGTGTAATAAAATCGCTACCAAAAACACTGCCCTTGCCGAGCCCTATATAGCCCGGCTTGACCGTGAAATGGTGCTGACCGCACGCCACTTGGATACATCACGACCGGTGGAGCAGTTGCATTGGGGCGGCGGCACGCCGACATTTCTCAGTTTGAACCAGATGGGCGACCTGATTGATCGACTGGATGCACGTTTTGGTCTTTCATCGTCTGCTGATCGCGATTACGCAATTGAAATAGATCCTCGCGAAGCGGATGTGTTTACGCTGCGCCATCTCGAATCCCTCGGCTTTAATCGCATCAGCCTGGGCGTGCAGGATTTAAGCCCGCTGGTGCAGAAAGCGATTAACCGTATTCAGCCTCGGGTACTTACCGAAACGCTGATGGAGGAGGCGCATCGCCTGGGCTTTCGCTCGCTCAATCTCGACCTAATTTATGGCTTGCCATTTCAGACTGAAAAGAGCTTTGCCAACACCCTACGCCAGGTGATCGAGCTCAACCCGGCGCGCCTTTCTGTGTTTAATTACGCGCATATGCCCGAGCGTTTTGCCCCGCAGCGGCGCATTAATGTCGATGACTTGCCAGGCGGAGAAGAGAAGCTAGCGATTCTGCGCACCACCATCGAAATGCTCACCGCAGCTGGCTATGTGCATATCGGTATGGATCACTTTGCCCGCCCTGACGATAGCCTGGCTATTGCCCAGCGCGAAGGCTCGCTGCAGCGCAACTTCCAGGGCTACTCCAGCCATGCTCAGTGCGACTTAATCGGGCTTGGCGTATCGGCGATTTCGCGCATTGATGACGTCTATGCGCAGAACCCGAGCGATCTGGCAAGCTACGAAGCGACGCTGGATCAGGGGCAGCTTGCCACCGTGCGTGGCATACGCTTAAGTGATGACGACCTGATCCGGCGGGACGTGATTGAGCGGCTGATGTGCGATATGGGCATTGACCTGGCCGCCGTTAGTCAACGCTGGAACATCGATGCCCCCCGCTACTTTGCGCCAGCGCTTGAGCGCCTGCAGAGCGCCGAACAGGATGGCCTGCTGACCCGCCGCGGTGATCAGCTTAACGCCACGCCGACGGGGCGGCTGCTGATTCGCCATATAGCAATGGCGTTTGATACCCATCTTTCCGGGCAAACGGGACAACAGTATTCTAAGATTGTTTAATCACCTTATTGCAGGCATGCTAAAGCGACTATAATAAGTAAGGATTTTCTAATTGATAAGCGGGACCCTCTCAAGGAGCAAAGCATGTTGGAACCCATGAGCCGTCGGCGCTCGCTACTCCATGAAGCTCGCTGCCAAACCTGCAGTTTGAGCTCACTGTGCCTGCCACTTGCCCTTGAGCTGGACGACGTGGGGCAGTTCGACGCCATTATTCGTCGTCGCGCGCCGCTGAAAAAAGGCGAACCGCTGTTTCGTCAGGGCGACACCTTTACCAGCGTTTACGCAGTCCGTTCGGGCAGTTTGAAACAGATCACCGCCGAAGGTAACGGCAGCGAGCAGTTGACCAATTTCTACCTGCCCAGTGAATTGGTGGGGTTGGATGGCATTGACGAAGAGCATTACCCCGGTAGCGTTATCGCCCTGGAAACGACCACCGTCTGCGAGATTCCTTTTGACCGCCTGGACTTACTCTCGGAGGAGCTACCCGAACTGCGTGGCCAGCTTTATCGTAGCATGAGCAAAGAGTTGCGCGATGACCGGCGTATGATGCGGCTACTTTCGCGTAAAACCGCCGATCAGCGGCTAGCAAGTTTTTTGATTACCCTCTCGGATCGTTTTCGTCGCCGGGGCTACTCGCCTTACAGCTTTCGCCTCTCAATGCCCAGGGCTGATATCGGCAACTACCTGGGCTTAGCGGTGGAAACGGTCAGCCGCATACTAAGCCGCTTTCAGCAGCAGAGCGTGGTGGCGGTCTCCGGGCGAGAGGTCAACATTCTCGATATGCCGCGCTTGATTACCCTCGCCGAAGAGGAAGAGCAAACAGTTAGCTGACGTTAAAGGCTTGGATACGCCCCGCCAGTAGCTCTGCTTGCTTGGCCTCAAGGCCTTCAAAATCGAACAGGCTGCGGTCGGCCAACTGGGAAGGGGCAATGTTGGTGACAGCCTTGAACATGCTCTCCAGGCGGCCAGGAAACTTTTTGTCCCACTCGGCGAGCATCTCTTTGACCACCTGACGCTGCATATTAGGCTGTGAACCGCACAGGTTGCAGGGAATAATCGGAAACGCCATCAGCCGCGAAAACTCGGCGATATCAGCCTCTTTGCAGTAGGCCAACGGCCGAATAACGATATTCTTCCCATCATCGGATAGCAGCTTTGGCGGCATCGCTTTCAGGTTGCCGCCAAAGAACATATTGAGAAACAGTGTTTCGAGAATATCTTCCCGGTGATGGCCCAGGGCTATCTTATTGGCGCCAATCTCTTCGGCAAAGCCATACAACGAGCCGCGCCGCAGCCGTGAACAAAGCGCGCAGGTGGTTTTACCTTCCGGGGTTTTCTCTTTTACCACCGAGTAAGTATCGCGCTCGACAATGTGGTACTCCACGCCCTGCTTATCCAGATACGCAGGCAATACGTGCTCGGGAAAACCCGGCTGTTTTTGATCCAGATTGACCGCTACCAGCGAAAAATTGACCGGCGCATTGCGCTGCAAATTGCGCAAAATCTCCAGCATCGTGTAGCTGTCCTTTCCACCGGAGAGGCAGACCATTACGCGATCACCTTCATTGATCATTTGATAATCAATGATCGCATTGCCCACTTCTCGGCGCAGACGCTTTTGCAGCTTGTTAAATTCACGCTTCTGCTTCGCATCAGCCAGCTCAGGCTGGTCGTGCTCAGCGTCAGCTGGGGTGGCTCCAACCGTATCAAGGTGAGCAGGATCAAAGTGATCAAGAGTTTGCATGGTATAAGCACTGCCGAGGGTAGAAGGCGTGAGAGAAAAAAGTAATAACTATTCTAACAACACTCACCGCCTGACCCAACTAATCAGACGTAGCCACACAAGATATCGCAATTGGAAGTGACTATTTTGACCGCTGCACCATACCTCGGTGCGAGGGCAGCTTGGAGCGAGGGTCTTTTGTCATGGATGACAAAAGTAGCGCCCAGGGAGGGGTTCACAGCGCCCTCGCGGAAAGCTGTCCTCGCCACGACGAAAGAGACTACTATGCCACCTGCGCCATAATACGCTGCAGGCGCATATACAGCAGTGCGCTGGCGGTGGCCTCTCCAAGCACACTCTGCATGCCCATGACGGGTACTTGCCAGCATGCCAACGCCTGGGCGAAGCTGCTGGGCGCTTCGACCTCCGGGTGCAAACGGCGCAGTTGGCGCTGATGCAGTTTTGCCACATCGACCTGGGCGTTGGGCAGGGCAAAATTCAGCCGCTTACTGAGTAGTGCATTCAATGCTCCAATGCGCTTCTCTAACTGCCAGCCAACGATGGGCCGATTGCCGATAAATTCTACTAGCGCGCTCAAGTTATCACTATTTGGTGGCAGTATCTCCCCCGCCTCGCACAGCAAGTGATGACGGCGCAGCGTTGCGCTCTCGGGCTGCTTTGCGCTACCAAGGGTGATCACAAAAGCACGACTGGTATGCACCTGCTGATGGCTCAGCACCACTGCCGCCACGCTGATCACAGGTGATGATTGCGTGGGCGTTGCTGTGCAGGCGAGCGCCACCAGCTCTTCGCCCATATAGGGCTGAAACAGCCAGGCATAGGGGGAATCTGCACAACGACGCCGGTCACTTTCACGCCTTAACAAGGTGCGCAGCGAGCCGCTAAATAGCGTCACATGTCGATCTAACAGCCGCATTCCGCTCACGAATACTCCAAATGGTAACGGTGGGAAAGCCGCTGCTTAAAGTCTTTGACAATATGCATCGCTTCGCGCAGTAGGTCGCGCTCCAGGGAAGAGAGGTTCTGCACCACGACACGGTTAGCGCGTCTGCTGCTTTGGGCGTTAGTTTCTTTCGCATCCGCAGAAGTTTCCAGCGTACTTAGCTGCTGCTTGAGGCGCAGCTCAGAAAAGAGCGCCAACGCTTCGCCCAGGTCATCGGCAAAACGGCGATCCAACCGGCCGTCAGTAACCAGGGCATCCAAGCGATCAAACGTCGAGGTGGCTTTGATGCGCCGCTCAAGCGCCATGGTGCGCACACCGTGCACGATAGGGAAAATACCGCCTTTCTTGATATCGATACCGTGCTGAGGCTTTTTCAGCGAACCAAACAGCGTCAGCGGCGTCGAAAAGCGCAGCGCCGTGCGGGCAAAATAGGAAAGCAGCAGCTCATCGCCCGAGCAGCGTTCAAACAGCTCATCGCGCACGCTCTCAAGCAAGCTCGGGTTGCCCGCCACGCCATGAGCATCGAGCATAATGGCCAGCTTCATCAGGCTATCGCCATCACGCTCCCTGGCCCACTTGGCAATATTACCTTTCCATTGGGATACCGTGGCCACCCACTCGGGGTTAGACACCATAATGTTGCCGGGGCACGGCGGGTAACCAAGCTGAATCAGGGTATCGGTGAGCGTTTGCATATGGCTGGCAAGATCAGGCCACTGGGTTTCATCGGCAAGAATCAAGCCGTTATCCTGATCCGTTTTTAGAATCTGCTCACCGCGCCCTTCGCTGCCCATCACCATCATGCAGCTCTGCTCGTGATAGCGCTTATCGACAGTGAACTCCCAGGCCTTGCTAATAATACGGCCGTTTAGTGCCGCAAGCAGATCCATCGCAAAGCGCAGCTTAACGCCCTGGGCCATCAGCGCTTTGGCCAGCTCCGGGGTGCGCTGACTGGCAGCTGAAAGCGCCTCTAAGTTGGTCGCCTGCTCGATCTGCAGGCTCACCACATAGCTGCGGCTTGAGAAGTAGCTAAGCACGTCGGTGAGCTCTACAACGCCTTTCAAGACGTTTTGCTCCATCACTACCACCCGCGCCACTTTATGGCGGGTCATCAGCACCAATACTTCAAATAAGTACTGATCCGGTGCGACGGTCACCAAGTTAAAATGGGCGATCTTATCCACCGATGATGTTACCGCGCTGCCCTTTAGCACTAAGGCGTTGAGCAGATCGGTTTTGGTCACCATGCCGAGGGTGTCGTCCTGGGTCGACACCAGCAGGCTGTCGGCGTGACTTTCGTTGAGCTGTTTTACAGCGCTAGCGATATCGGTCGTCGCTGCCATCAGCAGTGGCGCACGCATGCACTCGCTTACCTTGGCCAGCATAAAGCCTGCCATGGTGACGCCACCTTCGGCGCGCTTTTCGGTCATCAGGCGCGCCTTATGGGTCAGCGATTGGCGAAAAAAACTGCTGAAATCAGGATAGTGGCGACACAGCTGCTGAAACAGTGCTTTAGGCATTAGGTAACACAGGCACTCCTGTTCAGCCTTAAAGCGGTAGCGGCTTTTACCGTTGAGAATACTGATCGCGCCAAACAGGTCCCCTGCCGTGTAGTGACCAATACGCGCGGTAGATGAGGGCAATGTAGGATCGATTTCCGCCACTTCGCCTTTATGGATCAGATAAACGAACTCACCCGCTTGGCCAGTCTCTAAAATGATTTCGTCACGATCAAAATAGGCCAGGTCAATGCCACGACGAATGTGGTCACGCCCCTCATCGTCAAGGAGCGTAAACGGCAGTTGGGATAGATCCACATCGACCATGGGGTATAACCTCATTAAACGGGCTGCGACTAACCGGGTTGTGTCTTAAGGCGCGCTAGCAGACATAAGCAAAAATAAATAAACGTCGTGACTCGATACTGGCCCACATAAATTGGCCCACACCAGCGCTTCAAAAAAAATGTTATCGATTATTATATGAAGGTGGCTGTACGGGTATAAAGGATTCACTTCCCAAGTAGCAAGTATAACCTTGTTATACCTTTAGCTATCACGCTAAAGTCGAAGCGACTTTTGATACACGACCAAAGTATCGACACTTACTAACCGTGCTTCCGGCAAAACCCAGGACATGTATTTAAAGTAGCCAATAACTGCTTTTATTTGCTCACTAGACTATCGTCCTATAGCTCTTCAAACGCCTACAAAATTCGCTTAAACAGCCTCTAAAAACTCGTATTTTCAATAACATGCATCTTACCAAAAGCCAATTCGTCGTTTATTGATACCAAAGTCTGGGATTTATTTTTTGACGTTTATTGCCCAGTATTAACAATGAGTCATGCAGGGTAATCGCACGTCACTAACTAACTCGACATTTCATATCGAATAATAAGGTGATGTGCTAACAGAAGCTGACTCACCACTCCTATCGATAGGGTGGCTTTAGACGTGCGATTGCCCTGATGGGTCACACGCTATTCCTCGTGAACTTTCCCAACCTTAAAAATCACAAGTGGAGAGCAACACAATGGCAGATGACAAAACCAACGCTGCTGAATACTGGAAAGCAAACGTCCGCTTAATTTTCGGATGCCTGGCTGTTTGGGCATTTGTTTCTTACGGATGCGCTATCCTTTTTCGCCCGCTGCTCGCCGGTATTCCGGTTGGCGGTACCGATCTTGGCTTCTGGTTTGCACAACAGGGCTCAATCCTAACGTTTATCGTGCTGATCTTCTTCTATGCCTGGAAGATGAACAAGCTCGATCAAAAATTTGGCCTTGGGGAGTAAGCCGGTATGAGCCAGTTTGCAATTAACTTACTGTTCGTCGGCGCCTCTTTTGCCTTGTATATAGGCATTGCGATTTGGGCGCGCGCCGGCTCAACGAAAGACTTCTATGTCGCGGGGGGCGGGGTTCACCCGATCACCAATGGCATGGCCACCGCAGCGGACTGGATGTCAGCTGCATCGTTCATTTCCATGGCGGGCCTGCTAGCCTCAGGCGGCTACGCCAACTCTACTTTCCTAATGGGCTGGACTGGCGGCTACGTTATCCTCGCGATGCTGCTAGCACCTTACCTGCGTAAGTTTGGTAAGTTCACCGTGCCTGACTTTATCGGCGACCGCTTCTACAGCAACACCGCTCGCTTAGTGGCTATCGTCTGCTTGATTGTGGCGTCGGTTACCTACGTTATCGGTCAAATGACCGGTGCGGGCGTAGCGTTCTCTCGCTTCCTTGAAGTCAGCAACACCTGGGGTATTTGGTTAGCCGCGCTGATCGTTTTCCTCTACGCCGTATTTGGTGGTATGAAAGGCATTACCTATACCCAGGTAGCCCAGTACATCGTTCTAATCATCGCTTACACCATTCCTGCGGTGTTTATTGCCTTCCAACTAACCGGCAACCCGATTCCGATGTTCGGTATGTTCAGCACGCATACTGAATCCGGCATTCCGCTGCTGGCTAAATTGGATGACGTGGTTAGCGCACTTGGCTTCCGCGACTACACCGCCGATGTGGACAACAAACTCAACATGGTGCTGTTTACCCTGTCGCTGATGGTCGGTACTGCCGGTCTACCCCACGTTATCATTCGCTTCTTCACCGTCCCGAAAGTAGCCGATGCTCGCTGGTCTGCTGGCTGGGCGCTGGTGTTCATTGCCCTGCTTTACCTCACGGCTCCTGCGGTCGGTTCAATGGCACGTCTGAATCTGGCGACCACCGTGTACCCAGAGATGGCGGGGCAGGTTGAAAACTACGAAGAGGCTGCGCAAAACCCGATTCTGTACGAAGAACGCCCTGATTGGGTTCGTACATGGGAAGAAACAGGCCTTATCACCTTCAACGATCTCAACAATGACGGCCGTATCCAAATGTATAATGATGCTGCCGACTACTCTGATCGTGGCTGGGAAGGCAACGAGCTAACCGTCAATAATGACATACTGGTACTCGCCAACCCGGAAATTGCCAATCTTCCCGGCTGGGTTATTGGTTTGATTGCAGCGGGTGGTATCGCCGCAGCACTCTCGACAGCTGCAGGCTTGCTGCTGGCGATCTCGTCGGCGATCAGCCACGACTTGATCAAGACCATGATCAATCCCAAGATCACCGAGAAAGGCGAGATGTTGGCAGCGCGAATCTCCATGGGTGGTGCCATCCTGTTGGCCACTTACCTGGGGCTTAATCCGCCGGGGTTTGCAGCACAAACGGTGGCATTAGCCTTTGGTATCGCCGGTGCATCACTGTTCCCCGCGCTGATGATGGGTATCTTCTCCACGCGGATGAACAGCTCAGGCGCGGTCGCCGGTATGCTGGCGGGCTTGATTTGCACCCTGCTTTACATCTTTACCTACCTGGGCTGGTTCTTCGTGCCGGATACCAATATGCTGGCAAACACGCCGGATAACTGGATCTTTGGCATCTCGCCGCTCTCCTTCGGTGCCGTAGGCGCGATGATCAACTTCGCCGTTGCCTTTGCGGTTTCCAGAGTGACAGCTGCACCGCCGCAGGAAATTCAGGATCTGGTGGAAAGCGTTCGCTATCCGAAAGGTGCTGGCATGGCGATAGACCACTAAGTCATACTCCTTCCTGATGCGTTATCGCCATACGGCGATAACGCTTTGGAATCGACCTCATCATCGGGCTTCCTTAGGGAGGCCCGATGGCTTTTATAGATAGCTTTTATAGACGGCTTTTTGAAAGGATAAATTATGATTTGGCACTTGATCGCCGCCGTTTTTGCAGGCCTTGCGGCAGCCGGGATTGGCCTGATACTGCGCAATTTGAGCGGCAAACGTTTACCCAAATGGATAGTCCCGGTGTGTGGCGGACTGGGTATGCTGGGTTATCAAGTTCAGGTGGAGTACAGCTGGTTTGACCACAAGCAGGCACAACTGCCCGAGACCGCCACGGTCATTTCAACCGAAAGCAGCACGGCGGTATGGCGCCCATGGACTTTTGCCATTCCGATGATCACCAAATTCAGCATGGTGGATAGCGAGAACATCCGTATTACCGAGCAGGATGACACCCGTTTAGCGGAATTTATCCTTTATCAGTTTGAGCGCCATCACACCGATATTTTGATCACCCAGCCCTATCTACTCAACTGCGAGAGCCGTGAGCTAGTGCCCCTGGATAAAGACTCCCGCGACCCTATCCTCGAAGAGATACGCACGCTGCGCGAAACATCACCGCTACTCAACAACGTATGCGCCTAGACAAATAAACAGCCCGTGGTACAAACGGTCGTACACGACCCGTTGTTTCGCCTAGAATGAAGCCTTTTGACTGGCGCACGTTAAACACTCTGGCGGGGAGAAAGGCATGTTTCACGGCGGGCTACTGGTAGCGGTTTCGTTACTCTACATTGCCGTTCTATTCGGTATCGCTTGGTACGGTGATCGCCGCGCGCGTACCCACGGCGCCACCCGTCGGCGTCCGATCATCTATAGCTTGGCACTGGCCATTTACTGCACCTCGTGGACGTTTTACGGCGCGGTTGGCCAGGCAGCCACCGCGGGATGGTCGTTTGCGAGCATCTTCGTCGGACCGATTTTAACGTTTTTACTCTTCTGGCCGGTGCTGGCCAAAATGATCCGCGTTGCCAAACATCAAAACGTCACCTCGATTGCCGATTTTATTGCCTCCCGTTACGGCAAAACCCAGTCGCTGGCCGCCTTTGCCAGTCTGGTTGCCCTGGTCGGTACCCTGCCCTACATTGCCCTGCAGCTAAAAGCAGTTTCCACTACTTTTAGCGTTCTTACCGATGCCACCGATGTGACCCATACGCCGTTGTTTGGCGACACGGCCTTCTATGTGGCCATTGTGATGGCAATTTTCGCGATTCTATTCGGCACCCGCCACACCGATGCCACCGAACACCACGAAGGCTTAATCCACGCCGTGGCATTCGAATCGCTGGTCAAGCTGCTCGCCTTCGTGGTGCTTGGCGCCTTTGTTACCTGGGGTATGTTTGATGGCCTGGGTGAGCTGATGGGGCATGCCGAAAGCCAGCTCGAACTCCAGCGCCAGCTGGCCAACCAGGATTTTGGCCAAAGTTTCTGGGCCCAAACGCTGCTCGCGATGCTGGCGATTCTGTGTCTTCCCCGCCAGTTCCATGTGGCAGTGGTGGAAAACATTCACCCTGACGACGCCACGAAAGCGCGCTGGCTGTTTCCACTTTACCTGTTGGCCATTGCCTTTTTTGTGGTGCCCTTAGCCGCCGCTGGTCTGCTGCTGTTTTCCGAAAGCGGCGTAGAGCCCGATACCTACGTACTGGCTCTATCCATGGCCTCGGGCCACCAATGGTTAACGCTACTCACCTTTATCGGCGGTTTCTCGGCGGCCACGGGCATGGTAATTGTCGCCGCCGTGGCCGTGTCGATCATGATCTCCAACGAAATCGTTATCCCTGCGCTGTTCCGGCTGCGCTGGTTTGATACCAAGGCACGGGATTATGGGCGCTTGGTGCTACGTGCGCGGCGTTTAACCATTGTTGCCGTACTGGCCATGGCCTACGGCTTCTACCAGCTGATTGCCGAATTTACCTCGCTGGCCTCGATTGGCATGCTCTCGTTTGCCGCTGCCTCGCAATTTGCCCCAGCGCTGATTGGCGGCCTCTACTGGAAGCGCGGCAACCGGCTTGGGGTGATTGTCGGTATGAATGCGGGCTTCGCCATCTGGGCCTATAGCCTGCTTATGCCCGCGATGATCAATGCTGGTGTACTGCCGACTGGCTGGCTTGACGGCGGCCCGTTGGGGCTCAATTGGCTATCGCCCACGACGCTATTCGGCCTTAACTTAGGTGACAGCTTTACCCACGGAGTGATGCTGTCACTCGGGGTAAACCTGTTCTGCTACATTTTCGTTTCCCAAGTTACCTCACAGCGAGTGGTCGAGCGTATTCAGGCCTCACTGTTCGTGGATAGCGTGGAAACACGCCAGACCTCGGTCAACCGCCCCTGGACCGGGGCGACCACCGTGGGCGATTTAAAAGTCCTGTGTGAACGTTTTCTAGGCGCGGGCCAGGTCGATCGCGCCTTTGAAGACTACGCCCGCCGGGTGGGTAAACCGCTGGACGACGGCACTCGCGCCTCAATCGATATTATTCAGTTCACTGAACGCTTTCTGGCTTCAGTGCTTGGCGCTTCATCGGCACGCATCGTGGTCAACTCGGCACTTCAGGGGCGCGGTATCGGCATCTCGGATGTGATTTCGATTGTCGATGAAGCCTCCCAAGTGCTGGAGTTCAACCGGGCGCTGCTCCAGGCCACCATTGAAAACATTAACCAGGGCATCAGCGTGGTCGATCAGAACCTTCGCCTGGTGGTGTGGAACCAGCGCTACCTTGAGCTTTTCCGCTTCCCTGACCACCTGATTCGCGTTGGCGCCCCCATAGACCGTATCTTTCGCTATAACGCCCACAACGGCGAGTATGGTCCGGGTGACCCGGAAGAGCACGTGCAGCTACTGCTCGACAATATTCGCGAAGGCCAACCCCACCGCTATGTGCGCTACCGCCAGGACGGCAGCGTGCTGGAAGTGCAGGGCAACCCAATGCCTGGCGGCGGTTTTGTGTATACCTACCAGGATATTACCCAGCAAAAGCGCATCGAAGAGGCTTTGATTCGCTCGGAAAACAATATCCGTATCTATACCGATAACGTGCCCGCGTTGATTGCCTACTTCGACAAAGAGTGCCGCTACCTATTTACTAACCGAGCCTACGAGCAGGCGTTCAATATTGACCGCAACGCGGTCATTGGTCGCCGCTTTGAAGACGTGCTGCCAATTAAGCAGGCGGAGGAGCGCGCGCCATGGGTCGCACGCGCCTTGAACGGCGAACGGGTCAGCTTTGAAGTCTCGCTGCGGGTGAATGAAGCCATGCGCTATATGCTGGTCACTTACACGCCGCACTTTGGTGACAGCCAGGCGATCCTGGGCTTCTTTGCGCTCTATCAGGATATTACCGAACGCCGTCAGGCTGAAATTGCCCTTAAAGAGACCAATGAAACCCTGGAAGAGCGCGTGCGTGAGCGTACCCAGGCGCTCTCTGAAGCCAACGCGGCGTTGCGCCAGGAGAACCGGGTACGCGCCGAGGCAGAGCTCGCCCTGCGCCAGGCTAAGCAGCTCGCAGAAGATGCCAACGCTTCCAAAACGCGCTTTTTGGCCGCGGCCAGCCACGACTTGCTGCAGCCGCTTAACGCGGCACGGCTATTTACCTCCGCGCTGATGCAGAACGTGACTACGACCGACACCCAGCGCATCGTTGGCCATATCGATAACTCGCTGCAGGCCGCCGAGGAACTGCTAAGCACCCTGCTGGATATCTCCAAGCTGGACGCAGGAGCCCTAACGCCCCGCCGCAGTCACTTTGCCCTAGCGGATATCTTCCGCCCGTTACGCGCCGAATTTGAGGTGATGGCGGATGATCGCGGGCTGGACTTAGAAGTCGTGCCTACCCAGCTTTGGGTCGACTCAGATCCTCAAATGCTGCGCCGTATCGTGCAAAACTTCTTATCCAATGCGATTCGCTACACTCAAGAGGGGCGCGTGCTGTTGGGCTGCCGCCGCCAAAACGGCTGGCTCTCTATTGAAGTGTGGGACAGCGGCCCCGGCATTCCCGAGTCTAAATTGAGCGAAATTTTTCAGGAATTCCGCCGATTGGATCAGGTCTCCCGCCACAAAGAGAGCGAGAAAGGGCTGGGGCTAGGGCTCTCCATTGCCGACCGTATGAGCCGGGTGCTGGATCATCCTATCAAGGTACGCTCGACGGTAGGCAAAGGCGCGGTTTTCTCGGTTAGCGTACCGATTGTCACCGCCCACGAGTCAACCAGCACCGAGCTTGAGCCGCATGCGCGGCGCGGCAGCCATAAGCTGAGCGGTACGCGGATTGTATGCATCGATAACGAGACGCTGATTCTGGAAGGCATGACCGCCATGCTTAGCGGCTGGGGCTGCGAGGTGTTTACCGCCACCAGTATCGGCGGGGCCAAATCGATCCTACGCAATATGGATGGCGACCCTGACGCTATTCTGGCGGACTACCACCTGGATAACGAAGTCACCGGCTTAATGGCGCTGGAAGCACTCAGCGAACGTTTTGAGGGGGCGGTACCAGGGATTGTGATTACCGCTGACCGTACCGAAGCGGTGGCTGAAGAGATCAAGCGGGCGGGCTATCAACTGCTGCTGAAGCCCGTTAAACCGGCGGCACTACGGGCGCTACTGACGCGCACGTTGCAGGCCAACCGGGCGGCGCGCTAAGCGCGCCGCGGTTAACACAGTCGTTGCTTGCTACTTGCTTAGGAAACGACTTTCGGCGGCTCGACTTCAAGCTTCTGAGCCGCGATAACCGCCTGGGTACGTGAGTGTACGCCCAGCTTGCGTAGAATCGCGGTCACGTGGGCTTTGATCGTGGCTTCAGAGACGCTCAGTTCATAAGCGATCTGTTTATTCAGCAGGCCTTCGGTCAGCATATTCAAGACGCGGAATTGCTGGGGCGTTAGCGAAGCAATCGCCTCGGCAAAACGCGACTCCTCTTCGCTGGTCTCTTCCAGCACGTTGGCCAACGCCTCAGGTAACCACACCTCGCCCTGCAGAATTTCGCCGACGGCTTCAGCAATTAGTTGTAGAGACGATGATTTAGGGATAAAACCCGACGCGCCGTAGTCAATAGCACGACGAACCACGTAGGGTTCATCACTACCAGACACTACCGCAACGGGGATATCAGGCATTTGACCACGCAGTTGGATTAAACCAGAGAAGCCATGGGCTCCCGGCATATGCAGATCCAGCAGAATCAAATCGGCATCTGGGTGGCGATTCACCACGTCAGTGGTGGCTTCCATGGTGTCCGCTTCGACAATTTCCGCCTGGGGGGCCAACTGGCGTAACGCTTGGGTCAGCGCTGCACGAAACAGCGGGTGATCGTCAGCGACGATAAACTTATGAGCTACTGCCATGGATATTCCTCCGGTTCCTCGAGCAGCGGGGTTGTCTGCCGCCGCGACGCTAGGCTCTTACGGTTGTGAAGCATGGTACCCCATGGGCTTCATCATGCCCAAGCATCACATGCACAATTTATAATAGATCGTTCACACAAGTGAAACACGTGTCCATAAACGCTTATCTATAAACGCGCCTCTATAAACACAACCGTGCCGACCTACTCAGGTCGGCACGGCTTTGAGTCGGCACACAAGCTCTATTGGGCTAAACAGCCTATCGCGTTGTCGCCATTATTGGTTGGCGCGATGCTCAATCAGCTCATCGACCACCGACGGGTCGGCCAGCGTACTGGTATCACCCAAACCATCACACTCATTGGCGGCAATCTTGCGCAAAATGCGGCGCATGATTTTACCCGAGCGGGTTTTCGGCAAACCTGGCGCCCACTGGATGACATCCGGCGAAGCAATCGGGCCAATATCTTTGCGCACCCACTGGGTCAACTCTTTTTTGAGTTCGTCTGTCGCCTCGATACCGTCACTCAGGGTGACATAGATATAGATGCCTTGTCCCTTAATATCGTGCGGGAAACCAACAACGGCTGCTTCTGCAACGGCGCTGTGCGCTACCAGAGAGGACTCTATCTCGGCGGTGCCCATGCGGTGACCCGACACGTTCAGCACGTCGTCCACACGTCCGGTGATCCAGTAGTAGCCATCCTCATCGCGGCGACAGCCGTCACCCGTGAAGTACATACCGTCGTAGGTCGAGAAGTAAGTCTGAACATAGCGCTCGTGGTCACCCCAAATAGAGCGCGCCTGACCCGGCCAGGCGTCAAGGATGACCAAGTTGCCTTCAGTGGCACCTTCCAATTTATTGCCTTCGTTATCGACCAGCGCGGGCTTCACACCGAAAAACGGTACGGTCGCAGAGCCAGGCTTAAGCGGGGTAGCGCCCGGCAGCGGCGCAATCATGATGCCGCCGGTTTCGGTTTGCCACCAGGTATCTACAATCGGGCATTTTTCGTTGCCGATAACGCGGTAGAACCACTCCCAGGCCTCCGGGTTAATCGGTTCGCCCACGGAGCCCAACAGCCGCAGGCTATCGCGTTTGCTGGAGTCCATGACGTTTTCGCCATGGGCCATCAGAGCACGCACCGCGGTGGGCGCAGTATAGAGAATATTAACGTTGTGCTTATCAACGATATCACCCATACGGCCATGGGTGGGATAGCTGGGCACGCCCTCAAACATCAGGGTAGTCGCACCGTTGGCCAAGGGGCCATAAACGATATAGCTGTGCCCGGTAACCCAGCCAACGTCCGCGGTGCACCAGTAGATTTCACCCTCTTGATAGTCAAACACGTACTGGTGGGTCATGGCGGCGTAGGTCAGGTAGCCGCCGGTGGTGTGCTTCAAGCCTTTAGGCGCACCGGTAGAACCCGAGGTGTAGAGAATGAATAGCGGGTCTTCGGCGCCCATGGCTTCCGGTTCACACTCGTTGGACTGCTTGTCGACCAGCTCGTCAAACCAGACATCGCGACCCTCTTTCCACTCGATCTCACCGCCGGTGCGCTTCACCACCAGGACGTTTTTGCACACATCAGTGCCGTCACGGGTCAGCGCGGCGTCCACGTTCTCTTTCAGCGGTACGTGCTTACCACCGCGCACCGACTCATCAGCGGTAATCACCAGCTTGGAGTCGGCGCCAATAACCCGCTGGGCAACGGCGTCCGGCGAGAAGCCACCAAAGACAACCGAGTGAACGGCCCCGATGCGCGAACAGGCCAACATAGCCATGGCGGCTTCGGGAATCATAGGCATATACAGCGTAACGGTATCGCCTTTATCGATACCCAGCTCTTTCAGCGCGTTGGCTAGCTGGTTCGTGCGTGCATAGAGTTCGCGATAAGTAATGTGTTTGGACTCATCGGGGTTGTCGCCTTCCCAAATGATCGCTGTCTGGTCACCGCGCTTATCCAGATGGCGGTCAAGGCAGTTGGCGCTGACGTTAAGCAGGCCATCCTCAAACCAACGAATATCGACATTGTCACGCGCAAAGGAGGTGTTTTTGATTTTGCTGGGCGCTTTAATCCAGTCGAGGCGTTTGGCTTGCTCAGCCCAGAAGCCTTCCGGGTCGTCTATCGACTGCTGATACATGGCCTCATATTTGGCTTTATCGGCCCAGGCATTGGCGGCGAAATCGTCGCGCACCGGATAGACCTTCTGTTGATCGCTCATAAAATTGCCTCTGTCCGTGAAAATGCACTCTCTAAGAAACTGTAGTCGATACGATTATTTATGGGCTTATTGACCATTATCGGGCGTATCGGCTGCCATTAATGTTCCCCTAGCATAAACCTCCTCGCGCAGGCTTCCCTTTAGACATTGGTATTATCATTTTTTATTTAAAAAACAAACATTTATAAACAAATCACGAGACGACTTCCGGCCTGTAGACCAAGGTCTTAGCGCAGTGTCGGCAACGATAATGACGCCCGTTTACCACTAAAGCATGACGTCTTGGGGTAAATTGATGAAAGCGGCAATCGCATTGGTAACGATAAGGTGCGGACTGCGCCTGCTTAATATCAAACCGATGGGTAACACTGGGAACTAAACCAAAAAGGTCGCGCATGACCGTTTTCCACTCGCGGCCGTGGGGTTTTAAACGCGGGCCGTTGTCCAAATGAAACACCAGCCAGTGAGCCATTTCGTGGGGAATCACCTCATCAAAAAACGCCGTGCGGTTCTCTCTCAGTAACACCGGGTTCAAGCGTAACCCGCCGTGGCCAAGATGCGCCTGGCCGGCCGAAGCGCCGCGCAGGTTAAACCACACATTTGGGGCTGGCAGCGCTGGGCACACTTCACAGCAGCGCTGCCACGCTTGTTCGACGCGAACTCGCGCGGCCTGATGCAACTCTGTTTCCGACATAGCCGCCAATTCAGTGGCAGGCCAAGGAGGCAGTGGTGACGTCTTCATTAGTGATAAACTAGCCGTTATAGGTAACCATTGATGAACGTTTGTATTAACGAGGCTTTACTCATGGCAGAGCGCAGCGATACGCCTGAAACGAACACGCCACCGCAGCCACTGCTCGAGGATGAGCAGTTGGATAGATTGGACGACTTCCTTGACTCGGATCAAGTGGATGAAGACGCCCTGGATCTTATTTCCACCCATGGCTTTTTAGTGGCCCTTGCCGTGGCACCCAGCGAAGTACCGGCGACCCAGTGGCTGACTGAGCTGTTTCAGGGTGAGCCTCGCTACGCCGATGACGCCGAGCGTGATGAGATTATTACCCTGCTCACACTGTTACGCGACAACGCGGTGGCGGTACTCGAGCAAGGCGGCTTACCGGAACTGCCGTTTGAACTAACGTTGGGAGGAGAACCCGCCGAGGAAACCCCTATAGGCGACTGGTGTGCGGGCTTTATGGAAGGCGTCTTCAGCGACGAGAGCGCTTGGTTCCAGGACGATGAAGAGGCCGCCGCCGCCCTGCTGCTACCGTTTATGCTGCTCTCCGGACTGTTCGACGATGAGCCGGACTTGGCCGAGCTGGCTAAAGATCAAGAACGCCAGGAGTCGCTGGTAGTGCAGTTGCCGGAACTGGTTTTGGATCTTTACCTGCATTACCGCGTGCCACCGGAAACGCCCAAACCCAAACCGCGTAAAAAAACGCCTGCAAAAGGTAAAAAGCGCTAGGTACTTAGGCTAAGTAGTTAGCGTAGACACTATTTAAGTCGCGTTACTCTTATTTAAGTCGCGTTACAACGGCATCCAGCACGCCATAGATCCACTCACGGGCGCGCTGCCTCCAGGGGCGCGCCGCCCAGGCCGCGGCGTCTACCTCCTGGCTGGCGGCAAAGTTTCGCTCGAACAGTTCGCGCACGTCCGCCGCGAGCTTCGGATCCATTGCTTCCTGGTTTGCCTCTAGGTTCCAGTGCAGATTCCAGTGGTCAAAGTTACACGAACCAATGCTCACCCACTCATCGGCGAGCACAAATTTAGCGTGGATAAAGGTCGGCTGAAACTCAAAAATGCGCACCCCAGCCTTGAGCATGGTGTGATAAAAGCGCTGACCGGCAAAGCGAACGCTGGGATGATCATGCTTTGCCCCCGGTAGCAGTAAGCGTACGTCTATCCCTCTGCGAGCCGCCCGAACCAAACGCCGACG
This sequence comes from Halomonas sp. ATBC28, assembly GCF_005937175.1. Lineage (NCBI taxonomy): Bacteria > Pseudomonadati > Pseudomonadota > Gammaproteobacteria > Oceanospirillales > Halomonadaceae > Halomonas > Halomonas sp. ATBC28. The sequence continues at coordinate 130,933 of NZ_VCQL01000004.1, read as the reverse complement.
CAGGGCAAAGGTGGGCACAAAATAGGGTGTGCATAACCAGAGTCGTTCATTTACCTGGCTGACCCGATAATGCAATGAGTGGCGAATCGCTTGATAACGATAGCCACGCGCCGACATCGCCCGTCCAGGCACGCCATTGGCAAGCGCCTGAGGCTCACGACGCTCTGGGAGAGCCGCCGCACGTCTATCGCCCTTCTCGACGCGGGTCAGCCGCGAATGCCATAGGCGCCGAAACAGCAGTTCCCAATCGGCCACCACCGGCCCTTCAATACGCAGGGCAATTTCGTACCAGGCATTCAAAAACTCATCCACCGCGCCAAAGCCACCGGTGAACGCCAGCTCGCCGTCAATAACCATTATTTTGCGATGGTCACGACTCAGGTTCAGCGCTAAAGAGTGGAAACCAATGGGGTTAAAAAAGCGCAGCTGAACATCGCCCTGCTTCAGGCGCTGGCGATCACTCCCGGAGAGGCCCATCGAGCCATAGCCATCCAGCAGTAAACAGACGCGAACACCGCGCTGCGCTGCATCAGTCAATACCTCAATGACTTGATCTGCAAGCTCCCCTGATTCCATCAAGTAGAGCTCTACCAGCACATAGTGCCGCGCATTATGCACCGCTTCAAACATAGCGGGCAGAAAGCGTGAGGCCTCCGGCAGCAGCGTAAATCGATTACCTTCTCGCCACGCGTTCTGCATGGGTGCTCCTTGCTTAGCCACTGATAAGTACACTAACGAGCTACCGTGCTAATGAGCGATGTACATACAGATCGTAGCGGCTGGTTTTACCCTCAAGGGTATGTTGCGGCACTGGCCCCGCAATAGGCGGCGCCTTACGGGGGCGCTTAACCACCACGCGATGAGTGGCCACATCCAACGCCGCTTCTAGTAATCGCGGGGCATCGTTATCATCACCAGCCAACTCGCGGAACAGACGCATCTCTTTTTTCACCAACGCTGATTTCTCACGATGGGGAAACATCGGATCCAGGTGTATCACCTGCGGTGAAAAGTGAGCACTGGCAACCAATTCAGCCAGGAATTGAGCCGCATCCCCATGACGCAGTGTCATGCGGGCAACAATATCCACTGTATCGCTATGCCTGGAGGCACGTTTCAGGCCATCCTCCAGCAGCGCTGCAATCGCTGCAACCCGCTCAATTAACAACACCTGGGCACCTAGGCTGGCCAATACAAACGCATCCCGCCCCAACCCTGCCGTAGCATCAACGATGCAGGGCGTCACGCCCTTGGAAAGCCCACAGGCCTTTGCGACCAGCTGACCACGCCCACCACCAAAGCGGCGCCGATGGGCCGCTTTGCCCGCCACAAAATCAACGCTGAGCGGCTTGCCGTAGCGTTTTTCATCACCGACCAGCGCCAACCCCTCATCGCCCTGCACCAAGCGCAGGCCGTCAGGCAGAACGATGCTCTCAACATCGGCCTCAACATCGCTCATGCGGGCTTTTTCCAGGCAACGTCGTTGCGCAGATAAACCGGCTGAACCAAGTGCGCGGCCTGCCCCAACCCAGCGGCAAAATCACGCGCCGCCAGCCACGCCATCTCTTCGGCGCGGGGCTCTAAATCATCCAAATGCTGGGGCATGCTAAGCTGTACATCGACAGTGAAGCGCTCCCACAGCGTAAAGCCGCTGCCTACACCTACCCAGTCGGTTTCGTCGCCTGGCAGACGCAGCGACTCAGGGGCCAGCACCGCCTCGGCGCTCATCGGAGTAATAGTGTCTTTTAGGCAGTGCCACGTCGCGGCGTACACCTCGCCCATGCGGGCATCTAAGGCAGTCACCACGTGGCGGAGGTGATAGCGACGATGGGCCTGAAGGGCCAGCGCCTCTAAAGTAGACACCCCCAGCAACGGGCAGTCCAAACCAAACGCCAACCCCTGGGCTGCCCCCGCCGCGATACGCAGTCCGGTAAACGAACCCGGCCCCCGGCCAAACGCAACGGCATCAAGCTGGGAAGGGGTTACCTGCGCTTCGGCAAGCACTTCGTCCACCATCGGCAGCAGCCTGCGGGTATGGGCGCGGGGCGTCATCTCGAAGCGCGCCAGGCACTCAGTGCCCGAATCACCCTGGCGCAGTAAGGCTGCAGAACAGGCGCTTGAAGAGGTGTCCAGGGCAAGCAGATGTAACGGCATAGCAAGTGGCCACTCGAAAGAAAGGTTGCGGCATTATACCTTTGTCACGCCAATACGACGATGACCCGCATTAGGCGGGCCATCGGCAAAGGCGTAAAATCAGCTAAAGGTTATTATCAACTGAGGGCTCTTATCAGCTAAGGGCTTCTTTAACCTGGCGGGTAATATCCGTCACACTGCCAACGCCTTCAATGCGGTGGTACTGGGGCGCGCTCTGGGGATCCTGCTTGGCCCACTGCTGATAGTAATCGACCAGCGGGGCCGTTTGATCGTGGTAAACGGATAGGCGATTACGCACCGTGGACTCTTGGTCATCTTCACGCTGAATAAGCGTTTCACCGGTCACATCATCCTTGCCTGGCTCTTTGGGCGGATTGTGCTCAACGTGATAAACCCGGCCCGATGCTTGGTGCACACGGCGTCCCGCCAATCGACTGACGATCTCTTCATCGGGTACGGCAATTTCCACCACGTGATCTAGCTTAACGCCGCCCTCTTTCATGGCGTCGGCCTGGGGGATCGTGCGTGGGAAACCATCGAACAGAAAGCCATTTTCGCAGTCAGGCTGACTGATGCGCTCTTTGACCAAGTCAATGATGATGTCGTCGGACACCAGGCCACCACTGTTCATGATCTCTTTTACTTTCAAGCCCAGCTCAGTGCCATCTTTAATGGCCGTGCGCAGCATATCCCCGGTGGAAATCTGAGGAATCTTAAATTGCTCACAAATAAACTGAGCTTGAGTCCCCTTCCCCGCGCCGGGGGCACCCAACAGGATTAAACGCATGGCACTGCTCCTTGAAGTTCTTGGTATGAAAAAAGAGTTCGAAAAATGAGTATGTGAATTCTGTTAACTGACAATAACCGCGCCTCTCAAGCGACACAACTCCCCAAAAGCCTGAGAAACCCGCTTTTGTTTCAATTTTTTTAAATTAAAACAGCCAAATGCCCTAAATCTACCACTTTGGTCGCCCTGCGAGAGGTTTAGGCAGCATTTACGTTTAGTAAACACAAGCGGCGCCCCTAGGGGCGCCGCTTGTGAAAGCACATCGCTACCAATTACAGCAGTAAGCGACGAATGTCGGTGAGCACATCGGCCAGGAAGGCGGTAAAGCGTGCCGCATCGGCGCCGTTGATCGCACGGTGATCGTAGGAGAGCGACAGCGGCATCATCAGGCGCGGCTGGAAGGCACTCCCATCCCAAACCGGCTTCATCTGCGCTTTGGACACGCCCAGAATAGCCACTTCCGGCGCGTTAACGATCGGTGTAAACGCCGTGCCACCAATCGAACCGAGGCTCGAAATGGTGAAGCAGCCACCGGTCATCTCGTCACGCTTGAGCTTTTTGGTCTGGGCTTTCTTGCCTAGCTCCGCCATCTCCTTGGCAATCTCGATCAAGGATTTGTTATCGGCGTTGCGCACTACTGGCACCATCAGACCGTCAGGCGTATCCACGGCAATACCGATATGGACGTAGTTCTTCCATACCAGGGTTTCACCGTCACCCTTCAGACTGACATTGAACTGCGGGAATTTACGCAGCGCAAAGGCACAGGCTTTGACCATAAACGGCAGCGGCGTTAGCTTGGCGCCCTGGGCTTCCGCTTCCGCCTTCATCGCCTTGCGGAAAGCTTCCAGCTCGGTGATGTCCGCTTCGTCGAATTGCGTAACGTGGGGCACATTGAGCCAGCTACGATGCAGGTTGGTCGCGCCCATCTTGAGCAGACGCCCCATCGGCTTCTCTTCCACTTCACCAAACTGGCTGAAGTCGACTTCCGGAATGGGCGGAATACCCGCGCCGCCAGTAGCCGCGGCTGCCGCACCTGGCTGGGCTTTACCCTGATTGGCAATCGCCTGCTTCACATAGGACTGTACGTCCTCTTTGAGCACGCGATCTTTCGGGCCGCTGGGTTTAACGAGTCCCAAGTCGACGCCTAGTTCACGAGCCAGCATGCGTACCGCAGGGCCGGCGTGCACCAGCTTGCCATCCCGGGGCTTATGGGCAGCCATCTGTGCTTCCGGGCTGGGGGTACCGGCCGGAGATTCAGACGGTTTAGCGCTGTCCTTGCTGTCACTGCTCTGCGAGGCTTTTTCTGGTGCGGCCTTTTTCGGTGCCGCTTTTTTGGCACCCGCCACTTCCATATAGCCGATCACATCGCCTTCAGAGACGGTGTCGCCCTCTTTAACGGTCAGCTCAAGAAGCTTGCCTTTGTAGGGGCTGGGCACGTCCATAGAGGCTTTATCAGACTCTAGGGTGATCAACGGGTCTTCTTCATTGACTTCGTCACCCGCCGCTACGCCGATCTCGATAATCGGCACGTCAGAGGAGCCAGAAAGATCCGGTACGCGAATCTCTTTGCGCTCCGGCTCGCCACTGGCGGCCTCTTCCTGATCATCTTCAGCCGTTTCTTCCGGCTCGCTACTGGCTTGGCTAGAGGACGGTTCTGGAGAAGAGCTCTCTTCCGATGCGTCTTCGCTGTCGCCGCCTTTGCCGACGATCTCCATCTGGCCGATCACATCGCCTTCAGACACCGTGTCGCCCTCTTTCACGGTAAAGCTGACGATCTTACCGCTATGGGGGCTGGGCACGTCCATGGAGGCTTTGTCAGACTCCAACGTGATCAAGGTGTCTTCGGCCTCAACCTCATCGCCTTCGCTGACCGCGACTTCGATAATTTCGACGCTGTCCGAGCCGCCGAGATCGGGCACTGTGATATCCACCGTCTGCTTACCGCCGGCTGACTTTTTAGCCGCGGGCTTCTGCTCTTGAGACGGCTCTTGGGTTTTTTCTTGCTTCGCTGGGGCCTCTTCAGGCTGGCTGTCAGACGAGCTCTCTTGCTTCTTCTCTTGCTGCTCGTCGCCACCACCTTCGACTTCCAGCTCAACGATATCGTCCCCTTCTGAGACGCTATCGCCTTCTTTGACCAGCACTTTGAGTACCTTGCCGCCTTTCGGGGCCGGTACGTCCATGCTGGCTTTGTCGGATTCCAGCGTGATTAGGGTGTCTTCCGCTTCAATGACGTCGCCTTCTGACACCGCAATCTCGATGATTTCGACATCGGTATCGCCGCCGATATCGGGAACTTTGATGATTTCGCTACTCAAGGTCGCGCTCCTTCCAAATCGGATCGAGCCGGTGGGCCACCGCCCACCGGTCAGCGGTTTAGCTAGTCAGCGGGTTAGGCTTATGGGCATCAATGCCGTACTTCTTAAGCGCTTCACCAACCTGCTTGCGATCAATCTCGCCACGCTCAGCCAGCGCACGTAGCGCCGCCACGGTCACGAAGTAGCGATCTACTTCGAAGAAGTAGCGCAGCTTCTCGCGGGTGTCTGAACGGCCAAAGCCATCGGTACCCAGTACAGTGTAGTCACCCGGTACCCAGGCACGCACTTGATCGGCATACAGCTTCATGTAGTCGGTCGACGCGATCACCGGGCCGTCGCGCCCTTCCAGGCACTGTGTGACGTGAGGCTTGTTGGCCTCGGCGTCTGGGTTCAGGAAGGCTTCACGATCCAGCAGCAGCGCTTCACGACGCAGCTCGTTAAAGCTGGTCACGCTCCAGATGTCGGCGCCGATGCCCCAATCGTTCTCAAGCAACTCAGCGGCAGCTTCCACTTCGCGCAGAATGGTGCCAGAGCCCAGCAGTTGAACGCGGCCCTTGTCACCCTTGGTTTCGCGCAGTAGGTACATGCCTTTAACGATATCGTCGGCGGGCACATTTTCCAGCGCGGGGTGCTCGTAATTCTCGTTCATCACCGTCAGGTAGTAGAAGCAGTTCTCCTTGTCGGTGAACATGCGCTTCAGGCCATCCTGCAGAATGACGGCGACTTCATGGGCATAGGTCGGGTCGTAACTGCGGCAGTTGGGGATGGTGGAGGCCTGAATCAGGCTGTGGCCATCCTGGTGCTGCAGGCCTTCGCCGTTGAGCGTGGTGCGCCCGGCGGTGCCGCCGACCATAAAGCCACGGGCTTGCAGGTCACCCGCCGCCCAGGCCAGATCGCCGATACGCTGGAAGCCAAACATCGAGTAGTAGATGTAGAACGGCAGCAGCGTGACGTTGTTGTTGCTGTAGGAGGTCGCCGCGGCGATCCAGGCCGACATGGCGCCGGCTTCGGTAATGCCCTCTTCGAGAATCTGACCTTTCTGATCCTCGCGGTAGAACATGATCTGGCCTTTATCTACCGGCTCGTACTTCTGACCTTCCGAGGTGTAGATACCCAACTGACGGAACATGCCTTCCATACCGAAGGTACGTGCTTCGTCAGGGATAATCGGCACCACCTTCTTGCCCAGCGTCTTATCTTTGACCAGGCCGTTAAGCACCCGCACAAACGCCATGGTGGTCGAGACTTCACGCCCTTTCGAGCCGCCCATTTGCGAGGCAAAGGTCTTGTCTTCGAGGCTGGGGATTTCCAGCGCCTCGAAGTCGCTTTGACGGCTGGGTAGGTAGCCGCCCAGACGCTCGCGCTGCAGGTGCATGTACTTGAGCTCGGGAGAGTCGTCTTCCGGCTTGTAGTACGGCACATCTTTGAGCTGCTCGTCGGTTAACGGAATACCGAAGCGATCGCGGAAGGTCTTGAGCGCTTCATACTCCATGCTCTTGACCTGGTGCGCTTCGTTGGCCGCTTCGCCATCACCGCTACCCATACCGTAACCTTTAACGGTGTGCGCCAGGATGACCGTGGGCTTGCCGTTGGAGGTGTTAACCGCCTCGTTATACGCCGCGTAAACCTTGAACGGATCGTGGCCACCGCGGTTGAGCTTCCAGATATCTTCGTCGGAGAGGTCTTTGACCATCGCCTCGGTTTCTGGATATTTGCCAAAGAAGTGCTCACGGGTGTAAGCGCCGCCGTTGGCTTTGTAGTTCTGGTACTCGCCGTCGACCGCTTCGTCCATGCGTTTCTGAAGGATGCCTTTCTTATCCTTCTCGAACAGCGGATCCCAGTGACGCCCCCAGACGACCTTGATCACGTTCCAGCCCGCACCACGGAAGACGCCTTCGAACTCGTCCATCACCCGCGAGTTGCCGCGCACCGGGCCGTCAAGGCGCTGCAGGTTGCAGTTGATGACGAAGATCAGGTTGTCGAGGTTTTCGCGACCGGCCAGTGAAATGGCGCCCAGGGATTCCGGCTCGTCACACTCGCCGTCGCCCATGAAGCACCAGATCTTGCGGTCATACATATCCTTCAGCTCACGGTGATGCAGGTACTTCATCACGTGCGCTTGATAGATAGCCTGAATCGGGCCCAGCCCCATGGAGACCGTGGGGAACTGCCAGTAGTCCGGCATTAACCACGGGTGCGGGTAGGAAGAGAGGCCATCGCCATCGACTTCCTGGCGGAACCTGTCCATCTGCTCTTCCGATAGACGCCCTTCCAAATAGGAACGTGCGTAGATGCCCGGTGCTACGTGGCCCTGAATATAAATCAGGTCACCGGCAAAATCGCCCTGAGGCGCGCGGAAGAAGTGGTTAAAGCCCACGTCATACAGGGTAGCCGAGGACATAAAACTAGCAATGTGGCCACCCAGGCCCGGCTTGGCGCGGTTATTACGAATCACCTGGGCAATGGCGTTGTAACGGATCAAGGAGCGGATACGGCGCTCCATGAACAGGTCACCAGGCATCGGTGCTTCGCGGTGAACCGGGATCGTATTACGGTGCGGGGTCGTCACCGAGAAGGGCACCTTCATGCCGTCCCGGCGCAGGCGATCCGCCAGGCGGGTCATCAGGTAGCGGGCACGATCTTCGCCCTCACGATCCAATACCGATTCCAGGGAATCAATCCATTCCGTGGTTTCGATCGGATCGAGATCTTCTCTTGTCTCCAGACTCATAGAGGTCTCTCCGAATGACGATAAATGACAAAAATCCCCGCTACCCTGAAGGGCCTGGGGCGGCGGCGTGGCACTACACCACGCGCCAACATTCAGCCGGTGATTAAACGCCGGATAGGGGTTTTAGCTCTACATTCAACAAGCTACGTAACTATTGATGTAGTAAAGCTACACAATTCTCTTAGAAGTTAGCCTTTTGTATGGGCGAAGATACCTCAAAGTCGCCACGCTGCCAATTCCGTCGCAGCGGAAAAGCCTATCGAAAACAAACTACTGCACTGCAACATAAGCAATTCATAGAGCATTTGCCATTGCGACCAAATAGTCATCCGATGTAATTAAACTACCGTTTTATTGCGTTATTAGTGAAATACTTAGCACACAGGGAAAAACGTAATCGAACCGCTAACGCTCAACACGCGATGTCAGCAGTTGCTGGAAATACGCCCAATCAAACGCCGGACCAGGATCCGTTTTGCGCAGCGGCGCCACATGGGCATGGCTGGTAATACGACTGCTATCTAGCTGAGGGTTGCGCGCCATTAGCCACACCACTGCTTCCACCAGAGTGTCATACTGTGCTTTGCGATAGGGGGTAACGTCATCCCCTTCAAGTTCAATCCCCACCGAGAAATCGTTGAGCGCCTTTCGCCAGCTTAGCTGGCGAGCATCCCACCAGTTGGAGCGCCCAGCATGCCAAGCACGCTGATCTGTATCAACAAACTGCACGCACTCACCATCGCGACGGATAAGCAGGTGTGCGGAGACTCTTAAGTGGGCAATTTCGGCGAAAAATGGATGTTCGTCTACCGCCAATTGATTGGTAAATAGCGCTTCAATAGCATTACCACTAAACTGACCAGGCGGAAGACTGATCGCATGAATCACTAGCAACGACACCTCACCGGTGGGCCGAGGGTCACAGTTCGGTGAAACGACTTTACGCGCGCTTTCCCACCACCCGTCAAGGGGTTGTTTATTTTCCACTGGCAAGGGCTCCTTTACGTTAGCGCTTTCTTTCTCTGTTCTCTTTCACCTTCACCGCTGTTTTTCACTACAATGCCCGTCATCGAAGACGACGTTCAGGGAATCCACGGCCATGCATTATCAATCCGCTCTTGCTGAAGAAATCCGCGCCAGCGCCGCCCGCTTGCTGTCAGAAGACGTTGGCCCGGGTGATATTACCGCGCAATTGATCCCTGAGCACCAGTGGGCCTGCGCCGACGTAATTACCCGTGAAACCGCAGTGCTGTGTGGCGCACCCTGGGTAGATGAGCTGTTTCGCCGCCTGGATAGTCGGGTAAGCCTGACCTGGCACGCCGCTGACGGCGATAAGCTAGAGGCTGAACAGTGTTTCTTAACCCTGGAGGGCCCCGCCCGTGTCCTGCTTACCGGCGAGCGGGCGGCGCTTAACGTATTGCAAACGCTGTCTGCCACCGCCACCGCCACCCGCGCATATGTCGACCTGATTGAAGACACCGGCGTTCGCCTGCTTGATACGCGTAAAACGCTGCCCGGCATGCGCTTGGCGCAGAAATATGCGGTCACCTGCGGCGGCGGCCACAACCACCGCATTGGCCTATGGGACGCGTTTTTGATCAAAGAGAACCATATTGCCGCCTGTGGAGGCATTCAAGCGGCGGTTGCGCAAGCGCGCAAGTTAGCCAACGACCTGCCCGTGGAAGTCGAGGTAGAAACCTTTGAAGAGCTGGATCAGGCATTGGCCGCGGGAGCTGATATTGTCATGCTCGACAATTTCGCCATCGAAGACCTGCACGTTGCCGTGGAAATTAACGGCGGCCGAGCCACCCTGGAAGCTTCAGGCAATGTGGATGCTGCCACCCTGCGGGCAATTGCCGATACCGGTGTTGACTGTATATCGAGCGGCGCACTGACCAAGGACATCGCCTCGATCGATCTTTCCATGCGCATTACCCGCAGCTATAGCGTTTGATGATTAGGTTTCGACAGCATTAAGCGATTTGGAAAGTTTATAACGCAGCAGTCGCTCCCCGCTTCGCTCGACCCACTCCTCGCCGTGGTTTTTCCAACCACGGCGCAGCAGGCGCTCATAGAGCATTGAACTCGCCTCTATCTCGATTTGCCCCTTTCCCTGCTCAAGCAGCAGCCGTTCGGCATGTACCAGCAGCGTGGTACCGATACCGCGACCGGCTAATGAGGGCCATACGTAGAGTGTTTCAACCCGCCCAGCGACTAAATCCAACTCCAGGAACCCCACGCAGCGACCATCACAGGTAGCCACTAGGGTTGTGTAGAGCGCTTGGCGCACTCCCCATGCACTGCCTTCGCGGGGCAACGCATTGGCCCACGCACGCCGCTCATCCAGCGTGTAATGCGTGGCCGCTCCCTGCATAACAGCGTGATAAAACACTTCCGCTTGGTCGGCGGCATCCCGTGCTAGCGCCGCGCGATAGGTTATTCGCGTACTGGTTGGCGCTTGCTGCTCCTCGGTATTGGTCATGCGTCACCTCTGAGCTGTTCAGCTATCATTTGATCAAGACACATTCGATCACGCCCCATTTGGTCACGCTTAAGCCATTGGCCTGCTTTATACTACTTGGATCAATTCTACGCGAATCAACCCCAGCAGAAGGCAGTGTGATGGACGATGCCCCTAACAGCGAGCACTTTACGCTGACGCCCATTGGTCATGTGGTTAGCGACTACCCCGATAAATTCGGTATTCCCCGCCAGCCGGGGCTCGCCCCTGCGGCCGATGCCCGGCTTGTACTCACTGCGCCCTACAACGACCCACTCGCGGTGCGCGGTTTGGAAGACTTCAGCCACCTGTGGCTGAGCTTTATTTTTCATCAAAGCCCCGAGCGCTGGTCGCCGCTGGTAAGGCCGCCGCGCTTGGGGGGCAATAAAAAGGTGGGGGTTTTTGCCAGTCGCAGCACCCACCGCCCTAACCGCCTGGGGCTCTCACTGGTGAGATTAGTCGGTATCGACACCCAGCACGGCGTTACGCTGCAGCTCCAGGGCTGCGATTTAGTCAGCGGCACCCCAGTGATTGATATCAAACCCTACCTGCCCTGGGCCGAATCCGAGCCTAACGCACAGGCCGGTTTCGCCCCTGAAACACCGCCATTCATGGACGTCACCTTTCATCCAGCGGCACTGGATACGCTTGCTCAGCGCCACGACAGCGCCACACTGCTGGCATTAATTGAGCAGGTACTCAGCCAAGACCCCAGGCCCGCCTATAAGCAAAAGGACAGGGATTCTGAGCGTCTTTACGGCGTACGCCTGCGCGACGTGGACGTTAAGTTTTGCCCTCGCCAAAATGGCGAAGCCACCACCTTAGAGGTGATGGCTATCGAACCTTACGCCGAGCAGTAAATCTGACGCGCCGGCTTAAGCAGGAAAGGTAATGCCCAAACGGCGGCCAACTTCCTCATACGCTTCAATCACACCGCCCAACCCCTGACGGAAGCGGTCTTTATCGAGCTTCTCACGGGTGTTGGCGTCCCAAAGACGGCAACCATCCGGAGAGAACTCATCCCCCAGCACCACCTCGCCTTTGAATACACCAAACTCAAGTTTGTAATCCACCAGTAGCATATCGCCCTCAGCAAACAGCGCTTTGAGGATATGGTTAACCTTGAAGGTCAGCACCTTCATCTTGGCTAACTGCTCAGGCGTTGCCCAACCGAAAGTCTCCGCCAGCGACTCATTGATCATCGGGTCGCCCTTCTCGTCGTTCTTCAGAAACAACTCGAAGGTGGGTGGCGTCAGTGCAATCCCCTCTTCAACGCCGAGACGTTTTACCAACCCACCCGCAGCGATATTGCGCACCACACACTCCACCGGGATCATCTGCATCTTTTTGACCAGACTCTCAGTGTTGGAGAGCTGTTTTTCAAAGTGGGTGGGGATGCCCGCTTCCTGCAGCCGCTCCATAATGAAGGCGTTAAAGATGTTATTGACCATTCCCTTGCGGGCCAGCGACTCGACTTTTTTGCCATCGAAGGCGCTGGTGTCATCACGAAAATTGAGCACCAACAAATCCGGATCGTCGGTGGTGTACACAGATTTCGCCTTACCGGCGTAGAGTTCTTGGCGCTTTTCCATGGGGGCTCCGTAAGGGGTCAAGGATCAACAAATTAACGTAAATAGCCGGAGACACGCTCAAGCAGCTCGCGCTGATCATCGGCGCTGAATGCCCGCTCGCTGGCATTGATGGCACGCAGAATCGTCTGGTCGCCGTTAGGCTGCAGGGCAAGACGAATCTGCTGGGACATTTTGCGCACATCCGGGCTGAAGACGATTTGCAACGGGTTGCGGTTGCGCTCGGTTTCAGTCATGTACTCAACCATAAACTCATGACTGGCAGGGTCGACGGCCAGCAAATCACGCTGACCTTCCTGAGCAAAATCCAGCTCAAGATAGTGGTTCAACTCTGCCCATACCCGATCGACCGGCTGCGGGATCACCACTTCCCACTCGTCGTCCTGCTGGCGGATTTGCAGCGTTTGCTCACCGGTGAGGCGCTGAGCGGTCCAGGAAGAAGAGACACTGGCAGATGCACTGCGCGCGCTTAAATGGCTCTCTAACGCATCGAGGCAGCTCGCCATGGTTTGCCCGCCGCGTTCGCAGCGAACTTCGCTACTGCCTGCGCGTAGTGCACTTTGCAGGCGAATTTCCGCCTGGGGCGTGACGATAACGCCCTGAGAAGCACTGCTCTGCAGCACCTCCAACTGACGACTACGTACAAACTCTTCCAACTGCGGCCAGACCGTACCGGTGTCGGCGGCCACTACTAGCCAAGTTTGATCGCCCACTTCGCGACGCTCGACATACTCAGGTTCCATCCCACTGCCAATCGCCAATGACTGTGGCGGGCGAATCTCTGCTGCTTCGTCAAGCCGTGCACCTTGGGTGGCGGCTTGAGGAACCGGCAGCGCATCGCGATAGCGCTGGGTGTTGCGGGTCTCTGGCAGCACCAAAGGCGGCGCTGGAGCGGCCTCGGTGTAATCCAAATTACGGTCGTGGTAAAAACCATCCCGCGCACAACCAGAAAGCGCGACAGCCGCTGCGAGTGCCAGCGGAACCCATTTAAGCGCACGTATTTCAAGCACAGAGCTCATCAAGCCACCTTAAGTCAACAATTCGGGTACCCAGCTCAACGGTAAGCGAGCTGGGTAGCAAAGGGTATTGCGTCGGACTACTCCTCTACGACACCCGCCAACTGCAGCGCTTCGCTCACCGTGGCGTGGTACTTTTCCGACAGCCAGGTTAGCGGTAAGCGAATACCCGCATCCGCGTACCCCATACGGTTCAGCGCCCACTTCACTGGAATAGGGTTCGACTCTATACCCAGGTTGGTATGCAGCGGCATCAAAAGCGTATTAATCTGGTGCGCCTTATCGGAGTCGCCGGCCACCGCTGCCGAGCAAAGCTCATGCATCGCCCAGGGGGCAACGTTGGCGGTGACGGAGATATCCCCATGACCACCCATCAACATAAAGTCGCAGGCGGTCGCATCATCACCGGAGTAGAGCATAAAACCACTGCCCTTCAGGCGAGTGATTAGATCTTCCGCACGCTCCAGGTTCCCCGTGGCGTCTTTTAAACCGATAATATTATCGACTTCGGCCAGGCGTAATACGGTCTCGTTGTAGATATCCGAGCAGGTGCGACCGGGCACATTGTAAAGAATAACCGGCAGGTCGCTGGCCTCGGCTGTGGCCTTGAAGTGCTGAAACAGGCCTTCCTGAGTAGGCTTGTTGTAGTAGGGAGCCACCGTCAGACAGTAATCTGCACCCACCTCTTTCGCGTAGCGGGTCAACTCCACTGCTTCGGTGGTGTTGTTCGAGCCGGTACCGGCTATGACCGGTATACGGCCATTGACCTCTTCCACCACGCTGCGAATCACGTCAAAGTGCTCCGCAAACGACATGGTAGTCGGTTCGCCCGTGGTGCCAGCGGCGACAATGGCATCGGTGCCATTTTCGAGATGGAAGTTCACCAGACGACGAAGCGCCTCCCAGTCGATGTCGCCATTGACCTTCATAGGCGTCGCCAGGGCGACGATGCTGCCTGTGATCATCCGTTTATTCCTCACCAGCCAAATTGTGATATCAACTATCTGTGTTTTTGAATACGAGAGTTTTTTTCAAAACCGAGCGCGATCACGCTATTTTGCATCAAGCGCCGACACCGCACAGAGGCCAAATGGTACTCAGGCGATTCGAGCCTGTACAGCGTAAAGCGGTGTGAGTTTGTCGTCACCCTGTTTTGAGCTTTGACAACGGCCGCTGGCTTACGTGTAATCACGCGTAACAAGCAATATTAACACCCACCCTTAAAAGGATGCCTTATGCCTGTTGAAATTGGTCAACCCGTTGCTGACTTCTCCGCTACTGCCACGGGTGATACCACCGTGACACTGTCGGAAATGCGTGGCAAACAAGTGGTCATATACTTTTATCCCAAAGCCAGTACACCTGGCTGCACCACCGAGGGCGGTGACTTCCGTGACCGCAAACCCGCCTTCGATGCCGCTAATACGGTCATTCTTGGTGTTTCTCGAGATGGCTTGCGCGCCCAGGAGAATTTTAAGGCCAAACAGGATTTTAATTTCGACCTTATTTCAGATAAAGACGAAAACATCTGCACGCTATTTGATGTTATCAAGCTCAAGAAAATGTACGGCAAGGAGCACCTGGGCATCGAACGCAGCACCTTCCTGATTGATAAGGAGGGCAAGCTAGCCAACGAATGGCGCGGCGTTAAAGTACCTGGCCACGCGGAAGAAGTACTTGCTGCGGCTGAAAAGCTGAACGCTTCCAACTAACTCAACCAGAGCTCTATCTCAACCAGGGCTCAATTTCAGTTCAGCCCACTGCCCGTAGTGACCTCTTGCGCGGGCAGTGGGTGAGCGCTATTCGGCTTCCTGGCTAGCTGTGGCTGGTATACTCCGACGCTCCTCCCGCTCATGCATGCTACGTGGCCAGGCGTAAATCAATGCCTTGAGCAGTGTTGCCAAGGGAATCGCAAAGAAGATCCCCCAGAAGCCCCAAATCCCACCGAAGAACAGTACCGCCACAATAATCGAAACCGGATGAATATTATTGGTCTCAGAGAACAATACCGGTGCCAATACGTTGCCATCCAGGGCTTGAATCACGCCATAAGCCACCAGCACATAGACAAAATCTTCACTAAGACCAAAATAGAACCCCGCTACCGCGGCGACCGGTAGTGTAGCCACAGCAGCACCGATATAAGGCACTAACACCGAAAGGCCGACCAACACCGCTAGCAGCGCTGTATACGGTAAGCCAAAGAACGCAAAGGTAAAGAACGCCACGGTGCCAACGATGATGATTTCAATAAATTTGCCGCGGATATAGTTGGCAATCTGATCGTCCATTTCGCGCCAAATACGCGATAGCAGCGTACGCTTTTGGGGCAGCAGCGAAAGCATAAAACCGACCAACACGTCGCGATCCTTGAGCATAAAGAACACCAGAATCGGCACCAGTACCAGGTAGATAATCAGCGACATAATATTGCCGAGCGAAGCCAGCGAAAGCGTTAAGGCGCGCTGGCCTAGCTGGCTAATCTCACGGCTCGCCACGCCTATCCAGCTTTGCATCTGATCCGGCGTAATAATATTCGGGTAGCGCGCCTGCAGTTCATCCAACCAGCCCTGGCCACTGGCGAACATCCGCGGTGTCTCTTGCACCAGCCCCACTAGCTGATTCCAGATCAACGGCATCAGAATAAACGCCAGAGTGAGCAGCACGCTGATAAAGGCCAAAAAGACCAGGATGACCGCTAGTAGGTGCGGTACCCCTCGCCGGGTAAACGCACTCACTACGCCTTGCAAAAGAAACGCAATCACCAGTGCAGTAAAAAACGGCGCCAGCATGCGTCCAAACCAGATAATCGCGGCAAAGCCCGCCACCAGCACTATCAGCAGGATGAGCGCCTCCTCATCCGAGAAATAGCGTTCAACCCAGCTTTTTAAAATCGTGCGCAGGGTCATGAGTGCGCATCCCCAGCTTTTCTAATCCAATAAACATACACCTCGTCGCGCTGCTCACGACCTTCCAGCGTATGTGCACGTTGGTCGGTAAACGACGCCATATCACGCCACGAACCCGCATCGGTGGAACGCACTTCCAGTAACTGACCAGCCGCCAAACCTGCCAAGGCCTGCTTAGCCTTCAGCAAAGGCAGCGGGCAATGCAGCCCGCAAGCGTCAAGCACCGTGTCGGGTTGAAAGCCCTCGGATTGCTCAGACATATACACTCCCTCAAAATGACCTACATACTCACGGCATTGTTACATAAACTATCTTTTTAGCGATTGATTTCACTAGGCAGTCGATTTAACGGCACTTCCCTGTGTTTATCAATGTCACACTCTTCACCAATGCCATACCCTGACCACTGTACTTATTCATTATTTATGAGGATGCCATGCCAACCCTTCGTATCGCTTACCCAGGCTGGATATGTGCGTTTGCTTGTGCCTGTGGCAGCCTACTGTTTAGCCCACCAAGCATTGCCTCCAGCGATTACGGCTTGCCGAGCTTAGGGGCGGCGTCTACCTCTGTCAGCAACGAAGAGTACCGCTTGGGCCGCGCCTGGTTGCGCCAGTTTCGTGCCCAAGCCCCCCAGTGGCAAGACCCCATAACCAATGATTATTTGCAAAGCCTGATTGCCCGGCTGGCCCCGCATAGTGATATTAACGGTCTGCGCACGATCACCGTCATGGTCGATAACGCTTCATTGAACGCCTTTGCCGTCCCTGGCGGCGTAGTAGGGATCAATTCAGGACTTTTCGCGTTTGCCGAAGATGAAGGCGCTTTTGTCTCGGTGCTAGCTCACGAACTGGGCCACCTCTCTCAACGCCACTATGCCCGAGGCAGTGCCCGCGCGGCTCAGACCCAACTGCCCGCCATGGCAGCCATGCTGGCGGGTATGCTGATTGCCGCCAGTGGCGGCGGCGACGCTGGAATGGCGGCCGCCATGGGCTCACAGGCGGCGCTGATCCAGGATCAGCTCAGCTACTCACGGCTGTTTGAACAGGAAGCCGATAACATCGGCCTTCAGGCCATGGCCGATACAGGCTATGACCCCGAGGCAATGGTGCGCATGTTCTCAGCCATGCAGCGTATGGCGCGCCTTCAGGGCGATACCCCACCCGAGTTCCTGCTGACCCACCCGGTCACCGACAATCGTTTAAGCGCCGCACAAGCCCGCGCTGCCCAGCTCAATGTTGCCGATGCATATACCAGCGACACCCTCTACGACATGATGCGCGCCCGGGCGCTGCTAAGCATTTACACTAATACGCCGCAGCAAGCTGCTTCGCGCCTTGCTCAGGAAGGCGCCGAACAAGCCGCTCAGGACTACTTAGCGGCACTGATCGATGCTCGCAACGGCCAAACCGATAGCGCCCTGGAGCAACTGGATAGGCTTGCCAACGAGCATCCCGACTTTGCCATGCTGCCCGCCTCTTCGGCTAGCGTCGCCCTGGAAGCTGGCCGCTACGATCAGGCCATTCAGCGCAGTCAGCAATTGCTACGTTTTATGCCCAACTACCTACCTGCCCAACTGATCTTGGCCGAAGCACAGCTGCAGCGCGACCCGCAGGCGGCCTATGACCTGCTGCGCGACATCACTTCCCAAAACCTGGAAAACCCGCAGGTCTTTAACCTGCTGGCCGAAGCCGCCGGGCGCAGTGGGCATGATAGCTGGGGGCACTTAGCCCGCGCAGAGTATCTTCAACTGACCGGCCGCGTCGATCGCGGCATTCGCCAACTTTCTATCGCTCGGGATGCCGCTGAGCGGGAAAATGATCAGCAGGCGCTGGCAAGAATCGAGCAGCGCCGCGAGGACTTCATTGAGTATCGCGAAGCGCTGGATGATTTTAACTAAACCTGTGTCATTGCGAGGAGCGCAGCGACGCGGCAATCTCAGCCAGCGGTGGCAGTAACCCCGAGATTACTTCACTTCGTTCGCAATGACACACCACATGTCATTGCTAGGAGCGCAGCGACGCGGCAATCTCAACCTGCGGTGGCAGTACCCCCGAGATTGCTTCACTTCGTTCGCAATGACACACCACATGTCATTGCGAGGAGCGCAGCGACGCGACAATCTCAGCCAGCGGTGGCAGTACCCCCGAGATTGCTTCACTTCGTTCGCAATGACACACCACATGTCATTGCGAGGAGCGCAGCGACGCGGCAATCTCAGCCAGCGGTGGCAGTACCCCCGAGATTGCTTCACTTCGTTCGCAATGACACACCACATGTCATTGCGAGGAGCGCAGCGACGCGGCAATCTCAGCCTGCGGTGGCAGTAACCCCGAGATTGCTTCACTTCGTTCGCAATGACACACCACATGTCATTGCGAGGAGCGCAGCGACGCGGCAATCTTAACCAGCAGTGGCAGTCACCCTGAGATTGCTTCACTTTGTCCGCAATGACATTCGGTTAATCTTTTCTCGCTAAGCATTGAAGTTAAGCATGCGCTCAAGGGGCTTTAAAGCCTGCAGACGCAGCGCTTCATCCACCTGAATTTCTCCACTTCCCTCACGCAACGCACCGGCTAGATTATCCAGCGCGTTCATGGCCATCCAGGGGCAGTGTGCACAGCTACGACAAGTGGCGCCGTTGCCTGCCGTCGGCGCTTCAAACAGCGTTTTATCCGGCACTGCCTGCTGCATCTTGAAGAAGATGCCACGATCAGTTGCCACGATCAGCTTATCGTTGGGCAGCTCTTTCGCGGCCTTGATCAACTGCGAGGTGGAGCCTGCCACGTCCGCCAGCTTCACTACTGGCTCAGGCGATTCGGGATGCACCAGTACTGCGGCATCTGGATAGATGCGCTTCAGATCTTCAACGCCCTTGGCCTTAAACTCTTCATGAACGATACAGGCGCCGTCCCACATCAGCATATCGGCGCCGGTTTTGTTCTGGATATAGCCGCCCAAATGCTTATCGGGCGCCCAGAGAATTTTCTCGCCTTTGGCCTGCAGGTGCTCAATCACCTCGACTGCAATCGACGAAGTCACCACCCAGTCTGCCCGCGCCTTAACGGCTGCAGAGGTGTTGGCATACACCACTACGGTGCGGTCAGGATGGGCATCACAGAAGGCGCTGAACTCATCGGCGGGGCAGCCAATATCCAGCGAGCAGGTGGCTTCCAAGGTGGGCATCAGCACGCGTTTTTCAGGCGAAAGGATCTTGGCGGTTTCGCCCATAAAGCGGACACCGGCGACGACCAGCGTGGTGGCTTCGTGGCGAGCACCAAAGCGTGCCATCTCCAGCGAGTCAGCGACACAGCCACCGGTCTCTTCCGCCAGTTGCTGAATGGCATCATCGGTGTAGTAGTGTGCGACCAAAACGGCGTTATGGGCCTTCAACAGTCGTTTGATCTCTTCAACCCGTGCCTGATCTTCCGCCGGAATGCGGGTCGGGCAGTAGGCTGTGGGTAGCGGGGCCTCAAGCTTCGCTTGAGTAGTCATAATAGTCATTGTGTCTACCACTGTGACGAACAGGGAATCCCCCTGTTAAACACTGGGCTACGGCGCAGTGCGTCTTGCACATGCACCGCTCGTTGGAGCGATGAGCCGCTGCGTCTCTCGCGATGGCCATCGCTTAAAATCTATTCTAGACAGATTTATTCTAAACCATTTTGGCGGGAAATAGCGTTTGACTGCAAACAGATTGTCACACATAGAGTTCTTTCTAGACACATAGCAAAACGCCCCTGGCAGCTAAACTGCCAGGGGCGTTGAATTTGGTGGGTCGTGCAGGATTCGAACCTGCGACCAATTGATTAAAAGTCAACTGCTCTACCAACTGAGCTAACGACCCAAACTTGCTGTGCTGATCACTTTCCAGCGTTACTACACATACTTTAAACGTTCACCACTGCATTCAAACTGACTTTATTCAAACTGATCAGTCGTTTGAATGGTGGGTCGTGCAGGATTCGAACCTGCGACCAATTGATTAAAAGTCAACTGCTCTACCAACTGAGCTAACGACCCGCCTGAACGGATGCATATCCTACGCTTACACCTTATTGATAGCAAGCGTTTTTTCGCTTTCACTCTACAATAATGAACCATTTGCGTGCCCGCTGGCGTCACTCAATGCTGACAGGCACGCTTATCAGCCTAACCGCTAACGGCTGACCACCAAGAGGTTCAACGGGCTCTGCAAGCCGCGCTTAGCGAGCCTTGCTTTTCGGTTTGCGCAGTGCCTGTACCGGCTTACGCTTGTGCTTATCGCGGTTCCAGCGATTCTTCTCATCCGGTGTCAACGCGGGCACTTTACGTGTTTCCAAGTTAGCCAGCGTGGCCAAGTCATCCACCTCATCCTGGGTAAGTTCGACCCATTCGCCGGCTTTCGCCCGCTTATCGAGGAAGATATTGCCGTAGCGCACGCGTTTAAGACGACTAACCGTCAGCGCCTGGGATTCCCAAAGACGACGCACTTCACGGTTGCGCCCTTCGAGAATCACCACGTGGAACCAGGTGTTGATGCCTTCGCCACCAAACTCCTGAACATCGGTAAAGCGCGCCGGGCCATCTTCAAGCATGACCCCATCGACCATGGCCAGGATATGCTCGCGCTTCACTTCACCCATCACGCGAACCGCGTACTCGCGCTCCACCTGGGTAGAGGGGTGCATCAAACGGTTGGCCAGCTCACCGTCGGTAGTGAACAGCAGCAAACCACTGGTGTTGATATCCAGGCGACCGATCGCAATCCAACGTTCGCCTTTCAGGCGCGGCAAGCGGTCAAACACCGTGCGGCGACCTTCTGGATCCTTACGGGTGCATAGCTCGCCTTCCGGCTTGTTATACATAATCACTCGGCGTGGCACTTCTTCTTCTGGGCGCAATGCCACCGGACGGTCATCAAAACTGACTTTATCCCGCGCTTCAACGCGGTCGCCCAGCTTAGCCACCTGGCTATTCACTTTAACACGGCCGGCGGAAATCGCCGTTTCCATCTCACGACGCGAGCCAAGGCCTGCACGGGCCAAGACTTTTTGCAGCTTTTCGCTGGTGGGGGGCGTGGTGTTATTACTCTGACTCATGGTCGTCTGACCTCACATCGGTAGTCTCCGTGCTTTCGCGCTCATCTTGTTGGCGCTTGGCACGTGCCGCGAGCCGAGCCTGTAGGTCGGCAAAACTCAGCGGCTGGGTTAACGCCGTCTCGGCGTGCGTGTCGGCTATCTCAGCCGAGGTTATCTGTTCTTTCTGAGGTGGCGCATCCTGCACCGTTTTGATCGTTTCGTCCAGTGCTTCATGGTCTGTACCGGGGCCATTTTCTTCCTGAATGTCAGTATCCATCGTCATCCCCGGTTCTTCAGATATCTCGTTTTCATCCCAGCTTGCCAGGGTGTGCATGGGCGGCAATGCATCGAGGGTTTTTAACCCAAAATCGTCTAAAAAGCTGCGTGTGGTGGCATATACCGCTGGTCGGCCAGGCACATCACGATGACCGACCACCCGAATCCAGCCGCGCTCAGCCAAGGTGCGCATAATGGAACTACTCACGCTGACACCGCGCACTTCCTCAATGTCCCCACGAGTAACCGGCTGCCGATAGGCAATTAATGCCAGTGTCTCCAGCAGCGCCCGCGAGTAGCGCTGGGGGCGTTCATCCCATAACCGCGACACCCACTGGGAAAGCCGCGGACGAATGCGCAGTTGGTAGCCTGAGACCGTTTCCAGGAGCTCCAGTGCACCGCCAGAATGTCGCTGCTGCAAACGTTCCAGGACGTCACGAAGCTCTTTGCGCGGGGGGCATTCGCCCTCAAGAAAGAGTGTCTCCAACCGCTCAAGGGGCAAGGGTTCGCCAGCGGCCAGCAGTGCGGCTTCAACAATATCATCTAAAACAATGTCATCTAACGCGGTGACGGTGTTACTCATGGCGTCTCCTCGTCAGGTTCAAAAGCGGACTCGCCATAGGCATCATCTTCTATCTCGCCCTCATCAAAAGCGCTCTCCTCGCCGTCAGCAAGGGCAGCGCGTCGCGCGCGCACGTGAATTGGCGACAGCGGCGCATTTTGGACAATTTCAATCATGGCTTCTTTGGCCAGCTCAAGAATCGCCATAAACGTGACCACCACGCCTGCGCGCCCCTCCTCTAAAGTAAATAGCGCTTCAAAGGGGGTATAGCGCTGATGGGCGTCGTCGTAACTTAGCTGCTCCATGATCTTGAGCATGCGCTCGCGGGTAGAGAGAACCTCGCGGCTGATCTGGTGGGCCTGCACCAGCTCGGCACGCTTGAGGATATCGGAGAGCGCGCTGAGCAATTCATCCAATTCCACCTCGGGGTGAATCACACGGGATTCCAGTGGCGGTAAGCCCGCCTGCACGCTGAACCAGTCACGCCCCATACGCGGTAATGTGTCCAGCGTCTCTGCTGCCTCTTTAAGGCGTTCGTACTCTTGCAGACGGCGGATAAGCTCAGCGCGGGGATCCTCCTCGTCATCGCCCTCAGCCTTCGGCGGGCGGGGCAACAAAGTGCGCGACTTGATCTCAGCCAGCATAGCGGCCATCAACAGGTATTCCCCCGCCAGCTCGATCTCCATGGCCTTCATCAGCTCCACGTACTCGATGTACTGGTGGGTGATGGTCGCCACGTTGATGGTCAGAATATCCAGGTTTTGGCGGCGAATCAGATAGAGCAGCAGATCCAGCGGGCCTTCAAAGGTCTCTAAAAAGACACGCAGTGCTTCCGGGGGAATATACAAATCCTCCGGCATTTGCGTAATCGGCTCATTAAACAGACGCCCAAGCGAAGCTGCCACTGGCTCGGTGGGTTCGGAATCAGGGCTTGCTAAATCAACAGTAACGCTTGGCGTCTCGCTCACGCGGGTCGGCTCTCTTGGAAAATGGAAATCGGCACAAGCGAACAGTTTAGCAAAGTCGTTAGCATTCGCGTTGCTCTATTAGAGAGTAAGCACAAGCGTACTACCCCGCCTCCACCGCTTTGCGGTAGCGGCCAGTATAGTCAAACAGCTTGTCACGGATTTGGAAATGGCGCCCCACTTTGCGGCCTACGACAAAATCCGGGTGGCGTAGGCGGCGCTGTTCGGCGACGACGTCCTCGGCGCTTAGCGGCTGCCATTTACCTCCCGGTGCGCGCAGATGGTAGCGCAGAAAGGCGGCATAAAAAGCGCGCCGTTGAGCGGGGGTTTCCAGCGCGTACCACTCGGAAAGATGGGTGCCATCTTCGTCATGATAGGTGACTTTTAAGCGCGGCAGGCCACGGCCGTTAGTGGTCGCTTCCAGCTGCATACCGCTTACCCGCAATACCTTGGCGTCTTTCAGCTTTAGGGCGTCCTTGAGTTTATCATCCGCGTCCACCAGTAGTTTTTCGCAGCCGTGGCAGCGGCGGGCGGCAATATCATTCTCGGCGCCACACTCCTCGCAAACTTTAAAACGGAACCGAAACTCACACTGGCGCCGCTTTCCTTCATCATCTTCAATTAGCCCCTGACAGCGGCGGCCAAAGTGCTCAATCACTAAATCACCGTCGCGCTTACCCCAGTAAAGATTGGCATGACCGCAGTCGGGGCACTCTATCTGAACCGGTTCGCTGTCACTATCGGGCTTCGGCTCCCCCACTTCCGGCGCGAAGATATCCCAGGGGTTGCCGGCATAATCCAGAATCAGGCAGTCGCTCTTGCCCGGCGACAGGCGCAGCCCTCTGCCCACCATCTGCTGGTAGAGGCTCACCGATTCGGTAGGCCGCAAAATAGCGATCAAATCCACGTGGGGAGCATCGAAACCGGTGGTCAGCACCGCGACGTTCACCAGGTATTTTAGTTTCCGCGCTTTAAAAGCATCGATCAGCGCAGTGCGCTCTTGGGAAGGTGTTGCACCGGTAATTAAAGCCGCCTCTGCTCGAGGTAAATAACCGATAATTTCTTCAGCGTGGGCCACGGTGGCGGCAAAAATCATCACGCCCTGGCGATCAACCGCACGTTCGACGATTTGCCCGATAATGCCCGGCGTCGCTCGACTGCCCGCCACCACGCGATTCAGCTCTTCCTCTTGGAACAGACCGTTTGAAGAGGGTTTGAGTGCGGAGAAGTCATAGCCCTCAATCGCCATATCCAGGCGCTTGGGCGCAGCCAGATAGCCCTGCTTCACCATCAGACGCAGCGGCTGCTCGAAGACGCAGTCACGAAAAAAACTCTCTTCACTGCCCCGCACCATGCCGTGATGGTGGCGGTAATAAATAAACCCCTGCCCCAAACGGTACGGCGTCGCGGTGAGGCCGAGTATTTTAAGCTGTGGATTGTGCTGGCGCAGGTGCTCAATCACCTGACGATAGCTAGCGTCTTCGTTGAGTGATACACGATGGCTCTCGTCGATGACCAGCAAGGTAAAATTAGCGTCGTTAAAGCTCTCCAGGTTACGCACCACCGACTGCACCGAGCCAAATACCACTTGGCGACTCGCCTCTTTGCGCTTTAAACCGGCGCTAAAAATATCCGCCTCAAGCCCATAAGCCTGGTACTTGGCATGGTTCTGCTCCACCAGCTCACGCACATGGGCCAGCACCAATACCCGCCCACGGGCCAAGCGCGCTAGCTCAGCTATCACCAGGGATTTACCACTGCCCGTGGGCAGCACCACCAGCGCAGGCTCGCTTGAGGCTCGGAAATGGCCCACCACGCGCTTGACCGCTTCCTGCTGATAGGGGCGAAGCTGGGGCGTTGGTGAGTTAGCTAGTGAGGAGCTAGGTATCGACAAATTAATTAGCCCGCTATTGAACTATTACGACTTTCGTCGCGTCGTAGTAGTGATGGTTTAAATAATCCCAGAAATCGCAACGTTTATCAGCGAGAAGATACTAGTGAGGTGAGCAATGACAACCAACCATTTCAGCCCAGAGTGCCCGGAATGCGGCAGTCGTTTAAAACGCCTTCCCGCCACGCGGCGTGGTAAAGCCTATGTGTTCTGCATGGATTGCGGACATGATTTTGGGCGCTTCGAATACCTCGTTGAGCGCTACCGGTTAGAGCTTGAAACGCTGGAGGCCAAACTAGGATTGCCACCCGAAGGGGCTGATAAAACACCGGCTAGCGCTCCCGAGCGGCACTCTTAATAACTGTTGTCACGACTCGCGTAACTGTTAACGGCGGAAAAAAATCCGCCGTTAACATGGGCGCTATGCCCAACGCACTATCTGGAGCATTACTGGAATCAGTTGAGCCAAACCCGAGCGTTGCGGAATAGTCGCAGCCAGGCGCCATCTTCAGTCCACTCTGCCGGGCGCCAGGAGTTGGTAACCGCCCGAGCAACGCGCTCAGGGTGGGGCATCATAATGGTCACCCGGCCATCCGGCGTGGTCAGACCGGTAATGCCCGCCGGTGAGCCGTTGGGATTTGCCGGGTAGCGCGTGGTCGCCTGGCCGTAGTTATCGATATAGCGCAGAGCAATTTGGTTGCTCGATTGCATGCTGCGCAGATGAGCGCTGTCTCGGAACTCCGCCTGCCCTTCACCATGAGCAACGGCGATGGGCAGTTTTGAGCCCTCCATACCGGCGAGCAGAATCGAGGGGCTCTTTTCAACCCGCACCATGGAAACGCGGGCCTCAAATTGCTCGGACTCATTGCGCACAAAGGTCGGCCAGTTTTCAGCGCCAGGAATCAGCGATTTCAACTGCGAGAGCATTTGGCAACCGTTACATACGCCCAGCGAGAAACTATCGTCGCGGGCGAAGAACGCCGCAAACTGCTCCTGGGCGCGCTCATTAAACAGCACCGACTTGGCCCAGCCACCGCCAGCACCAAGCACGTCGCCGTAGGAGAAGCCACCGCAGGCCACAAGCCCTTTGAACTCTTCCAGCGAAACACGCCCCGCCAGGATGTCGCTCATATGCACATCCACCGCCTCAAACCCGGCCTTATCGAAAGCCCAGGCCATTTCTACCTGGCCATTGACGCCCTGTTCACGCAGCACCGCCATGGCAGGCTTAGCTGTGTTGACATAAGGCGCGCTGATATCTTCATTAATATCAAAGGTGGGCGTGGCAGATAGCCCCGGGTCGCGGCCATCGAGCAGATTGTCGTATTCGTTCTTGGCGCATTCGGGGTTGTCGCGCAGCGCCTGCATACGGTAACTGGTTTCTGTCCAGGTACGCTGGGTAAGCTGACGAGTGGTTTCCAGCAAAGGCTCTTCAAACAGCGTGACGCGCACCTGGTCATCGTAACGCGGGCGGGCGATGACGCCACAGGTTTCGATACCCGCCACGGCAAACTGCGCCAGCACTTCTTCAGTGTGTTCACGATTGACCTGAATCACGGCACCCAGCTCTTCCGAGAACAGCGCGTTCAACGCCTCCACTGGCTCGTCGATCATCCAGTCGAGCTTGATCTCAAGCCCGGCGTGGGCAGCAAAGGCCATTTCCAGCAGCGTGACCAGCAGGCCACCATCGCTACGATCGTGATACGCCAGCAGCTTGCCGTCGCGGTTCAGGCCTTGAATGACTTCGAAGAACGCTTTGATATCTTCCGGGTCGTCCACATCGGGGCAGTCATTGCCCACCTGGCCATACACCTGCGCCAAAGCGGAGCCGCCCAACCGATTCTGACCGTTGCCCAGGTCGACCAAAATCAAATCCGACTCGTCTTGATCCAGGTTGATCTGCGGCGTGAGCGTCGCCAGGGCGTTGGTCACCGGAGCAAAACCGGTCACCACTAGTGAAAGGGGCGACGTCACGCTCTTCTCTTCGTATTCGCCCTGCTCGTTCTCATCCTGCCAAGCGGTACGCATCGACATCGAATCTTTGCCCACCGGAATCGCAATGCCCAGCGCCGGACACATTTCCATACCTACCGCATAAACCGCATCGTAAAGCGCCTGATTTTCACCTGGGTGATCCGCCGCGCTCATCCAGTTAGCGGAGAGCTTGATATCGCTCAGTTTGGCAATCGGTGCTGCCGCCAAATTGGTAATCGCTTCGGCCACCGCTAAGCGAGCGCTAGCAGCAGGGTTGATCAAGGCTACCGGGGGACGTTCCCCCATGGCCATGGCTTCACCGGTGTGGGTATCAAAGCTTGCCGTGGTCACCGCTACATCGGCTACCGGCACTTGCCAGGGGCCAACCATTTGGTCGCGAGCCACCTGGCCGGTGATAGAGCGGTCACCAATGGTGATCAGGAAGCTTTTGGAGGCCACGGTAGGTAAGCGCAGTACGCGATCAAGTGCTTCGCGCAGGTCAAGATTATCCAGCATCATGCCGGAGAGCTCCGGATTGCGACGCTCAAATTCGCGCT
This sequence comes from Halomonas sp. ATBC28, assembly GCF_005937175.1. Taxonomy (NCBI): domain Bacteria; kingdom Pseudomonadati; phylum Pseudomonadota; class Gammaproteobacteria; order Oceanospirillales; family Halomonadaceae; genus Halomonas; species Halomonas sp. ATBC28. Next base: position 103,644 of record NZ_VCQL01000004.1, on the reverse strand, counting down.
GCATCTTGGGTGCTTTGCCGAATAGCACGCTCATCGGTAGGTCAACCGGCTTACTCTCAAAATGGCCGTCGCGCACTTCAAGATGGTGCTCTTCCAAGGCTTCGCCGACTACCGCATAGGGGCAGCGCTCGCGCTTGCACAGGGCATCAAATGTATCCAAATCCTCTGGTGCAACCGCAAGCACGTAACGCTCCTGGGCCTCATTACACCAAATCTCCAGCGGGCTCATACCCGGCTCGGCGTTGGGCACCGCGCGCAGATCAAAACGACCACCACGGTTGCCATCTTTTACTAGCTCGGGCAACGCATTGGAGAGCCCACCCGCGCCAACATCGTGGATAAAGCGAATCGGGTTGTGATCCCCCAGCGCCCAGCAGCGGTCGATCACCTCTTGAGCACGGCGCTCAATCTCAGGGTTTTCACGCTGCACCGAAGCGAAATCCAAATCGGCACTGGAAGTGCCGGAGGCCATGCTGGAGGCTGCACCGCCGCCCAGGCCAATCAACATCGCCGGGCCACCCATCACAATCAGCTTGCCGCCGACAGGGATATCACCCTTCTGAACATGGTGGGCACGGATATTGCCATAACCACCGGCGAGCATAATCGGCTTATGGAAACCGCGCCGCTCGATACCGCCGTCGTTAAGTGACTCCTGCTCGTAGGTGCGGAAATAGCCGGTTAGATTGGGGCGGCCAAATTCATTGTTGAACGCGGCGCCCCCAATGGGGCCCTCGAGCATAATATTGAGCGCCGACTCCATACGCCCTGGCTTGCCGTAATCAAAGGCTTCCCAGGGCTGTACGAATTCTGGAATGCGCAGGTTGGAAACCGTAAAACCTGAAAGACCCGCTTTGGGCTTGCCCCCAATGCCGGTAGCACCTTCGTCACGGATTTCTCCACCGGAGCCGGTCGCCGCGCCTGGGAAAGGGGCAATCGCTGTGGGGTGGTTATGGGTCTCTACCTTCATCAGGATATGAATGGGTTCCTGATGAGTGGCGTAGAGTGCGCGCTCGTCGTCAACGCCTGTCAGCGGCGTGGCAAAGAAGCGCCCAGCCTGACTGCCCTTGATCACAGCGGCATTGTCGCTGTAAGCCGAGAGAACATTGTCCGGCGACGACGCAAAGGTATTCTTGATCATCTTAAACAGCGAGTGGCTCTGCAGCTCGCCGTCGATCATCCAATCGGCGTTGAAGATTTTGTGACGGCAGTGCTCAGAGTTGGCCTGAGCAAACATCATCAGCTCAACGTCGCTGGGGTTACGCCCCAACTCATTGAAAGCATCGACAAGATAGTCGATTTCATCTTCTGCCAGCGCCAGCCCCAGCGCCTGGTTGGCCGTTGCCAACGCATCCCGGCCACCCTCAAGAATATCCACACTGCCCAGCGGTGCCGGGTCGTGTTGAGCAAACAGCTTAGCGGCGTCCGAGGCATCGGCTAGCACGGTTTCGGTCATACGGTCGTGTAGCAGTGCCGCCAGCGCGCTCAAACTCTCTTCGTCCGGCATCGCGGTGAAGCTGACCCGGTAATCGATGCCGCGCTCGATGCGGCTAATTTGGCGCAAGCCGCAGTTGTGGGCGATATCAGTCGCCTTGGATGACCAGGGCGACTGGGTGCCTAGGCGCGGCACCACCAAAAAGCGCTGGGCGCGCTCAGGAACCTCTACGCTCGAGTGAGTACCGTAATCAAGTAACTGCACCAAACGTTCGCGGGCAGCGTCATCCAGTTCCTCGCGGCGCTCATGGGAGTGAACATCGATAAAATGAACATAGTGGGCAGACAGCGCTTCCACCTCGGGAACACGTTCACGCAGCACCGTTAACAGCCGAGCATGACGGAAGGCAGAAAGGGCGGGCGCGCCTCGCAGTTCGAGCATATCCTGAAGCCTCTAGAGCAGGGAAATTCGAGCAGGGAAATCACCGGGCCGCTAGGCGGCCGTGCTTTTATGGTGCCGGAAAACACAGATAATGTGGTACCGGAAAACGCCTATGATACTGGAAACCAGCCGTCACACGAAATCAACAAGGTGACAGCCTGCCCCTGGCTGGGTATCGTGGCAGCTTGTTTCATGCCGACAAGACGCCATGCTGACGTTGATTTGCCGACATTTTGTAGCCCGTGCCAGCGCTTATTATGCGCTAATAGCGATTACGCTTCTGACTCTGGTGCCCACCCTCTCCCTGGTTCCTCCCGGCGAGCATCTGACTCAGATCACTGCAAAAGATTTTATTACCGTTCACACCCGTAATACACCCACCACTTATTACCAAGGTCGCCAGGGCCCTACCGGCTTTGAGTACGAGCTAATGCACCGCTTTGCCGACTATCTAGGGGTGAGTCTTAACCTTAACGCCCGCCATCACCCTGAAAGCGTGCTGCCGGCGGTACGTGAGAGCGGCGACCTGGGCGCGGCAGCGCTACCCCTGCTGCCTAATCCCTCTGGTGTTTACTACACCCGTCCGATTATCAAGATGCAGCCGCTGGTAGTATACCGGCGCGGGCTTAATGGTATTAGTGAACCAAGCGACCTTGTCGGCCTGGAGCTTGGTACGCTTAGCGAAGCGGGTACCAGCGAAGCACTGCGCGATCTCCAGAAACGCCACCCCACCCTAAGCTGGAAAGAGTCCCATGAGTTGGAGGTCGCCGAACTGCTGGCCCGGGTTGAAAACGGCACCCTGGACGCAGCGGTTATTTTTGAGCATCAATTTCGGTTAAACCGGCTGTTTTTCCCCAACGTTGAGCGTGGCTTTATCCTCGGCGACCCGCTCTCCATGGCATGGGCAGTGCCCAGCGGTCGCGGTTTGGGGTTACTCGAAGCTGCTAATCGCTTCCTCCAAGACCTGCAGGAGAGCGGCACGCTAGATCAGCTAGTCAGCCGCTACTTCGGTCATGACGACTACTTGGAGTATGTCGGTACCCGCACCTTTCTTGACCATCTGGATGCACGCCTGCCTCGCTATACTGAATTATTCCAGCAATCCGCCCAGGAAACAGGTTTTGATTGGAAGCTACTCGCGGCCGTGGGCTACCAGGAGTCGCACTGGGATCCAGATGCGGTCTCGCCGACCGGGGTGCGTGGTTTAATGATGCTAACCAACCCCACTGCCAGCGAGATGGGCATCAGCGACCGCACCGACCCGGCCCAAAGCATTGATGGCGGTGCCCGTTATTTGCGCAGCATCAAAGACCGCCTACCGGAAAGCATTACCGGTGATGACCGGCTTTTTATGGCCATGGCTGCCTATAATGTGGGGCTAGGGCATTTATACGACGCCCGTAAGATTGCCGAGATGCGAGGCGGTGACCCCGACAGCTGGACGGATGTACGCGCCGCACTGCCCCTGCTACAGCAGCGTGAATGGCACAGCCAAACGCGGCATGGCTACGCCCGTGGTGGCGAGCCAGTAATATACGTACGCAATATCCGTCGCTACTACGAAATGATTGAGTATGTTGAACGTAGCCGCCAGCAGTTTTTCCAACTAGAACAAACGTCAGTCAACGATGATCCACTGCTATTGTTCGAACTTGTGCCGCCGCTTGATTAACACTTCTTAACTATTTCTGGCTAAGTTGATCGCGTCGCGCGGTGAAAAAACGCTTCAGTAATTTTTGCGAGGGTGCTGCTAATACACCGCCAGTCACCGCGACCTGATGGTTGAACCACGGCTGCGCCAGTAGGTTAGCCTTTGATTCAACCATGCCAGCCCGAGGCTCAGCAGCACCGTAAACCAAACGGGCTAGGCGAGCATGTATCATCGCCCCTGCGCACATCATGCACGGCTCTAAGGTGACAAACAGCGTGCAGCCCTCAAGCCGATAGTTCCCCTGCTGCTGCCCCGCCTCGCGCAGCGCACGAACTTCCGCATGGCCGCTGGGGTCGCAACTGGCTACCGGGGCGTTGCAGCCAGCGCCTATGATCTCCCCCTGCGCATCGACGACAACCGCCCCCACGGGCACCTCACCTGCCGCAGCGGCCAAGTGTGCTTGGTCAAGCGCCCGGTGCATGTAAAATTCATCGCTGCGCATAAACGTAAACTCCGCTAAGGTAGCTAAACGATCGTATGAAAGGGTTGTCCCCCGTCGTAGCAACTCACTTTCATCGACAGCATTCGATTGAGACAGCCGCAAGGATACCGAGAATGACAGACGCGCTGAACAAACTGGTAGCGTTACTGGAGCTAGAAACGCTGGAAGAGACGCTATATCGTGGCCAGAGTCAGGATCTAGGCTTTCCTCAGCTCTATGGTGGTCAGGTACTCGGCCAAGCGCTTGCAGCCGCTGCGCGCACAGTGCCCATTGAGCGCCGCCCGCACTCTCAGCACGGCTACTTTCTGCGTCCTGGTGACCCACATCGCCCCGTTGTCTACCAAGTGGATACCATCCGCGATGGCGGCAGCTTCACGACCCGTCGTGTCACTGCCATTCAAAAAGGCCGGCCAATCTTCTTCTGCAGCGCCTCCTTTCAAAGCGCTGAGGCGAGCTTTAGCCATCAGCGCACCATGCCGGATGTGCCGACACCCGAAGCGTTAATCGAGAACGGCGAGGCCAAGCATGACCGCTTTCCCGGTCACCCGATTGAGTTTGTGCATCTACCCGGCAACCCCGACAACGGTACACCTGCTGGCCAATGCTTATGGTTTCGTCTTTCCGGCACGCTGCCAGACGACCCGGCGTTGCACCGCCACTTGCTCTCTTACGCCTCTGACTTCAATCTGCTGACCACCAGCCTGATTCCCCATGGCATTGAGTACCGAGACCCCAAGCTACGCATTGCCAGCCTTGACCATGCCCTGTGGCTCCACCAGGACACCCGCCTTGACGATTGGCTGTTATACGTCATCGACTCACCCTGGACAGGCGGCGCTCGCGGGCTGGCGCGGGGGCATATTTACAGCCGCGATGGCCGCTTAGTGGCCTCCACCGCTCAGGAAGGGTTAACACGCTATTCTCAAAGCTAAATAAATAATCTCTCAAAACATTTACGCCCGCTAAGCAGCGGGCGTAAATCGACTAACCAGGGCGCAGTGCCTTAGCCGCCATAAACATCATTAATTGACTGCAGCGGGTAGTGCGCCGGGAAAGGCTTACGGGCGACACCAGAATCAACCGCAGCTTGCGCCACCGCCGAGGAAACCCGCGCCAGCAGGCGAATATCGACCGGCGTGGGAATGATGTACTCGCGGCCAAAACTCATCTCGGTGCGCTCGTAGGCGTCCAGCACTTCCTGAGGAACCGGCTCGCGGGCCAAGTCTTTCAAGGCATGCACCGCGGCCAGCTTCATCTCTTCATTAATGCGCGTGGCGCGAACATCCAAAGCGCCGCGGAAGATAAACGGGAAGCCCAGCACGTTGTTGACCTGGTTCGGGAAGTCCGAACGGCCGGTGGCCATGATCACATCCGGGCGCGCTTCCCGGGCAACGTCAGGATGGATCTCCGGATCCGGATTGGTGCAGGCAAAAATCACCGGATCTGGCGCCATTTTCTTCACCTGATCAGCGGACAGCAGCCCCGGGCCTGACAGGCCGATAAAGACGTCAGCATTGTCGATGGCATCGTCCAAGGTGCGCATCTCGGTATCACGGGCGAATTCAGCCTTATATTCGTTGATACCTTCGCGATCAGTATGAATAACGCCACGCCGATCCAGCATTACCAAGTTCTCTTTACTCGCACCACAGGAGACCAGCAACCGCATGCAGGCAATCGCCGCCGCCCCTGCGCCCATGCAAACGATCTTGACGTTCTCAATTTTTTTGCCCGCGATATCCAAGGCATTAAGCATACCGGCCGCTGTCACAATTGCGGTGCCGTGCTGGTCATCGTGGAAGACCGGGATGCTGCAGCGCTCAACCAGTGCTTTCTCAATTTCAAAACACTCCGGCGCCTTGATGTCTTCAAGGTTAATCCCGCCCCAGGTATCGGCAATGCGCGCGACGGTATCGATAAACGCCTGGGGGCTTTCCGCATCCACTTCGATATCCACCGAATTGATGCCTGCAAAGCACTTAAACAGCACGCCCTTGCCTTCCATCACTGGCTTGCTCGCCAGCGGGCCCAGATTACCCAAACCCAGAATAGCGCTGCCATCGGTAATCACGGCGACCAGATTGCCCTTGCCGGTATAGCGGTAGGCATTTTCCGCATCCCGGGCAATTTCAAGTACTGGCTCAGCCACGCCTGGACTATACGCCAGTGCCAAATCCCGTGCTGTCGCGGTGGGTTTGGTCAACTCCACCGAAAGCTTACCGGGAATCGGTTTCGCGTGATAATCCAAAGCAGCCTGCTTATTTGCATCCGTCATGGTCAGAGTCCAGTTAACATAAAGTAGATAAGTCGTTTCAGAATATAGAAAAAACCATAGCGCCTCAAGCGCGCCGTCAACTTACGACAAAACGCTCGTTTAACCGAATTTTATCTTCACATTCGTCACTTTTAGCCACTATTTGCAGAAACTTATGCAAACAGGCTTTACTCATAATGCTTTACTTATTGCTGCATAACAGAATTTATGGAAATTTTTTTCACATAAAATTCATGCAGCAAGCATATCCAGCTCACAAAAAACCCACGCCGAGGCGTGGGTTTTGCGCGAGCATAGCCTTATAGGAATAGCCTGATATGAACAGGCATGCTGGCGATATGGCTATCCGACTGGGATTAGCCGCGCTTAACAGCAGCGCCGAAACGCTTGTTGAAACGCTCTACGCGGCCACCAGTGGTCGCTTGCTTCTGCTTACCAGTGTAGAACGGGTGGCAGTTAGAGCACACATCCAAGGAGAAGTCCTGACCAGAGGTCGTACCTACCTGGAAAGTGGCGCCGCAAGAACAGCTGGCGGTGACCGTGTTGTAATTCGGGTGAATACCTTGTCTCATTTCGAGCCTCACGAAGCTATATGCCGCCACCTGATCTCGTGCCAGGTACCGCATACGGGTTTGGAAAAAACGACTAACCGGTTAGCCGCTCTGTCGTTACGATAGGTCTTTACAAATAGATCGATAAAGATCGTTAGGATTCAGAGCGGTCGCATATTCTAGCAAAACTAACGCCGGAGGCCAATTGGCTGACTCTTTTTCTTCGCAGGCATACTCTCAAGGACAGTCTCAAGGGCAGTCTCAAAGACCGTCCCAAAGATCTTCCCAAGCACTCGATCAAGTGCTCAAGGTAGCGCTGCCTTCGCCGCTGCGCCGCCTGTTCGACTACCTGCCTTCCAGGGAAACGCCTCCCTGCGGCTGGCAGCCGGGGCTGCGAGTGCGAGTGCCCTTTGGGCGCCGCGAAGTCGTCGGCGTGGTCGTCGAATTGGCTGACCACAGCGACCTTCCGCGCAGCCAACTGCGTAGCATCAGCGAAGCGCTGGATGATGCCCCGTTGCCGGAGGATTGGCTATGGCTATGCCGTTTTGCCGCCCGTTATTATCAGCACAGCCTAGGCGACACCCTGCACCACGCCATGCCTGCACGGCTACGCCAGGGGCACCCCATGGCTGGGCGCACCCAGACTCTCTGGCTTGCCCAAGGCGAAGGCGCAGAAGAAATACTCAGCCGAGCGCCCAAGCAAGCCGAGCTGCATGCGCTGCTGCGCCAACACCCTCATGGGTTGCCTGGCCGTGCGGTTAGCGCCCACGGCTTTGCCCGCGACCAGCTATTAGCGCTGGAGAAGAAAGGCCTCGCATCCAGCCAGGAACACATCCTCACTGCCCCAACGCCACCCAGCGGCAACTTACTGGCAACACCGGCCCTGCCGCTTAACCGTGAACAGGCGACGGCGCTAGCCACACTGCATGAAAAACTCGATGGCTATCACCCCTGCTTACTCGAGGGTGTCACCGGCAGCGGCAAAACAGAAGTCTACCTGCAGCTTATTGAAGCCGTCGCCGCCAAGGGGAAACAGTCGCTGGTACTGGTACCGGAAATTGGCTTAACCCCACAGACACTCGCCCGCTTTAGAAGCCGCTTTCGGGTACCCGTGGTGGCGCTGCATTCAGGCCTCACCGACCCCGAACGGCTAGATGTGTGGGAAGCCGCCGCCAGCGGCCGGGCGCTCATTATCATCGGTACCCGCTCGGCGATTTTCACCCCGCTGGCCAACCCCGGTGCGATTATTGTCGATGAAGAGCACGACGGCTCCTACAAGCAGCACGACGGTTTGCGCTACCACGCCCGCGACTTAGCCGTGGCTCGGGCCCACTACCATAAAATCCCGCTGCTGATGGGCAGTGCCACACCCTCCCTGGAGAGTCTGCACCAAGCGCTTAGCGGCACCTACCGCCACCTACGCCTGACCCAGCGCCCCAGCCAGCACCCGCCAGCCAAGCTGGAGCTGATTGATCTACGCCACCAGCGCCGCCAGGGCGGCCTGCTGCCCGGTGCCATCAAAGCGATTAAAAGCACCTTGAGCACTGGCAAGCAGGTGCTGATTTTTATCAACCGGCGCGGCTTTGCACCAACACTTGCCTGCCACGCCTGCGGCTGGATGGCCGATTGCCACCAGTGCGATGCGCGCATGACGCTACACCGCCAGCCCCCCCTACTGGCTTGCCACCACTGCGATAGCCGCCGCGCCCTGCCGGACGCCTGCCCCGAGTGTGGCAGCGGCGACCTGCGCGCCTTGGGTAGCGGCACAGAACGCACTGAAGAAACGCTGCAAACGCTGTTCCCGAAAACCACTATCCACCGCATCGATCGCGACAGTACTAGGCGCAGGGACAGTTTTGAACAGGTACTAAAAGAGATTCAGCGCGGCGAATCCTGCGTGTTGGTCGGTACTCAAATGCTCGCCAAAGGGCACCACCTACCCCACGTCACACTTGTCGTGGTCGTCAATGCCGACGGCGGCCTCTACGCCGCTGATTTTCGCGCTCTGGAGCACAGCGCCCAACTACTTGAACAAGTAGCGGGCCGTGCCGGTCGCGCCGCCCACCCAGGCCGAGTGCTGGTGCAAACCCTCCACCCCGACGACCCACACTTGGGCCAATTGGCTGAACATGGCTACGGGGCCCTTGCGCGCAATATGTTGGAAGAAAGGCGCATTTCCCAGCTGCCCCCGTTCTGTTTTATGGCACTGCTACGCATCGAAAGCCCCAAAGAGGAGGCCGCTTTGGCCATGGCGCAACAGGCCGCTCAAGCCCTGCGCCAATGGTTAAAAGAGACCGGCGTAGCCACCCGCTGCCTGGGGCCTGTGCCCGCGCCGATGGAAAGACGCCAGAACCGCTACCATTTACACGTTATGCTGGCAGCCGATAAACGCAGCCAACTACACCCGGCCGTTAGCTGGCTGGTGCAGTGGCTTGAAGCCAATCGAGAGGCCCGCAAGGTACGCTGGTCGATTGATATCGACCCACAAACCCTCGCTTAGTACTTGTATATAACAGTTAAAACAGCGATTTACATAACTGGTGTCAGGGCAGGTTGTAGTGAGGGTCTTTTTCCATGGACGGAAAAAGTAGCGCCCAGGGAGGGGTCAACAGCGCCCTCGCGGAAACCTGTCCTCGACACCAATACATGTACAGAACCGTTTGTTTAGCAACACGCCTTTGAAACTGCGGCTCAATTGCCGATAATAGCCGCTTTGCCGACGCACCTTTACTGCTGCGCGTTAGCACACGCCGCCACAGACGTAACCGGATACCCACATGAAAGATACGATAGTTTCTCTGCTCGAAGGCGCGATCACCGCGCTCAAGCACCAAGGCGTGCTGCCAAACGACCTTCAGCCCACCATCAAAGTGGATCCTACCAAAGACAAGGCCCACGGCGATTACGCCACCAACTTGGCGCTGATGTTAGCCAAGCCGGCAGGCAAAAATCCGCGTGAATTAGCCAACGCGCTGGTTGCAGCGCTACCCGAAAGCGACGCTATCCAAAAAACCGAGATTGCGGGCCCCGGCTTTATCAACTTTTTCGCCGCCGCCGATGCCGCAGCGCAAATCGTTGCCCAGGTACTCGACTGCGGCGACACCTTTGGCCGCAGCATGGTCGGCAAAGGCGAGAAAGTGCAGGTCGAGTTCGTTTCCGCCAACCCCACCGGCCCGCTGCACGTAGGTCACGGTCGGGGCGCAGCGATTGGCGACTGCCTATGCCGCCTTCTCGAAGCCACCGGTTTTGATGTCACCCGCGAGTTCTACTACAACGACGCTGGCGCCCAGATCGCCAACTTGGCGCGTTCGGTACAAGCGCGGGTGAAAGGCTTAGGCCCTGACGACGATAGCTGGCCCGAAGACGGCTATCGCGGCGAGTATATCGTCGATGTGGCCAACGACTACCTGGCAGGCAAAACGGTCAGTGCCGATGACCGCGAAGTCACTGCCAAAAAAGACCCGGATGATTTAGACGCCATTCAAGAGTTTGCCGTGGCGTGGCTGCGTCGCGAACAGGATCTGGATCTAAAAGCCTTCGGTGTGGAGTTTGACGTCTATTTCCTAGAGTCCTCACTCTATGAAGATGGCAAGGTGGACGCCACTGTTGAAAAACTGGTGAGCGCAGGCCACACCTATGAAGAAGATGGTGCCATGTGGCTACGCACCACCGACTTCGGTGATGACAAAGACCGCGTGATGCGCAAACGCGAGGGTGGCTACACCTACTTCCTGCCTGATGTGGCCTACCACCTGGACAAGTGGCAGCGCGGTTTCAAAACCGTGATCAACGAGCAGGGTGCCGACCACCACTCCACCGTCACCCGCGTACGCGCCGGTTTACAGGCACTGGAAGTAGGCATTCCCAAAGGCTGGCCCGACTACGTGCTCCACCAGATGGTCATGGTTACCCGCTCAGGCGTCGAGGTAAAACTCTCCAAGCGCGCCGGCAGCTATGTCACTGTGCGCGACTTGATCGACGAAGTGGGCCGCGACGCCACGCGCTTCTTCCTCGCCGCCCGCCGCGCCGACTCGCAGCTCACCTTTGATATCGACCTGGCCCGCTCCCAGTCGAATGACAACCCGGTCTACTACATCCAGTACGCCCACGCCCGGGTCTGCAGCATGCTGCGCAAAGCCCAGGATGCCGACCAGCCGTTTGATCACGCCTTGGCACTGGCCAACCTAGCGCTGCTGGACAGCGACCAGGAGAAAGCCGTACTTAACCGGCTAGCGCGCTTCCCTGAAGTAGTGGAAACCGCCGCCAGAAACCGCGAGCCACAGCAGGTTGCCCAGTATTTGCTCGACCTTTCCGGCGACTTCCACACCTGCTACAACGCCGTCAAAGTAATGGTCGAAGACGACACCCTGCGCAATACGCGCCTGGCACTAGGCCTCGCCACCCGTCAAGTGCTGCGCAACGGGCTTGACTTAATGGGGGTTAGCGCCCCAGAGGAGATGTAAGCAATGGCTAGCCCGCGCAAAAAGCCCGCCCCCCGCCGCGGAGCCACATCGCAGCGCAAGTCCAAACGCAGCTCAGGCGGCGGCTTCCGCCTACCCGGCTGGCTGTGGGGTCTTGCCGGTATGGCGGCGGGCTTCTTTTTGGCTCAGCACCAGCACGGCACCGCCCCCTGGCAAGAGCAGAACGAAGCGCCTCAAGCCACGGTACTGCCCAAGCCCTCGGGTAGCGAAGAGCGCGCCGCCGCTCGGGAAACCGAGGAAGCCGCTGAACCGTCGATGCCGACGTTTGAATTTTATACCCTGCTGCCGGAAACCGAGGTCATTGCCCCCGGCGTCTCTCTGCCTTCAAGCGTTGTGCGCCCGGAGGCTCCCGAACCGACAGCCGATAGTGCTGCGGCCTCTGGCGCTGCAGGCGACGACCCCATCGCCCAGGTGATTGCCGCCAACACCCGACCTGAAGATCAGGTATCGGCGGCTCAGGAGAATGAAGCGGCCACCAATACCCCAGGGCGCTATATGCTTCAGGCGGCCTCGTTTCGTGAAGCCAGCGACGCCGAACAGCTGCGTGGCCGACTGCGCAATTTAAGCCTGCTGGCGGAAATCAGCGAAGTAAAGGCGGATGGCAATACCTGGCACCGGGTACAAGTGGGACCTTACGAGGACACCCGTGAGTTGAACCGGGCCCAGGATTTAATGAATACCCAAGGAATTGAGCCGCTGCTTATCCAACTGCAAAACTAATAATCCCTCCTGGATTACCCTGCGGGCGGTTGATTTTTTATCAGCCGCCCGCATTTTGTTGTGAACGCTTAAACAATGGTCGCTTATTGAGTGGCCTGCCAGTCATCGGGAGCTCGCCTCCCCCAAGGAGTTATCTCCATGACCACTATTGTCTCCGTTCGTCGTGGTAATCAGGTCGCCCTCGCTGGCGACGGCCAAGTATCGCTGGGCAATACCGTAATGAAAGGTAACGCCAGCAAAGTACGCCGCCTCTACCGCGGTAAGGTACTGGCCGGGTTTGCAGGTGGCACGGCGGATGCGTTCACGCTGTTTGAGCGCTTTGAAGCGCAGTTGGAAAAGTACCAGGGCCATTTGACCAAGGCAGCGGTTGAGCTTGCCAAAGATTGGCGCACTGACCGGGCGCTGCGCCGCCTGGAAGCGCTGCTCGCCGTTGCGGATCACAGCGCCTCGCTCATCATTACCGGTAACGGTGACGTAGTCGAACCCGAGCGCGGCATTATTGCCATTGGCTCTGGCGGCAACTTCGCCCAAGCCAGCGCCCGGGCGCTACTGGAAAATACCGAGCTGTCGGCGCGTGAAATCACCGAGAAGTCGCTTTCGATCGCTGGTGATATCTGTGTATTCACCAACCACCACGTGACCCTCGAAGAGCTGTCGATTGACGATCGCTAATCAACTCACGCGATCCCCAAGCGCCGCTCACTGCACACTAAGGTTACTTATATGACTCAGATGACACCCCGCGAAATTGTTCACGCTCTAGACCAGTACATTATTGGCCAGCAGGATGCCAAACGCGCCGTGGCAATTGCTTTGCGTAACCGCTGGCGCCGTATGCAGCTCGATGACGACCTGCGCCCAGAAGTCACTCCTAAAAATATTTTGATGATCGGCCCCACCGGTGTGGGTAAAACCGAGATTGCCCGCCGCCTGGCCAAACTGGCTAAAGCGCCGTTTATTAAAGTCGAGGCGACCAAGTTTACTGAAGTTGGTTATGTAGGCCGTGATGTAGAGTCGATTATCCGCGACTTAATGGAAGCGGCGATCAAGATGGTGCGCGAACAGGCCAAAGAAGAAGTTAGCCACCGCGCCGAAGATGCTGCAGAAGACCGCGTGCTAGACGCCCTTCTGCCGCCGCCCCGTGGCCAGGAAGACAAGCCGCGGGAAGACAGCGGCACCCGCCAGACCTTCCGCAAGAAGCTTCGCGAAGGGCAGTTGGACGATAAAGAGATCGATATCGAAATCTCTTCCCAGGGCCAAGGCATCGATATCATGACGCCACCAGGTATGGAAGAGATGACCAGCCAGCTGCAGAGCATGTTCTCCAACATGGGCCAGCAGAAGCGTGAAAACCGCCGCGTAACAGTCAAAGAGGCGCTGGTACTGCTGCGCGATGAAGAAGCGGGCAAGCTGGTCAACGAGGAAGAGATCAAATCCCGCGCGGTCTACTCGGTCGAGCAACACGGCATCGTATTCCTGGATGAGATCGATAAAGTCGCCAAGGGTAGCGGCCAGTCCAGCGGTGGCGAAGTCTCCCGTGAGGGCGTCCAACGAGATCTGCTGCCGCTGATAGAGGGTTCCACCGTCTCGACCAAGTACGGCATGGTTAAAACCGATCACATCCTGTTTATCGCCTCCGGTGCTTTCCACCTGTCGCGCCCATCGGATCTGATCCCTGAACTACAGGGCCGCTTGCCGATCCGGGTTGAGCTTGACGCGCTAACGCCCAACGACTTTAAGCGCATTCTCACCGAGCCCTCCGCCTCGCTGACCAAGCAGTACCAAGCGCTGCTGGCCACCGAAGGGCTGGACGTAGAGTTTACTCCCGACGGTATCGAGCGCATCGCTCAGATCTCCTGGCAGGTCAACGAAGGCACTGAAAATATCGGCGCCCGCCGCCTACACACAGTGATGGAGCGGCTATTGGAAGAAGCCTCTTTCCGAGGCGGCGATATGGAGAGCCCGCTGGTAATTGACGGCGACTATGTCAATGCTCAGCTTGGCGAACTGGCGGTCGACGAAGACCTGTCGCGGTATATTTTGTAAGCTGCGTCTGCTGTTATTATCTGCATTGGTACCGTCAGCAACAGCAAGCCCGCTCTTTGCGGGCTTGCTGCTATGTTCATAAGCCATGGACACTTAGCGATGAGGTTTCATCATGAATGCGCCCACCCCCACTAGGGTTCACTACCATAAACAGGCCCGCGAGCTGGAGCTTGGCTACGCCAATGGGGAGAGTTTTCACCTCCCGGTTGAGTTTTTACGCGTCTATTCGCCTTCCGCCGAAGTGCGTGGCCACGGCGGCGACACCGCGGTACTGCAAGTGGGTAAAAAAGATGTCGGCCTGCAAAATATTACTCAGGCGGGCAACTATGCACTGAAACTGCACTTCGATGATGGCCATGACAGCGGGCTATTTAGCTGGAACTACCTGTATGACCTCGCGACCCACCAAGAAGCCTACTGGAACAACTACTTGCAGCGTTTAAAAGAGGCCGGTGCCTCGCGAGAGCCCGCCAGCATTCAATTCAAGCAACTGTGACTACCTGACTCATATCCTATACAAGAAGCCAGGCAGACAAGCCAGGGTGGACAAGGCTACAATGGCGTTAACTTTTAATCGCGTCGATCTCAGGGTCAAAAGACCTAAGGTCGATTTGCCATCGCCTCGAATTCGGGAGCTACTGCCCAATGAGCCCCACAGAAAAACGCACCACTGACTTTGGTTTTCAGGAAGTCCCAGTTGATGAAAAAGCTTCACGAGTGGCCGATGTTTTCCACTCCGTGGCTGCCCGCTACGATGTGATGAACGACCTGATGTCTATGGGCATCCACCGAGTCTGGAAGCGTCTTACCATTGAACGCGCAGGGGTGCGGCCTGGTCACCACGTGCTGGATATCGCGGGCGGCACAGGGGATTTAACGCTTAAGTTCTCCCGTTTGGTTGGCCCCCGGGGCAAAGTCGTACTTGCCGACATCAACGCCTCGATGCTCAAAGTGGGCCGCGACAAACTGATGGATAACGGCGTAGGCGGCAACGTCGAGTATGTTCAAGCCAATGCCGAAAGTCTGCCGTTTCCCGACAACAGCTTCGACTGCATCACCATTGCCTTTGGTTTACGTAACGTCACCGACAAAGACGCCGCGTTGCGCTCCATGGCCCGTGTGCTCAAGCCCGGTGGTCGCCTTTTGGTGCTGGAGTTCTCCAAGCCCAATAACCCGCTGCTCTCCAAGGCCTACGATGAGTACTCTTTCCGCCTGCTGCCCAAAATGGGTGAACTGGTGGCGGGGGACGGCGACAGCTACCGCTATCTGGCGGAGTCGATTCGCATGCACCCAGATCAGGAAACGCTTAAAGCCATGATGGAAGAGGCGGGACTTGAGCGGGTTGAGTACACCAACTTGACCGGTGGTATCGTTGCGCTGCACCGCGGCATTAAGTTATGACATTTCAAAGCAGTGCGACATTGCAAAACAGCATGACGTCCAAAAGCCAGACAACGTCCCTGCGGCCGATGACGCTATCTACCAAGAGGTCAGCATGCTGGTAACCCCGACCCTGCTGCTGGCCGGTTGTGAACGCACGCTCAACGCCCTGCTCTCCCGTGACCCCGCTGCTCCTGAACGGCTAGCGGCACTGGCGGGCAGCCGTCTACTGGTGCGCCTTGAGCAGCCCCACTTAGCACTGGTCATTCACTACCATCACGCCGGGCTCGACCTGATGCGCGGCGATGACGTTGATGAAACCGACGTAGACGCAGTGGTAGAGCTCACTCCGGAAACGTTTTCCGAGTGGATCAGCGGCGCCTCGATTGAACGCCTTATGTTTGACGGCAAGCTGGCGGTGCGCGGGCGTATCCATCTGCTTGAAGCCACTCGAGACCTGCTCTTCGACCTGGACATCGACTGGGAGAGCGAGCTGGCCCGCTGGCTGGGCGATATGCCCGCCCACTCCCTGGCCGAGGGACTGCGCCGCGCTGCCCGCTGGGGGCTGCGTGCCAAAGACGAGCTGATGCAGGATGTTTCTGAATATGTCTTTGAAGAGGCACGCCTGCTGCCAGGGCGGCAGCAGCGTAGCCTACTGCGCGAGCATCTGACCGAGTTAGAGGTGGCGACCGATCGCCTGGAAGCGCGACTAAACCGCTTACAGCGACGTCTAGAACAGCTACAGCTTGCGCCACAGGAGTCGCGCCCATGAGCCTGCGTCTGCTGCGGATAAGCTGGGTGATCAGCCGCCACCGGCTTGACACACTGCTGCCGCTAGAGCGGCTGCCCTGGTGGCTCCAGGCGCTGCTATGGTTTTCTCCGCTACGTTTGATCCCCGTTGGCAAGCGCTCGCGGGGCGAACGTCTGCGCTTGTCGCTGGAAGCACTGGGGCCGATTTTTATTAAATTCGGCCAAATGCTCTCGACCCGTCGCGACCTGCTGCCAGCGGATATCGCCGATGAGCTGAAACGCCTGCAGGATCAGGTGCCGCCCTTTCCCGGTGATCAAGCCGCCGACCGGGTCGAGAAAGCGCTGGAAATGTCGCTGGAAGAGGCCTTTGCTGAGTTTGACCGAGTGCCATTGGCCTCGGCGTCGATTGCCCAGGTGCACGCGGCAAGACTGCACGGCGGTGAAGACGTGGTGGTGAAAATCATTCGCCCCGGCATTGATCGCGTGATGCGTCAGGATATGGCGCTGATGTACCAAGTCGCCAAGCTATTCTCCAAAATCCCCGAGGCGCGTCGCCTGCGTCCGGTGGAAGTCATTCGCGACTACGAAGCCACGCTGTTTGACGAGCTGGATCTCTACAAAGAGGCCGCCAACACCTCGCAGCTCAAGCGCAACTTCAAAGACTCTCCGCTGCTGTTTGTGCCCACCATCTACTGGCCCTTCACCCGCCGCCATGTGATGGTGCAAGAGCGCATTCGCGGTATTCCGGTCGCCGATTTAGATACCCTGATTGCTCGTGGCACTAATTTGAAGAAGCTTGCAGAGCGCGGCGTCGAGCTGTTCTTTACTCAGGTATTCCGTGACAACTTCTTTCACGCGGATATGCACCCAGGCAATATTTTCGTCAACTGTGACAACCCCGAAGATCCCCAATACATTGCCATCGATTGCGGCATCGTCGGCAGCCTGACCCGGGAAGATCAGGACTACTTAGCGCGTAACCTACTGGCGTTTTTCCACCAGGACTATTATGAAGTCGCTGCGCTGCACATCGAATCCGGCTGGGTGGGCGAAAACACCCGCGCTAACGAATTCGCAGCGGCGATTCGCACCGTTTGTGAGCCCATTTTAGAGAAGCCGTTGAAAGATATCTCCTTCGGCCAGGTGCTATTGGGGCTGTTTCAAACTGCGCGGCGCTTTAATATGGAAGTACAGCCGCAGCTGGTACTGTTGCAGAAAACGCTGCTCAATATTGAAGGCCTGGGGCGCCAACTCTACCCGGATCTAGATCTGTGGAGTACCGCCAAGCCCTATTTAGAGCAGTGGATGAAAGAGCGTGCCGGGGTCAGCGGTTTATGGGAGTCGCTGAAGCGCCAGGCGCCGGAGCTTTCGCACCAGTTGCCCGAACTGCCCGTACTGGCTCACCAGGCGCTAAGCCGTATGGAGCACGAGCATCGCCAGCGCCACCAGCAAGTCGAATCGATCAACGACATGCGGGTGCAGATGGCGCGCCAGGGCAAACGCCTCTACCGCCTTCGGCTTGGCTTGATTCTGCTGGCGCTGGCACTGGCGTGGCAGCCATTAAGCGGTTGGATTGCACTTCAGGAGTGGCCGATACTAGCGGCCGCCGCCATTGGCCTACTGCTACTGGTATGGCAATAGAGTGACGCACTAAACGTTTACGAGGATTCCCATGGACAGCAACGCATTATCGCCTAACAATTCGACTAGCCATACTGATGTGCTGGATACGCTCAATGAGGTGCTAAAGCAGCGACGCCATGCAGCGGCAGAAGAATCTTATGTTGCCTCCTTGCATCATAAGGGTTTGAACAAGATACTCGAAAAGGTAGGCGAGGAAGCAACAGAAACAGTGCTTGCGGCAAAAGATGCCGAGCATGGTAGCGAGGCTGAACGCCAAGCATTGATTTCTGAAACCGCCGACCTGTGGTTTCATAGCCTGGTGATGCTGTCACACCTGGGGATGGATCATCAGGCCGTTTTAGACGAACTGGCACGGCGTTTCGGCATTTCCGGACACGAGGAAAAAGCCGCCCGCCAGCCATAGTTGCCACATAGGGCTGTCGCATAGTGGTAACGCGCGTACTGTAGTACTGCTCCTAGCCATAGGGCTTGTATTCATTGGCTCAGTGGTAAAAGAGATAGCGCTAAAATAGGTAGCACTCACTAAAATAGATAGCACTCAATCGATAGTTAACCTGCTCGCAAGAGGACACGCATATGTTAGGTGGTATTAGTATTTGGCAGTTGCTGATTGTGCTGGGCATCATCATTCTGGTTTTCGGCACCAAAAAACTGCGTAACGTGGGCACCGACCTAGGCGGGGCGGTCAAGGGCTTCAAGAAAGCCATGCACGACGAGGAGAAAAATAAAGAGGCGGACAAAGAGGACGCCGACCAACCCCATGCCAAAGTGAGCCATGAAGAGCCGGGCAACACTTACGACGTTCAAGCCGAAGAGAAACAAGCCGCCCACGACCGCAACGAAGAGCGCAAATAAACCATGCTGGATATCGGCTTTCTTGAACTGATGCTGATTGGGGTCGTCGGGCTGTTGGTGCTTGGCCCGGAGCGGCTGCCCCGCGCCGCCCGTACGACGGGCATGTGGATTGGTAAAATCAAGCGTACGGTATCCGGTATGCAGCGTGAAATCAGCGCCCAACTGGAAGCAGAAGAGCTGCGCCAAAAGCTCAATGAACAGCAAAAGAAGCTCGATGACAGCTTGAAGAAAGCGAAGCTGGACGTAGAGAGCATTGCCGATAGCCCGTCAGACGCAGCACCAGCGAAGCAGAGCGACACTGATAAGAGTGACACTGAGCAGCGCGTTGCCCAGGCCAGCTCTCGATTGGATGACGCCCTGCAAACGGTGCGAGAGGAAACGGTGCGTGAAGAAACACCTCCGTCATCATCTGCCTCGACTGCGCCCACCCGCGAGGCCGAACCTGAAACGCCTAACCCTGAGTCGGCTGCACTTAATAAGGATCGTAATCACCAATGAGCATGTCTGGCGATTCAAAGGAGCCGCGGGAAGAGCAGAGCCAAGCCCCCCTGATTGAGCACCTGATCGAGCTGCGCTCACGGCTAATGCGCGCCGTGATCGTTATCCTGGTGGTCTTTTTGGGCCTCTACTCCTTTGCCAATGATATCTACACCTTTGTTGCCGAGCCGTTGATGGCGCTGCTGCCCGAAGGCTCGCAGATGATCGCTACGGAAGTCGCTTCGCCATTCTTAGCGCCGTTCAAGCTCACTCTGGTAGTCGCGGTATTTATCGCTATTCCGTTTGTGCTACACCAAGCCTGGGCGTTTATCGCCCCGGGGCTTTACGACAATGAGAAAGCGCTGGCGATTCCGATTCTGGTTTCGAGCATTGCGCTTTTCTACGGCGGCGCGGCGTTTGCCTATTACGTTGTTTTTCCGCTGCTGTTTGAGTTTTTCACCCAAACCGGGCCGGAAAACGTCGCCGTGATGACCGACATTAACCAATATCTGAACTTCGTTCTTAAGCTGTTCTTTGCCTTCGGTGTAGCGTTTGAGATTCCTATTGCGACCTTTTTGCTTATCTTATCTGGCGCTACGTCGGTGGAAAGCTTGTCTAAAAAGCGCCCGTATATCCTACTAGGCTGCTTTGTTGTCGGCATGCTGCTAACGCCCCCGGATGTGATTTCACAGAGCCTACTGGCGGTACCGATGTATCTGCTTTATGAAGTCGGGCTGTTGTTTGGTCGCCTGGTGCGCAAGCGCAAAGAGGAGAAAGAGACTGCCGAAGAGCAAGAAGCAGACCTCTAAGCACTGGGATCAACGTCCAGATATTTAAAAGCCGCCGCCATGATCAATGGCGGCGGCTTTTGTATCAGCACAGTGGCGAGCTTAATCCATCATTTCTGCAATGCGATCCACCAGTTTAAAAATACCAGTTGCGGCTTCGCTGATCCGCGTTGCCAGCATATAAGCGGGTGTGGTGACCACCCGGTGCTCAAAATCCACCACGATATCTTCTACGCTACAGGTGCGGTGTAGCCCACCCATGGCGCTTATCGCCCCGGAAACCGCCGGGTCATTGCCCACCGTTACCGCAATGCCCTCATCCAATAGGCGTGGCACAAGTACGGGGGAAATACACATCAAACCAATCGGCTTGGCCTCTTGGTGAAAGCCCGTCAGCGACTCTTTTAGCGCTTCTAACACCTGCATATTGTCGCTGGCACTGGCAAAGTCCGAAAGGTTCTTGGCAACGCCAAAACCACCGGGCACAATCACTGCGTCAAAATCATTAGCCACTAATTCACTCAGTGGGCTGATCTCCCCTCGCGCCAAGCGAGCGGACTCCAGCAACACGTTACGCTGCTCGCCCTCCACTACTTCTTGGGTGAGGTGGTTAACCACATGGTGCTGCTCAATATCGGGGGCAAAACAGCGGTATCCAATGCCCAACTGATCCAAGCGCAGCAGGGTTAGCGTGGTCTCATATATTTCCGAGCCATCGTAAACGCCGCAGCCAGCTAAAATCACTGCCACCTGTTTGGTCATGCCTATCTCCTTATCCCAGGGTCTGCCGAACGCAATACAGCAAAGCTGTCGCTCACTTTAGTCAGTCTGCCGTGTCGCCACAAGACGGCTTTCGCCGCAGGGCATGGCTGATATACTGATTCCAGGCCTTCGGGCATGTTGATTTGCGATCCTTAATGTTCACGATCACTGATTTTTACGACCTCTAATGGAGAGCCCTCTTGAGTACACCCACTGCCCGCCACTTTCCCGCCACGCGCATGCGCCGTATGCGCCGCGACGATTTCTCACGCCGATTGATGCAGGAAAACAGCCTGAGTCCATCCGACCTGATTCTGCCCGTTTTTGTGTTGGAAGGTATCAATCAGCGCGAAGCCGTCGCCTCCATGCCCGGCGTTGAACGGCTGTCTATTGATCTGCTGATCGAGCAAGCTCGCGAAGCGTATGAACTGGGCATTCCAGCACTGGCACTCTTTCCTGTGGTTGGCTCCGAGCACAAGAGTGAGTTTGCTGAAGAGGCCTATAGCGCTAGCGGTTTAGTTCAGCGCAGCGTGCGTGCCCTTAAAGAAGCGCTACCCGAATTAGGCATTATCACGGACGTGGCGCTGGATCCTTATACCAGCCACGGTCAAGACGGCATTCTTGACGAACACGGCTATGTCCAGAATGACCGCACAGTGGATACCCTGCTCAAGCAGGCGCTCTCCCATGCCGAAGCGGGGGCCGATGTGGTCGCCCCTTCCGATATGATGGATGGCCGGATTGGTGCGATTCGCCAGGTGCTGGAGCAGGAACATTTACATAATGTGCGTATTATGGCCTACAGCGCCAAGTACGCCTCGCACTACTACGGGCCTTTTCGCGATGCGGTCGGTTCGGCTGCTAACTTGGGCAAAGCGGACAAGCGCACCTATCAAATGGATCCCGCTAACAGCGATGAAGCGCTCCATGAAGTGGCCATGGATATCGCCGAGGGCGCCGACATGGTGATGGTCAAGCCCGGCATGCCCTACCTAGATATCGTGCGGCGGGTAAAAAGCGAACTACAGGTACCCACCTTCGCCTACCAAGTCAGCGGCGAGTACGCCATGCACCGCGCGGCCTTCGACAACGGCTGGTTAGAAGCGGAGCCGGTAATACTGGAGTCGTTGATGTGTTTCAAACGGGCAGGCGCAGATGGCATTCTGACCTACTTCGCCCTAGATGCAGCGCGGTTACTTCAGCAACGCTAAGATGACAACCTGGTGACACCTTTTTGTCATCTTCTCCCCGCATACTGCACTGATATACAAGTATCAGGCTATGATACCTTCGAGCTATCAACGCGGGGAGATCCACTATGGACGAGCAAGCTTCAGATTCCTTACCACTGTCGTCTACCGATCACACCAGCAGCGACGGCGATACGCCGCTACGGATTAACCGTACCCCGACCGGCGTCCAGGCACGTGAAGCACAGCCTGAAACCGACCTCGACGATACCCAGCTCTACTTCAACCGCGAGCTATCGCATCTACAGTTCAATATCCGCGTGTTGGAGCAGGCGTTAGATGACGCCCACCCACTGCTCAATCGGCTAATGTTCCTGCTGATTTTCTCCTCCAACATGGATGAGTTTTTCGAGATTCGAGTGGCGGGCTTGAAGCATCAAATTGCCCTGGGCGACGACACCACCGCCGCCGATGGCCGCCTGCCCAAAGCGGTGTTGGCGGAGATCTCGCAGCTTGCCCACGCGCAAATTGATCGCCAGTATCAGATACTCAACGACACTTTGTTACCCGCGCTGGAAACCCATGGGCTGCGTTTTCGTCGCCGCGATCAGTGGACTGATGAGCAGAAAGCCTGGGTTAAGGCGTTTTTCGATAATGAAATTATGCCGGTCATTAGCCCGATCGGCCTCGACCCCTCGCACCCTTTCCCGCGTTTAGTGAATAAAAGCCTCAATTTTATTGTTGAGTTGGAAGGCAAAGATGCGTTTGGTCGCGCCGGGGGGATGGCGATTCTTCCCGCGCCGCGCTCGCTACCGCGTCTGATGGCACTGCCCAAGGAGCTCTGCGAGGAGGGATTCTCGGAATATGTTTTCCTCTCTTCGATGATTCATGCCCATGCCGAGGAGCTGTTTCCTGGCATGAGCGTACGCGGCTGCTATCAATTCCGGCTGACCCGCAACGCGGATATGAGCGTTGACCCAGAGGAGGTTTCGGATCTCGCCTCTGCGCTGCGCGGTGAGCTGCTGGCACGCCGCTACGGCAGCGGTGTGCGCCTGGAAGTTGCCGACAGTTGCCCTGATGACTTGACCAACTTTTTACTGCGCCAGTTTGAACTGGAAAGCGACGACTTATATCGCGTCAAAGGGCCGGTTAATTTAACCCGTATGATGTCGGTACTGGGGGACGTGGATCGCCCCGAACTACTCTATCGGCCGTTTACCCCCAGCATTCCCAAAGCGCTCAAAGCGGGTAGCCTGTTTGAAGCCATCGCCAAGAACGACATTCTACTCCATCACCCTTTCCAGTCGTTTACGCCGATTGAAGACCTGCTGCGCGAAGCCGCCCGGGATCCAAATGTACTGGCAGTGAAGCAGACCCTTTACCGTACCGGCGCAGACTCGGCCATTGTTAACGCACTGGTGGAAGCGGCCAGCCAAGGCAAAGAAGTCACTGTGGTCATTGAACTGCGCGCGCGCTTTGATGAGGCCGACAACCTACAGCTGGCTTCACGCTTGCAGGAAGCGGGGGCAATCGTTGTCTACGGCATTATGGCGTACAAAACCCACGCCAAAATGCTGCACATCGTTCGTCGCGAAAAAGGTGAACTTTGCTACTACGCGCACCTGGGCACCGGTAACTATCACTCTAAGACCGCCAAGCTATATACCGACTACAGCCTACTGACTGCCAACAAAGCGTTGTGTGCCGATGTTCATAAAGTGTTCCAACAGTTGTCTGGAATGGGCCGCGCACGCAAAATCGACACGCTGTTGCACGCGCCATTTACGCTGCATGAACGGTTGGTAGCAATGATCGACCGGGAAGCGCAGATAGCGCGTAAGGGTAAGCGCGGGCACATCATTATTAAGTGCAACTCGTTAACCGAGCCCAAGCTTATCAAAGCGCTCTACCGGGCCTCACAGGCGGGGGTAGAGTGCGATTTGATTATTCGCGGTATGTGCTGTTTGAAGCCAGGAGTACCGGGCGTTTCCGACAACATTCGCGTGCGCTCGATTATTGGTCGTCTGCTGGAGCATACCCGGGTCTTCCATTTCCACAATGACGGCAAGACGGAGACCTGGTGCTCAAGCGCGGACTTTATGGCGCGCAATATGTTCCACCGTGTAGAGACTTGCTTCCCGCTGCTGGATAAGAAGCTCGCCACCCGGGTACGCAAAGACCTGGAGACCTACCTGGTGGATAACTGCCAGAGCTGGCTGCTCCAGACCGACGGCAGCTACCTACTCCAGAATCCGGGCGACAGCGATGCCATTAGTGCCCAGGAAACCCTGCTCTACGCCTATGCATCAAAAAGCTAGGCATCGAAAAGTCAGCACTCCCCCGCTGCTTAGGGCAGCGGGAGGGATTCTGCCCTCTGCCCGTTTACGCATAGCGTTGGCGTAACACCTTAGCTGCTTCCACCATATTGGCCAGCGCTGGCTCTACTTCCGCCCAACCACGGGTTTTTAAGCCGCAGTCCGGGTTTACCCACAGCCGTTCGGCGGGGATTTTTTCCAGGGCTTTCTCCATCAAATCGACCATCCAGCTCACCTCGGGAATATTGGGGGTGTGGATATCGTAAACCCCTGGGCCGATTTCATTGGGATAAGCGAAGTCCTGGAAGGCATCCAGCAGGTGCATATCCGAACGCGACGTTTCAATGGTGATGACATCGGCATCAAGTGCTGCAATCGCGCCAATGATGTCGTTGAATTCCGAGTAGCACATATGGGTATGAATCTGGGTGGTGTTGGCCACACCTGCAGCGCTTAGCTGGAAGCTCTCTACCGCCCAATCAAGGTATGATTGCCACTCATCTTGGCGCAGCGGTAACCCTTCGCGTAGCGCTGGCTCATCGATTTGAATAATTTTGATCCCGGCTTTTTCCAGATCCAACACCTCATCGCACAGTGCCAAAGCAATCTGGCGGCAGGTGGTTTCCCGCGGCTGGTCATCACGCACAAACGACCACTGTAGAATCGTCACCGGCCCTGTCAACATGCCCTTCATGGGCTTATCGGTCAGGGTTTGGGCATACTCGCTCCAGCGCACCGCCATCGGGGCGGGGCGCGATACGTCACCGAAGATCACTGGCGGTTTCACGCAGCGTGAACCGTAACTTTGTACCCAGCCAAAACGGGTAAACGCAAAGCCTTCCAGCTGCTCGCCAAAGTACTCCACCATATCGTTACGTTCGGCTTCGCCATGCACTGGCACATCGATCCCCAGCGCCTGCTGGCGCTCAACGGCGTAGGCAATTTCAACTTGCATACGGGCTTCGTAGTCGGCTAATGCCAATTCACCGGCCTTAAAAGCACGCCGGGCGGCACGAATCGCATCGGTTTGCGGGAAAGAACCAATCGTCGTGGTGGGGAATAGCGGCAGCTTAAGCGCGCGACGCTGAGCCTCAGAACGCACACCATAAGGCGCCCGGCGCTGGCTATCGGCGGGGCGAACCGCCGCCAAACGCTCACTGACCTCAGCTTGGTGAATACGCGTTGATTCACGCCGGGCATCCAGCGCCCGTGTGGCCTGATCCAGTCGCTGCTCATCGGCAGGCGTGGCGCGGTTATCGATCAAGCGCGCCAAGGTGACCACCTCGTCAAGTTTCTGCCGCGCGAAAGCCAGCCAGCTGATCAGCTCATCACCAAGCTCCGTCTCCTGGGCCAAATCCACCGGCACATGCAGCAGCGAGCAGCTGGGTGCCAACCAAAGCCGCTGCCCCAGGCGCACTTTCAACGGCAGCAGGCGTTCTCGCAAGGCAGCCAAATCGGCCCGCCAGATATTGCGACCATCGACAAACCCCACCGATAGCACCTGATGGGGGCCAAGGCGGTCAATCACACCCTCGACTTGCTGGGGGGCGCGCACGGCATCAATGTGCAACCCTGCCACGGGCAAACGGGTCGCCAATGATAGGTTATCGCCCAAGCCGCCGAAGTAAGTGGCTAGCAATAGTTTTAGCGGCGCAGACTGAAGGCGATGATAGGCACGCTCATAGGCCTGCTGCCATGCCAGCGGCAGATCCTGCACCAGCGCAGGCTCATCCAGTTGCACCCACTCAATGCCTTGGGTGGCAAGCCGCGCTAATATTTCGCTATACACGTCGAGTGCGCTGTCGAGCAGCGTCAGGCGGTCAAAATCACCGCCCTTGGTTTTGCCAAGCCATAGCCAAGTCAGCGGCCCCGTCAGCGTTACTTTCGGGGTAAAACCCGCACGTAACGCTTCATCCACTTCGTCAAACAGCCGGTTGGATGCCAGAGTAAAGGTTTGCCCTTCGTGCAGTTCGGGGACGAGGTAGTGGTAGTTGGTATCGAAGTATTTGGTCATTTCACAGGCTGCGGCGGGCTCACCGCTGGGGGCTCTACCGCGGGCCATACGAAAGGTGGTGTCGAGATCGATATCGCCACCTGCCACTTCATTATTGGCGTTAAAGCGGGCAGGCACCGCCCCCAGCGCCACTGAAACGTTCAACACTTGGTCGTAAAATGCGAAATCGCCCACGCTAACGAAATCCAAACCCGCGTCCTGCTGTGCCTGCCAGTGGCGCAAACGCAGCTCGCGACCGGTGTTTTCCAGCTCGCTAC
This sequence comes from Halomonas sp. ATBC28, assembly GCF_005937175.1. Classification (NCBI taxonomy): domain Bacteria; kingdom Pseudomonadati; phylum Pseudomonadota; class Gammaproteobacteria; order Oceanospirillales; family Halomonadaceae; genus Halomonas; species Halomonas sp. ATBC28. The sequence continues at coordinate 77,110 of NZ_VCQL01000004.1, read as the reverse complement.
GCGTACACTCGCCTTTCCAGTATGCTTCAGTGGCTTTTTTTAGCTCGCGCTGAGCGCCGATGCGGGGATAGCCGAGAATATGAGAAACTGTCATGATGAACCCTACCAACGTGAAATAATTCACACAGTCTGGGCACCAGGCCTTGATGAATCAAACTAAAGTTTCTAATAGTAAAGATGAAAAACACTCACGATGATTGAGCCACTACATGATTGAGTTACGACACCTACGCACGCTGCTGGCTCTGCGCGAAACCGGCTCCCTGGTCGATGCTGCCGATCGCGTGCATTTGACCCAATCGGCGCTTTCGCACCAGCTTAAAGATCTTGAGAGCCGCGTGGACAGCGCGCTTTTTGTGCGTAAAACCCGCCCGGTGGAATTCACCCGCGCGGGGCTGCGGCTGCTCGCCCTAGCCGACCAGGTACTGCCTGAAGTACGCAAGGCGGAGCGTGATTTGGCGCGCCTGGCAGGCACCGAGCAGGGGCGTTTGCATATGGCCATTGAGTGCCACAGCTGCTTTCAGTGGCTAATGCCCACAGTGGACTATTTTCGCGATCACTGGCCGGAAGTGGAAATCGACATTCCCAGTGGACACCACTTTGACCCGCTTCCGGCGCTTGCCCGAGAGCAGCTGGATCTGGTGATCACCGCTGACCCCCAGCCCCTTGAGGGCATTCACTACGCCCCGCTGTTTCGCTATGAAGGGTTACTGGCCGTCGCCCGCCAGCACCCTTTTGCTGGCCGGGGGTTTATAGAGCCCCAGGCACTGGCTGAGGAAACGTTGATTACCTACCCCGTTGAGCAGTCGCGATTGGATATTTTCACCCAGTTTTTGCAACCGGCGAACGTGCGTCCTCAGGAGATTCGTACCGCCGAATTGACGATTATGATGATGCAGCTGGTGGCCAGCGGGCGTGGCGTGTGTGCACTACCCAACTGGGCACTCACCGAGTATTTAGAGCGCGATTACGTTAGCGCGGTGAAGCTAGGCGAGCATGGGGTATGGAGCACGCTGTATGCGGCGATTCGCGAAGAGACCCGCGAAGCGCCATGGATGCAGGATTTTTTACGCACGGCGCGGGAGACCTCCTTTGCAGTGCTATCCGGGGTCAAGCCTGCGGATCGCGACGCGGAACCAGCAGCGTAAAGCGCGCGCCGCCCAAAGAGGGACTGGTATCGATGGTCACGCTACCACCGTGCCCGGCCATGATTTTCTGCACAATCGAAAGCCCTAACCCGTAGCCACCAGAGCTGCGAGCACGGCTATCGTCCAGACGGGCAAACGGCTTGAAAATATCCGCCCGCGCTTCCGGCGGAATGCCGGGGCCGTCGTCTTCAACGTCAATACGCACCAGATTGGGCTCATCCCAGAGGTGAATCATCACCTGGGACTTGGCATGGCGGCAGGCGTTGCCGACTAAATTCTGCACCGCACGCTGAAGATAGCGCGGCTCCGCCAGCAGCTCGATTTCAGGACCAGGCGCAAGCGCCAACGCTAAGCCCCTATGCAGCGGCGACAGCGTATCAATCACCCGTTCCGCCATGGCCCGACACTCTACCAGCGCCGTTTCAAGCTCAGCGCCATTAACCGTTTCTCCACCCAGTCGTGCATAGGTGAGAATTTCATCAACTAACTCATCGAGCTCGGCAATGTCCGCATCGATCCCCTGAAGCTGGCGGCGAATGGCGGGTTGGTCGGTCATATCCTCGACCATCTGCACGGCAAAGCGAATACGCGCGACCGGGGTGCGCAGCTCGTGGGAAACCGCCCGAATCATCTCCTGTTGACCGCGCAGCAGGCTCTGCACCTGATTGGCCATGCCATTAAAGGCCATCCCCAGGCGGCCTAAAAAATCACCGCTCTCTACCTTTACCCGGGTTTCCAGGCGGCCACTGGCAATCCGCGTGGCAGCCAGCTCCAGCCGCGCCATGCGGGCTTCGATACTGCGCATAATCAAATAAATAATCAGGCTGAGAACGATCATCAGCCCCATCAAAAGGGGTAAGTGCAAATTCAGCGGTAAGGTGTCGCCGCGGGAAATAGGCCCCGCTTGCAGCCATTGTGACTCGCCTGGCAACTGATAGAGCAGTGTAATTGAAAGCTTATCAGAAACGAGTTGGGTGATGACGTTGCCCCTGGCCAGCTGAGCCTGCTGCGCCGCCGTTAGTCCCGCAGGCAACGAAGGCAAAAGCTGCAACGGCCAACTCCCTGGGCGCAATTGGGCAATGCGGCCATCACGCTCTTCCGCGGGCGCTGCCGCGAGCCACCCACCAAGCAACTCAATGCTGCCATGCCACTGGTGCTCACTCCAGTCATCGAGTCGTGCTTGCAGCAGCCAGGTGTCGCCGGGCAAACGCTGTTGCAGTAGCCAGGGGCTTTCAGCGACCAGTATTTTGCCCTGCTCCAGGCGCGACCGTTCGAAAAATCCCAAATCCGCATCGCCGATAGGCTGCAGGGTCAGCTGTAAATCGAGCTGTTCCGAAAAATGCTCAAGCAGAGCATTTCGCTGTTCAGCCGGTGCGTCGGCGAGCTGTTGCGTCATCAACGACATAGGCAGCGCGGCGAGCTGCTCACGATAGTCTTCACGGCGCACCTGTTCGATAAAGGAGCGCCCCGCTAAGGCGATCACAAAAACCACTAATAGCGCGATGCCCAACAGCAAATAGAAGCGTAAAAACGAGCCGTTACTGAGCACCCGCCGCATGATGCCATCCCTCTGAATGATCAACTGTCTTTGACGAAAAGATAACCTTTGCTGCGCACGGTTTTGATCCGGTGAGGCTGATTCGGATCATCGCCAATTTTGGGTCGAATGCGCGATACGCGTACATCAATCGAGCGGTCTTGGCCGTCGTACTTAATGCCCCGTAAGTCGCTGAATATCTCTTCGCGGGTGAGTACTCGGCCAGCGTTACGGCCCAGTAACCAAAGTAGGTCAAACTCAGCGCTGGTTAAGTCAATTCGCTCGCCTGAAAGCCAGGCTTCACGAGTGGCGTTATCGATCTCCAGGTTTTCAAAACGCAGCCGCATTTCGCCGTCTGGTGCCGGCCCGTCGGCACGGCGCAGCAGCGCGCGCATACGCGCCAATAGCACCCGCGGTTGAACCGGCTTCGGCACGTAGTCGTCGGCGCCCATTTCGAGCCCCAAGACCTGATCAAGATCATCGGTGCGAGCGGTCAGCATCATGATCGGGCCGGCAAAATTGGGTCTAACACGACGACAAATCGCCAGGCCGTCCTCCCCCGGCAGCATTAAGTCTAAAATCACCAGATCGGGCTGTAGGGTTAAAATACGGTCGACCCCTTTCGCACCGTCAGCTTCCAGCGTTACTTGGAAGCCGTTCGCTTCCAAGTAATCACGGGTCAGCTCGGCTAAACGCTGGTCATCCTCAATGATCAGGACATGATCTTGATCAGGATAGTCAGGCATTACAGACTCTTGCGACTCAAGCGCCTGAAATTGCTGTTCCAAATGATCTACCATCCTCTTTATGCACTCCGCTTAGGCTGTTTATTTTTTCACCCGCTCACCCAATACCAACGCAGGCGCCCTATGATTGGCACTCAGGATAACTCAAAACTATCAAAACACCCGCTTCTGTCGTTACAATCATGCGCATTGATCGGTAGACAAGGCCCGATACTTGATTCTCGCACCTGCGGAAGCTACTGTTAAGGCGCGAACTGTCGACAATTTGACAGGAGGAACCTGCCATGGGAAGTAGCAAAACGAAAAGTGTCATTAAGCGTGTTTACGTTCCAGCCCAAGTGCGCGACCTGCCCAATGGGGAGAAGTTAAAAATCCCAGGGCATTACAAGGCGCCGCCAGGGGAAGAAAACGACACCATTGAGTAATGTTTGGTTAAGTACATCTATTGCTAAAGCATACTTAAAAAGGCAGACCACCAGTGGCCTGCCTTTTTTTACTTAGCTACTTTTTTACAACTACTTTTTTCGACTACACATTTTGACGCAATTGCACGAGGCGGGCTTTTCAACAACTTTGCTTTTCAGCGGCTACCCTTTGGGCCCAAACAGAAACCATGCAATTAAGCCGACTAACGGGAAAAACAGCAGCACCAGGATCCATATCAGCTTAGCAAGACCACCCGCGCCGCTTTTGGCTACTTTCACAATGGCCCAGATCACAATGATGAGCCAAATTAGCCCTAATAAACCACCTACTTCAATGCCCATAGCAACTCCTTAGCATGTTGGCACTCGTATTAATTTAGACAATCATATCAGTGGCACATTCACAAGCCGAACTCACTGCTCGGGAAGGCTCAACACCATCTCACCCGACTGTATTTCAATCGACAATAAATTTAAAAAGCTCATGCCGAGTAGAACGGTGTCACGCTCCATGCCGGGGCTGATAGACCCCTGCACATTCTGCACTTTTAGACCGCCCAGAGAAACCTCATCGAGTTCGGTTAAAGTACCTTCAACTCGACCATTGGCGGTATTGAACCAAGCGCGGCGTCCCGGTTTTAGGCCTAACTCGCTAGCCAAATCGACCGGTATGGCGACATAGGTGGCGCCAGTATCGAGCAAAAAGGTCACCGGCGTGCCGTTGATGCGTCCCGGCGCTTCAAAGTGCCCTGCCCGGTTACGTTTTAAGGTAACCGGCTCACCTGCAGGTAGCGTATGCACAATATTCGCGTTCGGGCGCATCATCTCTTCGAGACCACCGTGAATCCACCAAGTGCCCACCGCCATTAACAGCACCCAAAACAGCAGCATCATAACGATACCACCGCGTTGCGCTGTTTGACCTGCTAGGTGCGTTGCCATGCTCCACCTCACTGAGGTAAGGATGCCTCGTTAGCGTTATTAGTGTTGCTATAGCTGTTGGCTTCCCAGGCGAGCGCCGCCTCCCGACCACGGCGCTCGTTGACCCTGGCGCAAATCAGCATCGCGATAACGAACAGGGCAACACATAATAGAATAGACGCTTGCAAACCAACCAGCGTCTGCAACACCCCCAGCATGACGATCCCCAACACCCCTGCCAACTTATTCGCCAGCCCCCAGAAGCCGAAGAACTCGGCTGATTTCTCCAAGGGTGAAAATAGCCCCACCAGAGCCCTGCTGGCAGATTGGCTGGAACCCAGGCTAAGCCCCGCCAGGCAGCCGACTATCAAAAATACGTACTGTGCCTGCCACTGCAGGTCAAACTGCCCGTTTACCCACTGCGTCATCTCCGGCGTTGCCCAGATAGCAATAATCGCCAACACCCATAGCGCCAGGGTCATTTGGTACGTTCGCTTGGCACCTAGCTGATCCTGTATCCAGCCAAACCCCAGAGCCCCTGCTGCAGCGGTCACTTGGACAATAATAAACATGATATTACGTACGCTTTCATCCCAGCCGATCACTTGAGCACCATAAATAAAGGCGAACGCGATGATGATGTAGACGCCGGCCATCGAGAACAGCAGTGAAATCAAAAATACCGTCAGATCTTTAAAATAGCGCAGCTCGTGAAGGGTGGTGGTGACGCGGTTCAGGGCAATATGCCGATAAGAGACGCCACGGGGCTGAGGGGTGCCTCGCTCTTTTAGCCATAAAAACGTAGGAATAGCGGTAATCAGAAAAAAGCCGGCCGCAAAGGGCCCCACCCAGCGTATGCGCTCAAAGTTTTCCGCGCTGGCCTCGCCTAGCACCACCAGGGTAAAACCTGCCGCAAACAGTCCACCGATGTAGCCGAGCGCCCAACCAAAGCCAGAAATTTTGCCCAGCGACTGCGGCGGCCCAAGTTCAGGTAAAAATGCAGCAATAAATGACTCCCCCATGGAGTACGCGTAGTTAGACAGCACGATCAATAACAAGCCGATAACGACATAGCCCGGCTCAACGAAGTAGAGCATACCCGTAGTGACCACGGTGGCGAGATAACTAATCAGCAGAAAGCGTTTTTTCTCCGCTCGGTAATCCATCACCGCTCCGCACAACGGCGCGGTAATCACCACCATTAGATAACTAATCGCCAAGGCCAGGCTCCACAAAAAGTTGGCCAACCGGAAATTATCGCCCCGATCCCCCACAATGACTGTGGTGAAAAGTTCGCCAAATACCACGGTAATAATCAAAAGCGTGTAGGCCTGGTTGGCAAAATCAAACATCGCCCAGCCGAAAATTTCTCGACGCGATGCGTAGCCATCCGTCGCCTTAGCAGTGTTAGCAGGCAGCATTAGTTTTCTCTCACAGGGGAAGCCGTAAGGCTAGCAGATAGAACCGCCAAGGCGCCACGGCTTGCGTTGGCAGATTAGAGATGACAGCCGACCAGCGTTGCTCTAAGTTTGATTGATTGATCAGTAATACGGATAGAACTGCGATGGGATTAGCCCAGCCATCTCTACGGCCAGTGTACCGACAACCCTTAACCAGGTTGATGGCCACGCTATGCCTCTGGCTGGCAATCGTCGCAAGCGGACAGGCTGATGAGCCCGACACCTTGGCGGCATTAACCTTTATTACTGAAGAGTACCCGCCCTATAACTATATCGATAATCAGCAATTAACCGGGATATCGATTGATTTGTTGGAGGCTATTTTTGCAGCGACAGAAACACCATTAAGCCGTAATGACGTCCGTCACTACCCTTGGATTCGCGGCTATGAGCTGGCGCGCAGCCAACCTAATACGGTGCTATTTTCCACTACGCGTACGCCCTCAAGAGAGGTCAATTTCCACTGGGTGGGGCCGATTGCTCAAGACCGGGTCGTACTGCTAGCCCACCGCGACGCACCGATTGTGGTTGATTCTTTGGCTCAAGCGATTGATCGCGGCCTGACCGTAGCGGTCATTCGGGAAGATATCGGTGCCCAGGCACTGTTGGAAGCTGGCTATCCTGAGCACTTACTCGTATCCGCTATTGATAACCGAAGCGCACTCAATATGCTAACCCGCGGGCGAGTTGACCTATGGGCTTACAGTCAGAATGTGGCTGGCTGGATAGCGGAGTCAGAAGGTTATCCTAAAGATATTTTAACCCCCACACACACCCTCAGCGAATCTTCGCTATACTTTGCCATCAACAAAGCCACGGATCCACGTCTGGTAGCGCTGATGCAGCAGGCCTTAAACAGGGTGCAAGCGGGACGAGTCGAGAGGTAGTTGACGATGGCTAACGACCTAACTCGCCGATGGCAATACTGCATGGGCGTTGCCCTGATCACCGTTATCGGTAGCTGCAGTCTGCCACTTCATGCGATGCCGCTGACGATCAATACCGAAGAGTATCCACCGTTCAATTATTCGGACGACCAAGGGCAAATAATCGGTAGTGCGACGCGACTGCTACGTGATGCGCTTCGCCAAGCTGACATAGAGGCTAATTTTCGGCTGCTGCCTTGGGCACGCGCTTACACCGAAGCACGCTTAAGGGAGAACCATTGCGTCTACTCCACCACCCGCACCCTTGAGCGTGAAGCGCTGTTTCACTGGGTGGGGCCACTGGTCGACAATGAATGGGCAGCGTTCAGTTTAGCCGAGCGTGGGCTCAATGTTGATTCACTTTCCGGGCTGAACGCTTGGCGAGTGGGCAGTTTTAGGGAAGATGCCATAGGCGATTACGTCGCTGATAGCGGCATTAATGTGCTACTTGCTCCTTCGGAGCGAGAAAATATCGCGCGTTTAAAGGCGGGGCTACTAGATGTGATTGTGACAGGCAAAGCAACCGGTGAATTTATGGCACATGAACAGGACATCGCGCTAGCGCATTTATTTACTTTTTATCGCGCACCGCTTTATCTCGCCTGCCACCTCAACGTTTCGAAAGCACTGCTGGAGCGACTGCAAGCCCAGCTGGATGCCCTGCAGGGGGAGAGCCAGTGATAAGCCCCCGCCCTCGCTTTCCTATGTTGACCACTGGCGTCGCGCCTAAAAAAGGCAGCCTGACCACTAAGCAAGCGCTACTCACCCTGCTCATTGCTATGCTGATTAGTGGTGTAGCAGGAAGTATTGAACTTCTCAGCCACGCTACCAATATGCGCCAGGAAACCGAGCAACGCATTACTCAACAGTTGGCGGTCGTTAACGGCGCCGCAGCAGAGGCCGCTTTCCAGCTTAACCCCGACCTCGCCCACCAAATCGCCTATGGGCTATTTAATGCTGACGAGGTCGCATGGGTGTCGATTCGTGACGATTTTGGGCGCGCTCTGGCTGAATTTGAGAGGCCAAAACAGGCTGATTCGACGTGGCTCAGCCAATATTTATTTGGCGATATACTGCACCACCAAACCGACCTCGCCTACTACATGGGCAGCGACATGCCGGAAGCGGTCGTCGGCGAGATTGAGCTGATGCTGGCAGAAGGCTACTTAACCCAGCAGTTCCTCGCGCGTATTTACACGGTGGTCGGGGTGAGTATTTTAGAGGCGTTTATTTTAAGCCTAGTGGTGATCGCTTTTTTTCATCTATTTATTACTCGCCCATTGCTCAAGGTACACGCAGCTATTGCCCAAACCGATCCCAATCGTCCCGGCCAGTGGCCCAAGCCAATGTTGCGAGGACATCAGCATGATGAGTTAGGGCATCTGGTGGATAGTTTGGATCATTTGTTAAACGCGTTTCAGCAAGGCTTGGAGCAGCGCGACCAGCTCCATCATCTCTCTAATATGGATGGCTTGACGGGCGTGGCGAACCGACGCCACTTCGATGAGTTTTATCAACAACACTGGCACTTGGCGCAGCAAACCCAGCAGCCGCTATCGGTGATTTTTATCGATATCGATAACTTTAAGGAATTTAACGATCATTATGGGCACGCCATGGGCGACGACACCCTGCGCGCCGTAGCAAAAGCGCTCAATCAGTGCATTGCCCCCGCCAGGGATTTACTCTCCCGCTACGGCGGCGAAGAATTTGTCTGTGTACTGCCAGGTCAGGATCATGACGACGCTGTGGGCGTTGCCAACTGCTTGCGCGAAGCAGTGCTGTCACTGGCCATTCCTCATGCTTTTTCAAGCACCCATTCAGAGCTTACCGTTAGCATGGGTGTTGCCAGCATGTCGCCCGGCTTATCAATTAGTGCTGAAGCGCTGATTGAGCGTGCCGACCAGCACCTTTACCACGCCAAACGGCTGGGCCGAAACCGGGTCGAAACACGCAAACGCCCGGCATAAAGCCGGGCGTTAAGCACACATATTGCACAGAGCTGGTACTTTAAAGCAGCCAGTGAGCGGCCACAGCAGCCAGACCAATGATCATCGCCGTTAGCACCGCTACTGTGACTACCCTATCTAGCCAGCGATCGAAAGCAACTCCTTTAGCCTGCCGTCGTGTCGCTCCATGGCGCCCTTGCCGCGCCATCAGCATTTTCGCTTCATGTGTCGCTGCTCCCCAACTACCTTGCCCCGCAATCGAAGGCTTGGTTACTTTTTATTAGTGCTGATGACTGATGCTAACTATTAATGCGCCGATTGACCACACTCGGTGCACGGCGCAAGCGCTCTTCTTCACCTAACAGCTCGGCTTCAAAGGCGTCCGCACCCACCGGCGTTTCGCCATGGCGGCGATAAAGCTGCGTTAGCATCGCCTTGCGGTCGGCGCGTAGTTCCTGAACTAATACGAACACCATCATATACAAGATAAAGGTGAACGGCAGTGCCGACAGCACCGAAGCCGATTGCAGCCCCGTTAAGCCACCTGAGGCAATTAACGTCAGGCAAATAGCGGCGATCAGCACACCCCAAATGACGCGCTTATAGAGCGGCGGATTGATCGAACCATTATCGGTCATTTGCGCCACGATATACGAGGCCGAGTCAGCGGAGGTGACCAGGAAAATAAAGATCAGCAGCATCGCAACGACCGACAGCACGCCGGTAAAGGGCATCAACTCAAACATCTCGAATAGTGCGACGGTTATATTATCCTGGGTTGCGGCAGCAAGACCGATATCGGTACCGTTCAACTCCATGTGCAGCGCCGCGCCACCGAATACGCCAATCCATAAACAGGCCAGCAGCGGCGGTACGAACAGCACCCCAAACACATACTCTTTGATGGTACGCCCCCGTGATACCCGGGCAATAAAGGTACCTACAAACGGCGACCAGGCAATCACCCAGGCCCAATAGAAAATCGTCCAGTTGCTTGCCCACTCATTATCACCATAGGGAGAAATGCGCAGGCTCATGCCGATAAAATTCTGCAGATAATCGCCAATCCCCACCGTGATGGTCTCTAATATCGCCACGGTGGGGCCAGTGAACAGCACATACAGCATCAACCCGATACATAAAATCATATTAAGGTTAGAGAGGCGTTTAATGCCTTTATCCAAACCCGACCAGGTAGAAGCCATATAGGCGCAGAACATCACGAAAAGAATCACAAACTGCCAGAAACCGTTCTCCGGCAGGCCAAACACAGCGTTTAAACCGCCATTCATCTGCAGCACGCCTAACCCTAACGAGGTAGCCACCCCCATTACGGTGGCGACCACGGCAAATACATCCAGCCAGGAAGCGTAAGGACGAATTTTAGGATTCTTAGCCGTTATCGATGACAGTACGGACGACACCAGTCCTGCCTGCCCTTTTCGGAACTGAAAATAGGCAATGATCAAACCGACAATCGAGAAAGCTGCCCACTGGTGTATCCCCCAGTTAAAGTAGCTGTATTGAATAGCGTAGCGGGCGGCCGCTTCGGTTTCGGCGGTTCTGTCGCCATAGGGCGGCTCAATGAAGTGAAACATGGGTTCCGCCATGCCATAGAAGACCAGTCCGACACCAAAGCCTGCGGCCAGCAGCATGCTGATCCACGAAAAGAATGTATAGTTGGGTCGACTGTCCTGGGGGCCTAAGCGCACCTTGCCATACTTGCTTAGCGCCAGACCAAACAGAAAAATGACAAAACCAAAAACCGAAAATAGATAAAACCACCCGAATAGCCCGGTAACAGTAGTCAGTGCGCCCTCTGCAACGTTGGCAAATCCTTCAGGAAATGACGCCCCCACAACTACCAAGCCAAAAATAATCACCACCGATGCGATGAATACCGACTTGCCTCCATGATTCGCCATATAACCGTCCTGTTAAATGAGCTCTGTTTAGGTAAGCACTGCGTATTAAGCGCATGCTTGTACAACTAAACTTGCCTTGTACAGCTTAATGGTAACAGTTGAAAAATCTAATCGCACTGTGGCCAAGCAGTGAACTTGCTAGAGCTACTGTGTTCCAATGGGTGCGAATAACCGATGGAGGCTCTCATGCCACAGATGAATCGCGACCAACGCAACGCTGCATGGCAAGCGGCTAACCAATGGCGCGCCCGTGCTGCGCAAACTCAACCCAGCGGAGTGGCGGGCAGCTTGAAGCTGCTGCTCACGTGGCTGGCGTTTGGCGCGTTAATGATAGTCGGCGTGGTACTCGGCCTGTTTTTCTTGCTGATTGGCTGGGCAATGATGCCGTTTATGCGCCATAAAATGAAAAAGCGTATGGAGCAGATGCGCGCCCAGCAGGCACAGGATATAGGTGGGGGATATTCTCAAGGGCATTCTCACGGACATGCTTCCCCGCATACGTCTGCGCAAAACCGTCCTGGTCATCAGGATGTCTTGGAAGGCAGCTATGAAGTTAAAGATGATCGTTAATTAACCCGTTAGTCACTTTTTCGCGCCACCTAGTGCCGTATACTTTGTTACAGCGGCGCGTAAACCCAGGTAAATGCCGCGGCCAAGGTCAGCGGCATAACGACCAGACTGCCCAGGTTACCAATCAGCACCAGCGAAGCCACTTTTTGTGGCGCCAGCTTATACTGCTCTGCGACCAAGTAATTCAACACCGCAGGCGGCAGTGCCGCAAATACCAGCAGCACCGCCGCCTGAAGCGCATTTAGTGGCAGTAGCCACATCAACGGCAAAGCAATTACTAATCCGGAAATCGGACACAGCACCGCCCCCAGTATCCCCATACGCCAATCGCTAAAGTCGATCTCCAAGAGCCGCACCCCTAACGCAAACAGCATTAGCGGAATACATACCCCGCCTAGCATATGCATCGCCTCCAGCAGCCAGCCAGGCAGCGGCAGGCCACTGATATTCACCGCTAAACCCGCCAGACTCGCGAGTACAATTGGCATGCGCAGCATTCGCCATAGCGAAGTGCGCGGGTTAAGCATGTAAAGCCCCACCGAAAAGTGCAGCAGCATTTCAACGATAAACACCACCACCGCCGCAGGAAGCGCCTCAGCACCAAATGCCAACACCAGCAGCGGCACGCCCATATTGCCCGCATTGTTGAACATCATCGGCGGAAGGAAGATCTTGCTATCCAGCTTTAGCCACTTTGCCAGCGGCCAAAGTACAAGCCCCGACCCCAGCACTACTGCTATCGCTGCCGTGGCCAGCCAGGCGTACTCAGCTAACGGCGCTTGCCGGTCAGCCAGCACGGCGAACACCAATAGCGGAACGAACAGCTCCATGTTGAGGGTATTGAGACTGCGAATATCCGGTGTACGGTAGCGCCCATAGGCTGCGCCACAGCCAGCGATTAAAAATACTGGCAATAGCGTGGCCAGAATATGTCCAATCATACGGACCGCCCAGCCCTATTCCTTGTTATCACTGTTGCGTCCTGGTTACCGTCTGACTAGCGGTTATCGGCGGTGGAAGGTTCAAGAAAGCGCTGCCAGAGCGCGGTGACTATATCGCGATGCGCACGGAATTCCTCACCATCGCTGAGTGCTTTCTGACCGGTGAGCGCCGCTCGGTGCGTAGCGCTGCGATAAGCCAGATAAGCCTCGCGAAGACGCTCTGCCTCTTCAGCTGGTAAGTACCCACTCTCGGTCAGGCTCTCTAGAATGCGGATATTATCGCTGTAAGTAAGTAACGCAGGCGTTTGGTGAGCAAGCGCTAACACCGCGTATTGGCAGAGAAACTCGATATCCACCATACCGCCCGCATCGTGTTTGACGTTAAAGGTATTGCTGGTGGTTTTACTGCCCAGATGGTCGCGCATTTTCTGACGCATCTTGACCACCTCTTCGCGCAGTGCAGCTTTATCTCGCTCACCACCTAGAATATCGCCCCGTAACTGACTGAATTTCTCGGCCAGCGAATCGCTACCCGCCACCACCCGGGCGCGCACCAATGCCTGGTGCTCCCAGGTCCAGGCATTCTGACGCTGATACTCGGCAAAGGCTTTAAGCGATGTCACCAATAGTCCTGAATTACCCGAAGGCCGCAGGCGCATATCCACTTCATACAGCGTGCCGGTGGGCGTTACCGCGGTGAGCAGGTGAATAATACGCTGTCCCAGACGGGTAAAAAACACTGGCGTATCAATGGGTCGTGGACCATCAGTTGTGCCCTGACCATCGCTATCGTGAAGGAAAACAAGATCTAAATCGGAGCTGTAGCCCAGCTCAATGCCGCCCAGTTTGCCGTAACCAACGATCAGAAAAGCCGCTTCCCCGGCATTCAGCCCCTCAGGAACACCGTGCTTGCGGGTAATATGCTTCCACGCCATCGCCAACACGGCATCGAGAATGACTTCGGCGATATAGGTTAAGTAATCGCTTACTTTCATTAGATGCCGAGTACCCACGATATCCGACGCCGCTACGTGCAGGGTTTGAGCGTGTTTAAAAACGCGCAATGCCTCTAGCTGGGCCTCTTCATCATCCTCTGGCAAACGATTCAGCGTTTGGCGCAGCTCATCGGCAAGGCGCGCTTTATCGGCGGGGGTATACAGCGTTTCTGGCGTCAGCAGCTCGTCGAGCAGAATGGGATAACGCGACAGCTGTTCAGCTATCCAGGGGCTCGCGGCGCACAAGCGCATCAGGTGTTCGAGCGCCTGGGGGTTTTCGCGCAGCAGCGCAAGGTAAGCTGTACGCCGCAGTACGGCCTCAATCAGCGGCTGTACCCGTTCAAGCGCGGTATCCGGTGCTTCATTGCCCGCCACCGCATCCAACAGCAGCGGCATTAACGCATCCAAGCGCTCGAAGCCAATCCGCTGCATGCTTTGCACTTGCCGAGAATGATAAAGGCTATGCAGCCGCTTCAAGGCTTTTTCTGGCTCGTTAAAACCCGCCTCGGCCAGGTACGCGCTGGCCTCCTGCACTTCTAACTCGCCGCGCCAAATAAGCCGCCACTGAGCCAAGCCAAGCTGGCTATCATCGTTGGCCTCATCGACATCCTCTTCGGGGTCGGCAATCACGGCATCAAAGTGTTGGCGCACCCGCTCGCGCACTTCGTCAAGCTGAGCTATCAACCCCGGCCAATCTTCATGCCCCATGGCGAAGGCTACCCGTTCACGATCAGCATCATCGCTGGGCAAGGTCTGTGTCTGACGGTCTTCCAGTGCTTGGAGAGCGTGTTCGACATCGCGCAGAAGAGCATAATCAGGCAGCAGCTCATCGACCACTTCCTGCGGCAACAGGCCCAGCTCGGGCAAACGATTGAGCGCCGTTTTTAGCGATGTCACCTGCAGCTCCGTATCGCGGCCGCCGCGAATCAGTTGGAACGCCTGCACGACGAACTCAACCTCACGAATGCCGCCGGAGCCAAGTTTGATATTGCTCTGCATGCCTTTGCGCTTCACTTCGCGGTTGATCATCGCTTTCAGTTCACGCAGCGACTCAATGGCGCCAAAATCCAGGTATTTGCGATACACAAAGGGGCGCAGCCCGGCCAACAGCTCATCGCCCGCGTCCAGATCCCCCGCGACCGGGCGCGCCTTGAGCATGGCGTAACGCTCCCATTCGCGGCCTTGATCCTGGTAGTAGCTAGAGAGCATGGCAAAACAGCCCACCAGCGGCCCGCCGTCGCCCAAAGGCCGCAAGCGCATATCGACACGGAAGGCGAAGCCATCGGCGGTCATGGCATCCAGGGCGGCAATCAGCTTTTGCCCCAGCTTGGTAAAGTATTCCTGGTGCTCTAACGGTTTGCGCCCACCTTGCGTCTCACCTTTTTCAGGGAAGGCAAAGATCAGATCGATATCGGAAGAGAGGTTCAGCTCCCCAGCACCTAGTTTGCCCATACCCAGAATCACCAGACGCTGGGGCGTGCCGTCTTTACGTGGGGCAGGTAAGCCCCAACGCGGCGCGTAAAAACGTTCAAGCCAGGTTAATGCCGCTTCCAAGCATATTTCGGCAAGCTCAGACACCGCCGTGGCGGTACTCCACATGCTATGGCCAGAGGCACGGTTAAGGTCACGCCAGATAATCCCCAGCATACGCTTGCGACGAAAACGGCGGATTACCCGCTGCATCGCCTCTTCGTCTTCGGCACTCTCAAGTGACTCACTCAGCCAGCTAGCCAGCTCATCTCGACCTGGGTTTACGTCCAACTCACCGGCAATATCCAACTCGGCCAACCACTGGGGGTAGCGAACCAGGGTATCCAGCGCGAAGGTCGAGATGGTCAATACTTTAGCAAGCGCCTCGCGACGCTGCTCCGAAAGCCCTTGCCAATTACTGGAAGGCAATTCCTGCTTGGTCATCTCGGCGACATTATCGGCTTGAGCAAGCGCCTCGCGTAGCCGCTTCCAGGCGGATTGGGTGGCGGTATGTAACGACGCTGGCAGCGTCGACAACGGTAAGAAATCGTCGTTCACTTGCATAACTACCTCGCTGACAGCGCGTCAAAAACGTTCGCTTTCAATTACCTGCTTAGCTAAAGAATTTTTCCCAGCCCAATAGCCCCCAGGTAAGCCCGGCCATGATCAGCGACAGCATCACCGCCGCCGAACCAATATCCTTGGCCCGCCCTGAAAGCTCATGGTGCTCGGTACCAATCCGATCCACCACGTTCTCAATCGCACTATTAAGCAGCTCCACTATCAGTACAAAAAACAGACTACCCACTAGCAGTAGCCAACTGATAGGTCCTTCACCGATCCACCAGGCAAGCGGCAGCAGTACTACCGTAATGCCGACCTCTTGACGGAAAGCCGCCTCGTTTCTGAACGCCGCTTTCAGGCCTTTCCACGAATAGCGCGTGGAGTGAACCAAATGTGTTAAACCGGTATGCCCAGGTTTCATGCAGATCGCCTCACCTTGTGAGCGTAGAGTTTGTTCAATTCGCTAACATCATTGCTTCTAGATCCTGTGACAACGGATCCAGCACTTCAGTCCAGCTTAAATAAGGCGTACTGCCGTTACCATTGACCATGACACTAAACACCCCCCAGCGCCCTTGCGCAGTGCGAAAATAGCCCGCCGCGGCGCGTACTGCAAAAGGTTGGTTAAGCGTGCCGGTTTTGATCATGACATTGTTTTGAAACGTGGAGGAACCTCGCCGAATGAAGCGCATTACCCCGTTAGCGGGTGACTGAAAGGCCGCCACAAAGCTGGGAAACAGGCTACTTTGACGAAACATGTCCTCCAGCATTACGTTAACGCCCTGGGCCGATGTGCGGTTTTCAGTGGTCAGTCCGCTACCACTATACAATGTTAACGGCCCGTGCCCGGGCAGGCTGTGGGCGTAAGTTTCAATCGCCTGGCCCGCCTGGCGTAGCTGTGCCTGAGGTGTCTCGACGAGATCCAGCGCCAGCACATCGGCCATATAGTTATTGGAGTAGTTCATGATGCGCAGCAATAGCTCTTGCAGTGGCTGGCTGTCCACCGCCGCCAGACGCTGGGCGCTGCTAGGCGGCTGAGACGAGCTAACGCGCCACGGTTCGCGCACCTGTATACCCGCCTGGTTCAACATGCCCATTAGCACTTGCGCGGTTGTTTCGGCGGCATCCCCTGCGCCACGGTAGACATCGCGTGCAGTGGCATTGGTGGAGATCTGCCCCGTCAAGCGCATCACGTCGCCACGCTCATCGGTAATTCGTTCAGCGCTAATCTCAGTACCGCTATTGGCGGGGCGGGTGATTACTTGGTTATCAATGGTGATCAGCGACGTCTGGCTATCGCATAGCCCCACTTGGGCGGGCTCACCCGCGTTCGTCGCTGGTGCGACATTAACGCACCAGCTACCAAAGTTAACGCCAGCTGAGGAGAGCGGCGCGCTATAGGCATTGGCAACCCGAGTCAGGGCATTACAGCGGTCCGTGGTAATACAGTCCACTGACCCAAAGCGCCACTGGCTGACCACCAACGCCCCCTCTACCTCACGCACCCCGGCTAAGTGCAAACGCTGCACCAAACGCCAAAGGTTCTCAGTGGTTAGGCCCGGGTCCCCGCCGCCCTCAAACACCAAGTCACCGCGTAACACCCCATTTTCAATGCTAGCGGAGCTGACCAGTTGGCTGGTAAAGCGGTGCTGGGGGCCAAAACGGTTTAGCGCCGCCGCCGACAAGTAGGCTTTAGTGACTGAAGCGGGCGACAGCTGGCGATCCGGGGTGATGCTGCCCAACAACGCATTGGCGCCTGCATCAGCATCCAAAAGGCGTGCTTCTGCACTAATCGAAAAGCCTTTGCTCTGCAGTTGGCCCAGGCGATTGAAATCGGCGAACAGACTGGTGCTGGCACACAGCGCCAATGTGGCTACACCTGTCACCAGCGACCAGCGCTGCATGCGCTTAACAGCAAAAAAACACCCCATTACAGCTCCTCAATGCACATTCATTTTTGAAAACATTTGCAGCATTACCACGCCTGCTACTATCAAACTAATTCCTATCACCGCCGGCAAATCAGGCTTTTCACCGAATACCACTATGCCGACCAAGGTGACCAGCACAATGCCCAGGCCTGCCCAAATCGCATAGGCAACCCCTACCGGCAGCGTGCGCAGCACCAGGCTGAGCAAATAAAAAGCTAACCCGTAACCCACTACCACCACCACGCTGGGTAGCGGGCGCGTGAAGCCCATGGAGGCTTTTAAGGCGCTCGTGGCGATCACTTCGGCCACAATCGCCAACACCAAATAGACAAACGTCATGTTCGCTCCAACTCAACGCATAAACGCCACAGAACCTGACCACTCTGAGCATACTTAGCTTCGAAAGGGGTTAAATAGTCCCCTTTAGGCGCAATTTCAGTCACCGCTGCCTGTTTGCCGGTTACCTGTGCCACTGCCAAAGCAAACTCTTCAACGTAGAGGAACCAGTTGGAGCGCAACTCAAGACACCCGCCAAGCGCCAACAGTGTGGGTAAAACCGCATGGCCATGCCAGCGCATTTTTAGGTGCCCCGCCTTGGGGTAAGGGTTCGGATAAAGGAGAAAGTGATACTCTGGCGCCCAGCCAGCCTGATAGGCCAAGCGCCAAAAGTCGACCAGATCCGCTCTTACCAGCAGCGCATTGTCAGGCAACTGGCCATGGTCACGCCCCAAACGATCCTCGCTGCGATCCACGCCGATTACCGCATGGGCAGGGAACTGCACCGCCAGTTGGCGGGTCGATATCCCCACGCCACAGCCCGAATCGAGTATCAACGGTGCCTGACGGCCCACGAACCACTCTGCCGCCAGGGCGAAACTGCGCTGCGTGTGTTCGGCGATTGGTTTACGTAGCGGATGCGTTAACGCTCGGCTCACTCGTCGGGCGAGATCCTGATGTGGGCCTGGCTGATTAGAAACCACTGGTCGAGAAGTATGCTGCATGCCATTACTCGGCTGAAAAGCGTGATTCTATCAGTCTCGAACGCTTGCGGCATGACGCCGTTGCTCAGCCGGTGCTATGATCACGCATAACGTGCTTCTTAGCGTACTTATTAAGCGCATGGTACTAGGCATCATATACCGAGTACTTTTGCCGATAATTGTTATTACCACCACCGCACCACGAGGAACCCGGCTTGTCACACTTACCGGTGATTGTCGGCATGGGCGGCATCAATCCCGCTGGCAGAACCTCTGGCCATCAGGCCTTCCGCCGCACCGTGCTTGATGCCCTTCCTGCTGACCAGCAACGCCAGACACTGGAAGGCTTGGCCGCGCTTATGCGTCTAGTCGAGCACTCCGAAGAGGGGTGGCACGATAGTCAAGGTCAGCCCGTAGAGGCTCCAGCGCAGTCGCTGCGCGATCAGGTGCTGAACCACACCCTGATCCGACGCAACGAAGACCCTCGCTTTCTCGACCCTGGCATGCCGTCAAACCGGCAAGCCAGTATGCAGTTGGCCGAGCCGCTACGCTTTACCCTGCGCCGCCGCCAGTTACCCGAACACCTGCCGGAGGATTGGCAGGTGCGCGACATTGATGTCCGCGAGGTAGAGGTGAGCGTACCTGCAGGGGTGTTAGAGGTACTGCTTCCCGACGCGCAGTTACCCAAGGTACGCGCGGCGGCCCAGCTACCCAGCGGCTTTGACCCCGCAAACCTCTACCGCAGCGTGCACCACCCCCGCGGGCTATCGCTGGCGGTATTTGGTGCCAGCGACTGCCTGGGCGCCAGCGGTCTTTCTTGGGAGACGCTGCGCCAACAGTTAAATCCGGATCATATTGCCGTGTACGCCGGGAACTCCATTGGACAGCTAGACGATCAAGGCTGGGGCGGCTTACTGAAAAGCCTGGTGAGTGGTCAACGCGCCACCTCCAAGCAAATGCCTCTGGGCTATGGTCAGATGCCCGCCGACTTTTTGAATGCCTATGTACTGGGTAGCGTAGGTGGCACAGGCGCAGCGTTAGGCGCCTGTGCCAGCTTTCTCTATAACCTGCGCCTGGGTATTGATGACATTCGCGCCGGACGCCGTCGTGTGGTGATGGTGGGTACTGCAGACGCTCCCATCACCCCGGAAATCATCGAGGGTTTCCGGGCCATGGGTGCGCTAGCTGACGACGCTGGTCTGAAAGCCCTGGATGCTCTGGAGCTGCTCACCGACAGCGATTATCAGCGCGCCTGCCGTCCGTTTGCGCGCAACTGTGGCTTTACCATGGCGGAAGCCAGCCAGTTCGTGCTGCTGATGGACGATGCCCTAGCGTTGGAAGTCGGCGCGGATATTCTCGGTGCGGTGCCTGATGTGTTCGTTAATGCCGATGGCTACAAGCGCTCGATTTCGGCGCCGGGCATCGGCAACTACATCACCCTCGGCAAAGCGACTGCGTTGGTGCGCGATATGCTGGGCGAAAAATCCCTTAAAGAGCGCAGCTTTTTGCACGCTCACGGCACCAGCACACCCAAAAACCGCATTACCGAATCCCATGTGTTCGACGAAATTGCCCGCGCCAACGGCATTAGCGACTGGCCCGTAGTGGCGATTAAAGCCTTTATTGGCCACTCACAAGGCTCCGCGGCGGGCGACCAGTTGGCGAGCGCACTGGGTAGTTTTGCCCACGACTTGCTGCCGGGCATTCCCACGCTGGATACGGTGGCTGACGATGTCTATGCTGAGCGGCTGCGCTTTTCTCAAACGGCACAAACTTTTCGCGCGGACGCTGCTTTTATTAACGCCAAGGGCTTCGGCGGCAACAACGCCACCGGCGTGGTGCTTTCACCTGCGGTGACCGAACGCCTGCTGACGCAGCGCCACGGCGCGGCGGCGGTGAACGCCTGGAAAACCCGTCGCGAAATCACCCGCGAAGCGGCAGCGGCCTACTTGGCCCAGGCAGACCGTGGCCACTACGCTCCACGCTATCAGTTTGGTGAAGCGGTGCTGGAGGGCCCAGAGCTGGATATTCACGCTGACCGGATTCATATCCCCGGTTACGACCACGCCGTCTCCTTAACCAGCGATAACCCGTTTGGCTGCCTGGACGAGGAGAGCGAGGAATGACCACGCGCAAACTGAATATCGCCGTCTACCCCGGCACCTTCGACCCTATCACCAATGGCCATTTTGACCTGATCGAGCGCGGCGCACGGATGTTCGACAAAGTGGTCATCGCGGTGGCGGCAAGCCCTGGCAAAAGCCCCCACCTCGACTTGGAAACGCGCATGAGCTTAGTGAAAGCGGTCTGCGCGCCGCTGCCCAACGTTGAGGTGATCGGCTTCTCGACCCTGCTCACAACCATGATGCACGAACAGGGTGCGACAATCATTCTGCGCGGCCTGCGCGCGGTCTCTGACTTTGAGTACGAGCTGCAGTTGGCCAATATGAACCGCGCACAAAACCCGGAGCTGGAGAGCGTGTTTTTAACCCCCGCGGTACAAAATTCGTATATCTCTTCAACCATCGTGCGCGAAATTGCCAAGCTTGGCGGCGATATTTCCCCCCTGGTGCATCCTCAGGTCGCCGAAGCGCTGCGTAACCACTACACTAGCTAGCCAACGCCATTGTTGAGTAAAACACTCAGGTATTGCTATTGATACCTTAGGGGTTTGTACGAAAAGTCGCTGAGCGAAGGCCAGACTAGGCAAAAATCGGCGAAAAAACGGAGTTTACAGGGTGTAAATGAGTATTTTGAGCCGATTTTTAACAACGTATGGACGAGCGCAAGCAGTTTTCGTGCAAAGCCCGAGTGTTAATGCCATCTGCGAGGTATGCCCATGGCCCTGATGATTACCGACGAGTGCATTAACTGCGACGTCTGCGAACCCGAGTGCCCCAATGATGCGATCTCCCCCGGTGAGGAGATCTACGTCATCGACCCTAACCTATGCACCGAGTGCGTCGGTCACTATGACGAACCTCAATGCCAACAGGTCTGCCCGGTGGACTGCATTCCGCTTGACCCTGAACGCCACGAAAGCCAAGAACAGTTGATGAAGAAGTACCGCATCATCACTGCCGCCTAAGCCGAATGCGGATTTGGGCCCTTGCTTGGCCAATCATCCTCTCCAATATCACCGTCCCGCTGCTCGGGTTGGTGGATACCGCTGTGGTCGGGCACTTGCCCGACTCCCGCTACTTAGCCGGCGTTACCCTCGGCGCCACACTGTTTAGCTTCCTCTATTGGGGGTTTGGCTTTTTGCGCATGGGTACTACGGGGCTAGTCGCCCAAGCCATGGGGCGCGAGAGCGATACAGACGTGCGCAACCTGCTGGGGCAGTCGCTGATCATGGCGCTGGTGATTGGTAGCCTGCTGATTGTGTTTGCCTCGCCGCTGATTACGCTCGGTTTATGGCTCTTAGATGGTAGTGAAGTAGCGACCGATTTAGCCCGCGAGTACGCCCATATACGCCTCTGGTCTGCACCGGCGGTGCTCGCCAACTACGCCATTCTGGGCTGGTTTTTGGGCCAACAGAACTCCCGCGTTACGCTAATGATTCTACTGCTCACCAACAGCGTTAATATCGTGCTGGATTTATGGTTTGTGGTGGGTCTGGGAATGACCAGCAACGGCGTGGCCTGGGCGAGCGTAATCGCTGACTACAGTGCCCTAGCGTTTGGCAGCTACCTGGTGCTACGCCAGCTAACCCGTCTGGATGGCCATTTTTTGCGCGAGCGTCTGCTGGCACTCGCAGCTTACACAGCCCTGTTTAACGTCAACGCCAACCTATTTGTGCGCACTCTCGGCCTGCTGTTTGCCATGGCGTTCTTTACCGCCCAGGGTGCTCGTCAAGGCGACACAGTGCTTGCTGCCAACGCTGTGCTGCTACAATTTATCATGCTCACCAGCTACGCCCTGGACGGCTTTGCCCACGCTGCCGAATCACTGATTGGGCGCGCCTATGGCCGTCAGGATTGGCAGGAATTTGCCGCCACTGTGCGCGCCGCCGCGCGATTTTCATTATGGACGGCTGGCGCTGCCGCCCTGCTGTTCGCGCTGGGTGGCAATGCGCTTATTGCGCTGCTCACTGGCCTTGAAGAGGTGCGTGCAACTGCGGCGCAGTACTTGCCCTGGATGGTCGTCATGCCGCTGATTGCGGTATGGAGCTACCTCCTTGATGGGGTGTTTATTGGCACCACTGCGGTACGTGAAATGCGTAACAGTATCTTTATTGGCCTAGCCGCCTATCTGCCCATTTGGTGGCTAACCCAGGGACTGGGCAATCATGGGCTCTGGCTGGCGTTTATGCTGTTCACGCTGGTGCGCTCGGCGGTGCTGATCGCCTACTACTATTTTCACTACCATCGCCCCTACCGGTTAAACCATTAGCGTTAAAACAGGCGCAATTAACCTCAACTACGCTAACGTAAGATTAAGCGGGCAGCTTCAACGTGAAAATTTCCGTACTCACCCGTATATTAGCTATGCCGTTACACTTCCAAGACCTTGCTTAGCCACTTCCTAATAATGAATAAAGAGAGCATCCCATGCTTAAAATGATCTCAAAACCGGCGGTAAAGCTGGTGGAGCGCTATCTCCCCGACCCGTATATTTTCGTACTATTGCTGACGTTAATTGCCTCGGCCGCCGCAATCGCCATTGAGCGGCAAACACCGCTGGCAGTACTACGCTTCTGGGGCGATGGATTCTGGGGCTTGCTGACGTTCTCTATGCAAATGCTGCTGGTACTGGTCACCGGTTTTATGCTGGCAAGCTCACCACCAGTAAAACGCATTCTGCAGAAAATAGCCGGTACTGCTAAATCCCCTGGCGGTGCAATCATCCTAGTGACGCTGGTCTCATTGGCGGCCAGCTGGATTAACTGGGGGTTTGGCCTTGTGGTCGGCGCGCTATTTGCCAAAGAACTGGCCCGATTGATCCGCGTTGACTATCGGCTATTAGTGGCCAGTGCTTACTCAGGCTTTGTGGTGTGGCACGGCGGTTTGGCAGGCTCAATACCGCTAACCATCGCTACCGAAGGGCATTTTTCCGCCGATCAAATTGGAGTGATTGGTACCGGCTCTACGATTTTCGCCTTCTTCAACCTCGCTATTGTGGCCTGCCTATTTATTGCCATCCCACTGGTAAACCGCATGATGCTGCCGGATGAGAAGGATAGCGTCTATGTCGACCCAAATGTTCTGAATGAAGAGCCCGAGCCGGTTGGCCGCATTACTCGTCCTGCTGAACGCCTGGAAAATAGCTTTACCCTCGCCCTGCTGGTCGGTGTACCGGGGCTGCTGTTCTTGCTTGATCACTTCCTGCTAAGGGGTGGCGGCTTAAACCTTAACGTCGTTAACTTTATGTTTCTGTTCCTAGCCATTGTGTTGCACCGCACGCCACGCAATCTGCTCAATAGCCTGCACGAAGCTATTAAAGGCGGCGCAGGGATTGTCATCCAATTCCCATTTTATGCTGGCATCATGGCCATTATGGTGCAGTCCGGGCTAGCAGAGAGCATGTCCGAGTGGCTGGTCTCCTTTGCCACCACCAATACACTGCCGTTCTGGTCGTTTATCAGCGCGGGTATTGTCAACCTATTCGTCCCTTCCGGCGGCGGCCAGTGGGCAGTTCAGGCACCGGTGATGCTACCGGCTGCTCAGGCCTTAGGAGCTGATATTCCGCGGGTTGCCATGGCGGTGGCTTGGGGCGATGCCTGGACTAACCTGCTACAGCCCTTCTGGGCACTCCCGGTGCTCGCCATTGCGGGCCTAAAGGCGAAAGATATTATGGGCTTCTGCCTGATTCAGCTTTTTATCACCGGCATTATTATTTCCGTCGGTCTGGTATGGTTTTAAACAACCGCCAATGACTGCCCGTCGCTCCGTTTGCCCAGCATATGAGTAACGGGCAGCCGTTATTGGTCTCACGTAGGAGCAGGAGCACCGAATGACAGACGCCGAAATCAGCGCTAACGCTGCCCTACCTGGGCAGCATGAACTCTCCATGACCGTATTGATGACGCCCGATATGGCGAATTTCAGCGGCAAAGTCCATGGTGGTGCAATTCTTAAAAAGCTCGATGAAGTCGCTTTTGCTTGCGCCAGCCGCTATTCGGGCCACTATGTCGTGACGCTGTCAGTGGATCAGGTGTTGTTTAAGCAGCCGATTCATGTCGGTGAGCTGGTCACCTTTCTGGCCAGCGTTAATCATGTTGGTCGCTCGTCGATGGAAGTGGGCATCAAGGTCGTGGCTGAAGATATTCGTAATAAGCTGATCCGTCATACCAACAGTTGCTACCTCACCATGGTAGCAGTGGACGCTGATGGTAAACCCGCTAGCGTACCGCCGCTCAAGTTGGCCACACCGCTCCAGGAACTGCGTTTTGAAAAGGCGGCACTGCGCAAAAAATTACGCAAACAGGCAGAAAAAGAGGAACTGCTGACCCAGCAGCATTACCAGTCCCAGGCCCATTAAAGACCCAACGACAAGGAGTTCGTATGCCCGCCAGGGAACGCTATCCACACCTGCCTAAAGCGGTTGAATACGCCCATATTGGTTGGGATTTTTTTATCCTGACGCTAGTGGTGATTAATCTATCGCTACTGCTGTTTGATTCGCTGTTTCTGCTTGACCCTATTAACCAGGGCATCGCCAACCTCGCCCCCGGTTTTCACACCTTCTACGATGACGTGATTCATAGCCGTTTTATCACCATCGACCTGGTATTTGTCAGCTTTTTTATCGCCGACGTACTGCTGGGCTGGTCAATCGCGATTGCCGAGCGGCGCTACCACCGCTGGTTTTTCTACCCCTTCGTGCACTGGTACGATGTGCTGGGCTGCATTCCCCTCGCGGGCTTCCGACTACTGCGTATTTTACGCGTTGTATCGTTAATCAATCGGCTGCATCGCATCGGCCTTATTGATGTTACCCACTGGTACATCTATCAATTTGTGGCCAAGTATTACGACATTCTGCTTGAGGAGCTTTCCGACCGCATCGCCCTGCGTCTATTGGGCAATGTACAGCAGCAGATACGCGCCAGCGATTCGCTGACCGAGCGCGTCATTGAACGTGTGATCATGCCCCGCAAAGCTCAGCTGATTCATGAGATCGCTCAGCGGCTGGAGAGCACTATCGGCAAAGCCTACCAGCACAACCGCCAATCCATTATGGCGGCAATCAGTGATTTAGTTAGCCGCACGCTACGGGAAAGCCCCGAGATTCAGCGCCTTAATCGCCTGCCCATGGGGCAGCAGGCCACCAGCGCGATGGAAGCATCACTCAGCGGCGTTGCTCAACGGCTAGTCGATGAGCTGCTGCTAGGCATTCATTCGGATGAGTTTAGGCAGTTAGTGGAGCGCACCGCCGACAGCGGCTTCGACACCTGGCTGACGGTTGACGAAGGCAGCAATCGGGTCACCGAGCAGGTGCTGTACGACGTCCTCGAAATGCTTAAAGACCAGGTGCGCCACCAGGGCTGGAAAGACCGCTACGAGTAATTCACAAAGTGACAGGGGCTAATGGGCGCTCGGTTAAACAGGCGGCGACGATACTCAATGCCTGAATCAGTTCACTGCGATCCGCCGCGGCCCCAACACATAGCCGAATCGCTTGGGGCGCTGGCGTGCTCCCGACACAAAAGGGCTCTGCGCTGCTGACCTTAACGCCCCGCTGCAGTAGCCGTTCACACAGCTCTACGGCCCGGCTCCCCTCTGGCAGCGCAAGCCATACATTGCTGCTGTGCGAACGCCCGCTTAAGGAAAAATCTTTTAGCCATTCGGCAGCCAACTGCTGACGCTCCGCGAGCTCCTGAGTTTGCCAGGTAAGTAATTTTTCCGCCGCGGGCTGATTAATCCAATGGCAAACCACATCGACCATTAGCGGTGGCACCATCCAACTCTGAGCGCGAAGGCCTGTCGCTAACCGCTCGTGCAAGCTTTTAGGCGCACGCAGTACGCCAATTCGTAGCCCACCCGCCAGCACTTTAGCGGTACTAAACACAAACAGCGTGCGCTCCGGCGCAAGCCTGTAAAGGGGTGTACCGCGCTGCTCAGCGGGTAGATACTGCACGCCATCTTCAATCAGCCAGATATCGTAGCGCCGTGCCAACGTTACCAGTCGCTCGCGGCGCGATTCGCTTAAACACGCGCCGGTGGGGTTGTTCTGTTCCGGCGTTAGATAAATCGCTCTAGGTGGCTGCCGGGCACACTGCGCCTCAAGCAGATCCATGCGCATCCCTTCACTGTCTTGACCAATGCCTACCAACTTTAGATGCCCCTGCTGCGCAGCGCTGATGGCACCGGGATAGGTCAAGGCATCAGCGGCCAACAGCTCGCCCGGCCTTAGCAAGGTGCTGAGCGCCAAACTAAGGCCATGCTGCCCACCCTGGGTAATGAGCAGCTCATCGGCCATCAGCGGCATACCCAAAGTATTTAACCAGCGAGCGAGTACTTCACGATGCTCATGACGCCCCTGGGCCTGTTGGTAAGTTACACCACGTGCTAATGCTGCCCCGGATTGACTTAAAGCGACCAGCGCTTCGCTCAACAGCGTCTGCCGCAACGGGTGGGGCGGTGGCAGGCTAAGGCTTAAATCGATCACACCGGCCGTTTCGTCAGCGGGAAACGTCAGGCTAAAAGCATTGTTTTGGTCTTGGCTCTTCACATAGGTGCCGCTACCCACCCGTGCCGACACCCAGCCATTGCGTTCAGCCTCAGCGTATCCCCGGGTTACCGTGCCAATGGTCACACCTAGCGCATCCGCCAAGCGGCGCTGGGGCGGCAATCGCTCCCCTGGCAGTAGTGTTCCCGCCTGGATAGCGGCTTCAATGGCACTGGCAATAGCGCGGTAGCGTGAACCAGAAAATTCAGCTAGCGAAGGCACCCACATTGTCATGGTGACAATAAAACCTTTGACGTCAATTTAAACCCCATTATGCTAGCAAAATCGGCAACAAAACAATCCTTATCACCAAATTGTATGGATACAATAAATGAATAGCGAATGGGTAATCCTCGGTCCGGCCGCGCTCTATATGATGTCGATGACGCTTACCCCAGGGCCGAATAACGTTATGCTTACCGCCTCTGGCGCTAACTTCGGCTTTAGGCGTACGCTGCCGCATATGTGGGGGATTTTAGGCGGCTGCTTTTTGTTGTTTGCAGGTATAGCACTGGGCTTGGGCGTGCTGTTTGAACGCTACCCGGCGATTCAAACAGCACTGCGCTGGATAGGCAGCGCGTATTTGCTCTATTTGGCTTGGAAAATTGCCAGCGCCCCGCCGCCCAATCTTAAGGCGCAGACCCATAGCGTACCCTTCACGTTTTGGCAGGCAGCGGCGTTTCAGTTCGCCAATCCAAAAGCGTGGGTAATGGGGCTGGCACTGATGGCGGGTTTTCTACCCGAAAGCGGCCAACCGGTATTTAATGCGCTGCTACTGGCAGGTTTTGCGGAGATGGTGGCTCTGCCCTGCATTGCCTTATGGGCGGCTTTTGGCACAGCTATTGGGCAGTGGATCAAAAGCGACGGCGCATGGCGGGGGTTCAATATCACCATGGGATTATTGACCGCCGCCTGCGTTGTGCTGATTTTAAGGTGACAAAACGTTAGCCACAGCGCAGATCTTCAATCATATCCTGATCGTCAAGATGCACATTCAAACGATCCGGGCGGTGATCCATGGTGGCCATATCACCAGGGCGAAGTACACGCACTTGTCGCGCACCGCTATCGCTTTGTAACTGTGCAGCGTTAGCCTCATCGAAAGGCTCACCGATAGCCGATTGAATCGCGTCTAAATCACAGGTGGCGGCGTACTCATCACTGGCGCCATTCGCCCCTACCGTTGGCGGCGGTGGCGCTGCGTCTACGTCATCGTTGGCAGGGGAAATCGGCATTTGCGAATTAACACAGGCTGTTAACAGCAGCGCACAAGCGCTAACAGCGGCAAACTTAACCAAAGAAGTACAGGGTTTCATCCTTGAATCTCCAAAAAGTAAGTTATGGGGATAGGCTATAAAACCCCACGGGCCAGGCGTTAGCCTAGCTCGTGGGATGCTACCATCTTTCATGCAACCTTAACTTGCTGCATCCTGGACAGCTTGACCACCCTCTTCAACATCCTGGCCAGCGCCAGCAATAGTATTGCAACCCGTTAGAACGCCCGCTGTTATCAGCAGCATAAAGCTCATGGCTAATAATTTTTTCATTTTCCGTTCTCCTTAACGAATCATTCAACATCGGGAAACTCCACTGGCAGCGTAATTTGCCACTTGGGAGTTTTTTCAGGGTAACAGCGTTTTGGCAATCGCGCTCGCTTTCCCTACTTCACTTCGCGGCTGTTATGCTAATAATTATTTAAACCGCTGCCTGGAGGCTATGATTTGATCAAATTCGAGCTAGATGAACGCCTTGCTGCCGACACCTTACCCATCGCAGACCTGCCGCTTAGCCGCGTGCTGTTAATGAATGACGCGCGCTACCCCTGGGTGGTTCTAGTACCACGCCAGATCTCTATCAGCGAGGTGTTCGAGCTTTCGGCCCATGACCAACAACAGCTTTGGTATGAAGCCACTCAGCTAGGTGAAGCAATGAAAACAGCGCTTAAGGGGGACAAAATCAATATTGCCTCGCTAGGCAATGTGGTTAGCCAACTGCATGTACACGTTGTGCTTAGACGGCACAGCGATGCGACCTGGCCGGCACCGGTATGGGGCAATGGCAGCCCCGAACCCTACGACCTGGATGGCCAGGCGCAGTTACGGGATCAGTTACTGGCACTTATCGACGGCTTGATATATAGACGACTTTTACCCCGTTAATGGGTGGCCTTGACGAGCAGGTGGCTCATTGAGGAGCGGCCCACTGGCAGGCTGTGCGACGCCCGCAACACTAAGCGAAATCCCTAGTACTACTATCAGCGCACCACCGGCCAAGGCCACCCAGCCGGTGGCTTTTTGTACGCTGCGCTGGCTGTACTGCTGCTTGGATAAGCGCCGCTGCGCCCAGCCACGGGCAAAAATGCTCGCCAGGGCAAGCGCTGATACGGTTATCCCAGTGCCGATCGACATGGCCACTACCGATGCTACCCCCACCTCAAACTGACCCAGCAAGCTGGCTGCCCCCAGCATTAATACCGCCCCACTACAGGGACGCATACCAATGGCGCCGACCGTCATCATCGCCGTACGCCAATCTAACGTCTGATGCGGTTCAATATGGTGAGCACCACCGCAACAGTGGCTGTGGTCATGACCATGGCTATGTTCGTGGTTTGGATTATGTTCATGGCCTGGGCTGTGCGAATGAGCCGCTCGCTCCGGCTGATAGGCTCGCCGCAACTGCTTGACGGCCCGCCAGCATAGCCACGCCCCTAACGCCGCCACCAGCAGAAAACTAGCCTGCTCGACCCAGGCAACGCTACCCATGGCCTGCCGGGTTATCCAGCCTAGGCCGTAAACCAGCACAACGACCAGCGCAATGGCGGTCACGCCTTGCAGTAAGGAGGCAGCAAAAGAGAGCCCCAAGGCGCGCTTTACCGCACCGCCGTGGGAGGCTAAGTAGGTCGCCAAGACGGCTTTACCGTGCCCCGGCCCGGCGGCATGAAAGACGCCATAAGCGAAGCTAATGCCTAGCAGGCTCACCCAGGTCGCCATGGTGGGGGTGCGCGACAGTTCGGTAATCGCCAGCGTTAGCGAACGGTGCAGATCACGCTGCCAACCAAGTAGCTGATAGCTCACGCTCTGAAACCCGCCTTGCCAAACGATGATGAGCACTGCTGCGGCTAGCAGCAGACCCAGCATTAACCCTAATTGACGTGTAAAGGGCCGTGTTAAAAACATTTAACCGCTCCACCGAAAAAGCTGTTATAAAGTAACAAGGCCATAAAATAGCACGGCTCTGCCTGTTTTCGAACAGCGCCTAGCGACAATCAACTTGACCGGTTTCGGCAAAATAGCGCCCCAAGCCGGGCTCACCACTCTCATCTTTATCGAGCAGCGCCGCTTGCATCACCAACTCAGGGTCGGGATCCGCGGGGAGAATAGACAACTCACAGACAGGCTCACCGTGAAGTATCAGTGCATCATCCCGTGGCTGGCCACCTTCCTCCTCGTGCACCACTTCGATGTAGTAGGTGGGGTCAAACACTTGGTAGCTAAGCATGGCATCTGTCAGCGGTTGGGGCGCTTCCAGCGGCAGGATAAACATAAAGGTAAGCCGCCCATCCCGCTCCATGGCGGTATATTCGCTTACCTCACCCAACGCCTGGTGTTCACCATTAATACTCACTTCGGTTAAATAGTGCTGCGCGGCGAGATTATCGCGAATCTCTTTGCCAAGCTGATCCAGCCCCTCCTCTAGACTGGCGTTTTCCACCTGCTGTAGTTCTTCAAAAACGACCAGGCTGTAGAAGGGATCCATCCGCCAGGTTTGATGCAGGCCACTCACCATGCCCTGATCATCGGTGATGACCCGCACACTCAGGTCGATCCAGCCGTGAGGGTGGGCACGGGCATCGGGGCTGACCACAAAGCCACTCATACCCAAGCAAACGGCTACTGCGGTACCCGCCCACTTCATGGCGCGACACCTAATTTATGTTGCAAGGCGACAAGCCAAGGGTCGAGCAAATAGGGCGGCAAGGGCTGACTTCCCTTCAGCGCCGACACACTAACGCGGCTGCCCCTGCCCTCTTCGCTTACCTGCAGTTGCAGGCGATACTCCGGCCAGCGGGCAAGGGATGCCTCGGCGCGCCCCAACGACAGATCCGCATGGCGTACCACATAGCCCTGCTCCACCATCAATTCCACGGCTTCGCGGAAGGTTTCCTCTGCAGAGGTAGCGTAAACCAGTTCACGGGGTTCCAAAGGCGTTGTCGTCGCGCAGCCAACCAATCCACCCAGTAGCCCGATTAACAACCAGTGGCGCATTCTCATAACGGCCTCCCAGTCGCAGGGACGGTTTGCGTAAAACTGGTTTGAAAGCGCTGACAGAAATCGTCGTTGCTGGCACTGTAGGATTCACGCAGATCACCCCAGTGATCGAAGCGGCGAATATCTCGGGATATACGTATATGCGTGTCGTCCACCAATAGCGATACACGCTCCACCTCCACCGGCTGCTGGCCCACGCCACCGCCATAACCAATCCCCCCGATGCCAAAACCGACACCGGAACCACCGCGGCCTATGCCCACACCACCAAACAGGCGCATTCCACGCCCATAGCTGTAGGCATCGTCGTAAGGATCATAATAGCCGTGCAGTGGCCGTTCGCGGCTGGCGCTGATCAAGCCCAGGGAAGTATCGGTAGAGTTCAGGGTAAACCCCCACTCGGTGAGCACCTCAACGCTGGTTTCCAGCGCCCGCTCATGGGTGGCGGGGAAATAGCACGAAGCCGCTGGCGCTGGTTCCGCTTGGGGCAGACGGTCAGGAACCACTTGGCAGCCAGCAAGTACCAGCAGACAGGTTAAGCTTATGGGTATCGACTTCATGTTAGTCCCTCTAAATGGGCGAGGCCGCTGGTTTGGCGCAGGCTAGCGCGCTAAGCTCGCCAAAGGTGGTCATACTTAACTGACATTGTAGGGTAATGAAGACACCGTATTGAAGACACCGTTTTGCGGAGATCGTGCTAATGAATGTTTTGCTTTGCCCCGACAGCTTCAAAGATGCACTAAGCGCCCAAGACGCCGCAACTGCCATGGCGCGAGGCGTGCAGCGCGCTGCACCTGAGGCGCACGTTCAAGTCTGCCCTTTAGCGGACGGCGGCGAAGGCAGTCTAGACGCACTCATCGCCGCTACTGGTGCCGAGCGGCGCCAGCTAAACGTTCAAGATGCCCTGGGCCGCCCTCGTCAAGCAGCCTGGGGATGGCTGAGCGACCAGCGTACCGCGTTTATTGAGCTGGCTGAAGCCAGCGGATTACAGCACTTAGCGGCCGACGAGCGTAATGCGCTACACACCTCTACCTTTGGGGTGGGTGAACTACTGCTGGCGGCACTGGATCAAGGTGCAGAAAAAGCGCTGCTGCTGCTTGGCGGCAGCGCCACCAATGACGGCGGCGCAGGCATGCTGCAGGCACTGGGCGCGCGCTTTTTAGATCAACACGGCGAACCGCTTCCCCCCGGCGGCGCGGCGCTTAACCAATTGGCTAGCTTAGAACTCGATGGGCTAGACCCTCGGTTAGCCAAGTTTAGCCTGGAAGCCGCCGTTGATGTGGACAACCCGCTGCTAGGCGAACGTGGTGCCAGCGCGGTATTTGGCCCGCAAAAAGGTGCATCACCTGAAGAAGTCGAGCAGTTGGATCGTGCGCTTGGTCACTTCGGCGATATCAGCGCTCATGCATTAGGCGATGATTATCGAACGCTGCCGGGTGCAGGGGCCGCGGGCGGCATGGGGTTTGCGGCCAAGGCTTTTTTAAATGCCACACTAAAGCCCGGCATTGAGATGATTATGCAGCAGGCCGACATGGCGATGCTCTTGGCCAAAGCAGATCTAGTGATTACCGGCGAAGGCCGTTTGGATGGGCAGAGCCTGGCGGGAAAAACGCCCATTGGCGTTTCCCGTGCCGCCAAACGTCTCCACAAACCCGTTATCGTGCTGGCGGGCAGCCTAGGCGATGGTTGGCAAGCCTGTTTTGATGAAGGCGTCACCGCCGCTTTCGCGTTAGCCGATGGCCCCATGACGTTAGCTGACGCACTACCGCGCACCGCTAAACTGCTGGAAGCGCGCTGTGAAAGCCTGCTTCGTCTGTGGGTACACAGACCTTGAAATGTATGTAGACCTTGAAAAAAGCTCTCGCCGCCAGCATCTATTAAATCAGCAAAGGGTAACGAAAGTGGCTTAATGTCGAAGCACTAATGGCAAAGCGCTAATTTCAAAGTTCTATTTCAAAGATCTATGGCCGCGATGCAAAAAACTTGTTTTGCATCGCTACAGTTACACCCTATTCTGAAAGCACGCATCAACCGCCGCCTACTGTGGCATAAACACTGCGGCATAAAGAGGAAGCAGGATATGACTGACACCAACAGCATTGGCCTACACGAAGGTAGCGCTAGTCAACTCGCAGAAAAGCTCAACCACCTGCTGGCCAATTACCAAATTTTCTATATGAACGTACGCGGCTACCACTGGAATGTTCGCGGTAGCGACTTTTTCGAGCTGCACGCCAAGTTTGAAGAGTTCTACACCGACCTGCTGACCAAAGTGGACGAGGTTGCCGAGCGCATCCTGACCCTGGGTCACAAGCCGGTACACGCTTACAGCGACTACGTAACGCTATCGCGCATTCAGGAAGATAAAGACGTTCACGACGGTAACACCTGCGTCAAAGGCGTGCTCAAAGGGTACCAAACAATCATTGAGCTGCAGCGTGAACTGCTGTCGCTAGCCTCTGACGCCGACGATGAAGGCACCGCCGCACAAGCCGGTGACTACATCCGCGAGCAGGAAAAAACCATCTGGATGCTCAACGCCTATTTAAGCAAGTAAGCGTCATCTTTTGAGCTAAGAACGGCACCTTCGCTGCGTAGGTGCCGTTTTTGTGTTCGCGTGGGACGATCAGCGCTGATCGGCAAGATCCTCGATCAACGCCCGCAGCAGCGGCCAGAACTCTTCCACAGAGGCTAACTCCACCCGCTCATCCGGTGAGTGGGCGCCGCGAATCAGTGGCCCAAAGGAGATCATATCCAGCTGCGGGTATTTGCTGCCAAGAATGCCACACTCGAGCCCCGCATGAATCACCTTCACCTCCGGCTCACGGCCCAGCAGCGCCGCATGGCGGGCTTTAAAGGTCGCTAGAAGCTCGCCATTCGGATTCGGCGCCCAACCTGGGTAGCTGTTCTCAACTTTTACCCGTGCGCCAATCAATCCAAACAGCGCTTGAAAGCGATCCGCCATGGCCACCACCGCACTGTCGTGGAGTGAGCGTACCAGTGCGCAGAGATGTAACCGGCCATTTTCCAGGCTTAGCACGCCCAGGTTATTGGAGGTTTCCACTACGCCTGGCACATCCGCGCTCATCCGCTCGACGCCACAGGGGGCAGCGTGAAGCGCGGCCAGCAGCATAACGCTGGCGTCCAAGGTTAGCGGCTCCGCGTCGGGTATCTCAGTCAGACGTTGGGCGCTAATTTTAAGGCCGCTGTCGCCACTGCCTAACTCTCTTAACAGAATCGTTTCCAACCCGGCGATAGACACCATGGCCGCATCCACTTCATCGGCGGGCAGCGCCACCTGGGCAAAGGCTTCCCGGGGAATCGCATTGCGCAAGGTGCCGCCTTGGTAGCTAATCAAGCGCGCATCAAACGCCTCAAGGGAGCGCAGCACTCTAACCAACAACCGGTTGGCGTTACCCAGCGGCTTATGGATATCCGCGCCGGAGTGGCCACCCTTCAGGCCGGTCAAGACGATTTCGATCACCCGTTCGTGGTCGCCAGCGGCGGCACTGGGCAGTTGGGCATCGACTTCAACGTCGGCCCCGCCCGCACAGCCAATATAGACCTGCCCCCGATCTTCGCTATCCAGGTTGAGTAGCAGCGAACCTTCGAGCCAATTTTCAGCCAGGTTCAGAGCGCCGCCCATGGAGGTCTCTTCTTCCAAGGTGAATAGCGCTTCCAACGGCCCGTGGCGTAAATCAGGGTCTTCCAGCACGGCGAGAATCGCCGCCACGCCCAATCCGTTGTCTGCGCCTAAAGTGGTGCCATCGGCGTGCAGCCAGCCGTCGGCCACATAGGTACTGATCGGGTCGCGGGTAAAGTCGTGAGCATGATCGCTGTTGGCCTGGGCCACCATGTCCAGGTGGCCCTGGAGTACCACGCCGGGCGCCTGTTCGCAGCCGGGAGAGGCTGGCTTAAGCAGGCGTAAATTACCGAAGGTATCCCGGTCGTGGGCGAGGCCTTGGGCATCGGCCCAGCTTTCGAGGGTAGCGACGAGTGCCGCCTCATGCCCAGAGGGGCGCGGCGTATTACAAAGCGTTCGAAAGTGGCGCCAAACCAAGGAGGGCTCAAGCGCGTCAAGATGTGCGTTCATAAAGACTCTTCGTTATCGGTAACCAATCTACTTTACCTCAATGAGGCTGTTGACAGCGAGGCGCAGGGATTTCACTGCGTCGTTATGAGCATCCGCCAGAGCGATATTTTGGAACGCCCAGGCAGATAATTGTTGATGTGCCTGCTGTTGTGTCTCAGTTAAAGCGCGGTGGCTGGCTACGCGGGCCAAGGCTTGCAGAGCCGAGCGGGCAAGAGCGGGGTCGCGATGGGCGGTCGCTACGTCCTCGATATCCTGCCACTCGCGGCCACTCAGTGGCATGCTTGGCATTTGAGCGAGCAGCACTACGAGCACTGCTGCGGGTAGCGCCTTGAGTTCAAAAGCCAGCAGAGCTGGGAGCGCCGTCTGGAAGCGCTCACTAAGATCAGCAAGCACCGCCTCGCCCTCAGAATTCAACGCTTTAGCCACCATGACAGCGAACTCCCCGGTGGATGTCTCCCGAGTAATCCCTAAGCGTACCGGCGTAAAACCCAGCGCCAGCCAAAAGCGCAGCAGTGACGCTTCAGCGCCGAAGGTCGCGCCATAAAGTGCAGCACCTTGCTGCTTGGCAGCGTCCATATCCTCGCCTAGTAACGCTTGCCCCAAGCCTTGGCGTCGCCGCTCGGGGTGGGTAGCGATACGTACCACGCGACGCCAGCGGGCAGTCAATGCCTCACGGCTACCGGCATGGGTTGCCAACGATTGCGCCAACAAATGCCCCTGGGGACGTCGTTCACCGCGGGCGACCCGGTCGGCAATAGTGGCCTCAAAGCCGCCCTCTTCACGGGTGACCAACACCGCTTGAGGTTCACCTGCCTGCTCAATCATGCGTAGCTGAGCACCCGGGCTGTCAAGCAGTTGGCGCAGGTCATTGGGAGAGGTGCGGTAGTGCGACTGTACCAGCAGCCCAAACAGCTTCTCCAACATAGCGTCTTGATGGGCGAGGCGAGCTCGATCAATCACCTTGGTTGCCACTGCGCTGCCATCCGTCTGAGCGCTGGGCAGCGGTGCTTTTAACAACAGCAGTTGATTGACCAGAGCT
The DNA here is from genome assembly GCF_005937175.1 of Halomonas sp. ATBC28. Lineage (NCBI taxonomy): Bacteria > Pseudomonadati > Pseudomonadota > Gammaproteobacteria > Oceanospirillales > Halomonadaceae > Halomonas > Halomonas sp. ATBC28. The sequence goes on along the minus strand of NZ_VCQL01000004.1, from coordinate 40,549 downwards.
TCCAACGGGTCGCCGCTGCGCCAGCGGATCGGTGCGTTAAGCGTTAGCGCTTTCCACTGGGGCGTCAGGCGATCAAGGGTCGCGCGAAAGCGCAAGGCGAAGCCTCTTCCCGACCCCTCATAGCCGTGCACCGTGGTGGCAAAAGCAATACGCGGAAAGACCGCGAGCCACTGGCCCAACAGTGCAGCGGGAATCGCCGCCGCCTCATCGACCATTAGATAACTGCCATCACCGCCCTGCTGCTGAGCGTTAACCTGCTCGGTGAGCACATCCGGGGGTAAAAAAATCAGTTCGCTGCCCTCGGCCAACACAAAGTGGCCGGTAGCGACACGACGGCCGTCCGGGCAGAGTGCCGCTACCCGCTCGAACACGCTCTCCACCGCACTCAGCCGCGGCGCGGTTAGCACTACTCGTTGGGCTTTGTGGGTCAGCAGCCGAGCACAAGCAATGCCCAGCGCGGCGCTTTTGCCGCGCCCACGATCAGCGGTTATTACCAACGGGCGGCGGCGCTTTAAGCCAACCAGCTGTGTCACTGCGTAGGCTTGGTCTGAGGTCAGGCAGTCGCTATCGCCACTTGCGGCTTCATCTGCTTTGCGCACAGGCAGTCGAGGTAGATACAGAGTCTGGTCAGCGCGCCAGCGCACTACCTGAGGCGAGGCCTGCAACTGACGCGCCAAGCGCGCCAGGTAGTGGCAGCTCAGCTCTGACCAGTGCCAGGGATGATCAGCAAAACGTGCGTAGTCTGGATCTGGTGACTCTCCCCACGGCTGCGGGGTGAGCAATACCAGCAAACCACCGGCGGTGAGCGTTCCCGCCAGCGCCCCCAAGGCTTCGGGATCAAACCCGGTGCTGTGGGTGTCGAGCACTACCAATTGGTGCTCTGCGCCCAGGCGCGTGCGCGCCTTGCGTGGCGAAAGGTGTTCGCTCCCCACCCATAACGGCGCACTCCAGGGGTGGGCTTGCCATAAAGCCTGCGCAAGGGATTGGCACTGCTCGGCATCGCCGCTTAGCCACACAAGCTGGCGCCAGCGGCGGCGGGCCAAACGCTGCGCATGATGAACCAACGCCGCCACCATCCGCGCTTGCGGTTTATTTTCTAGCACATGGATATTTAACAAATGATTTCCTGCTCCAGCGCGACTGCTTCCCATCACGTTATCCTATTAAGTGTGTAAGTGTGCCGCTAAGCCTCTTATGGAGCACCTTATGCTTACAACTTTGGTTGAATAATTTAACTCCTTTCAACGTTCTTGAGCGACGCAACTACTCGTCCCGACGCCGAAAAAACAACATAACTATTTGTTTTAATTAAACCAACAGGGTTTTCCCATAAAAACCAACGGCTGAAATCTCTTACATTACTGATATTGCACTGCAGCGGGGTTGTTGTGCTAATTTAGCTCTGCAGCGCTAAAACCCATGTTTACGTAAACGTAACCCAGCAGCGCTGCACTTTCCTGCATCCAGGTACCCAACACTAATAACGCCACGCGCCAAACCAGGAAATACATCATGAAAACAATGAACAAATTTGCCCTCACCGGCCTTGCCGCTGGTATTGCCTTCGCTGCCTTAACGACCACCGCCCAAGCACAAGAAGAGTGGACAATGACCAGCACCTGGCCGGAAAACCTTGACCTGATCAAGATTGACCAGCACTGGGTGGAACTGGTCAATCAATTGGCGGGAGAAGAGCTACAGATCAATTTCCGCGCAGGCGGTACGCTGATGCCCGGCACAGAAGTATTTGACGCCACCGAAACGGGCAGCATTGAAGCCGCAGGCGACTGGCCGGGCTATTGGGCCGGCTTGAACCCCGCTTTTTCACCACTGGCCACGACCACCAGCCTGTTTAATGGCGTTGATTACCTTAACTGGATTCAGCAGTGGGGCGGCCGCGAGCTGTACGAAGAGATCTACGGCCAGTTCAACATGGTTTATCTGCCTTACGGCATTACCAACAATGAGTCGGGCTTTATGGGCCGCACCCCGATTGAAAGCATTGCCGACCTGGAAGGCAAGCGTCTGCGCCTTTCGGGCCGCGACCAGGGCCGCGTACTCGAAGAGCTGGGCGGCTCGCAAGTCACTCTGGCGGGTGGTGAAGTCTACCAAGCCATTGAACGCGGCGTTATCGATGCGGGTGAATTCTCCACCCCTGGCGTTGATTTCAATGCCGGTTTTGCCGAAGTGGCGGACTACTGGGCAACCCCCGGTTGGCACCAGTCTGCCAGCGTATTTGGCGTAATGATCAATAAAGACGCCTGGGACGCCCTCTCAGAAGAGACCCAAGAGACTCTGCGTATTGCGGCGGATGCCACCATGGCATGGTCACTAGCCTGGTCTGAGCGCCAGTCGACCGAAGCCACACAGAAGTTCATCGACGCAGGCGTCACGATCAATCAGTTCTCTGAAGAAGATTTGGCGCGCATTCAGGAAGTCACCAACGAAGTGATTCTGCGCGGTGCTTGCGAATCTGCTGACCACGCTAAAGTCTACCAGTCGATGATTGCCTACCTTGAGCACTACGCAACCTGGCGCGATGTTTCCGCTCCTTTCAACATGAGTCGCGTGATGGATAACCTGCCCTCACTGGAAGAGATCGAAGCCTGCCTGTAAGGCGCTTCTGTGCCGCCTTGGTGTTTGCCAGGGCGGTTTTTTTGTGCTGACCGCGGAGATCTTCCATGAATGCGATTGCCAAGGCGATCGATGCCATCAATGAAGCTTTTGGGCGTGTCATCGCTCCATTGATTGCCATCATTACCCTGATTGTTCTTTATGACATTGCGTCACGTTTTCTGTTTGGGCGCCCTAGCGACTGGGCATTTGACGTGACCAAAATGCTGTTTGGCGCCCACTTTATGCTAATGGCGGCCTATGGGCTCAAACATCATGCCCACGTGGAAGTCGATATATTAAAACGTCTGCTGTCGCGCAAAAAGCAAGCGGTGCTTGAAGTGCTTGGTTACCTGATTTTCTTTGTCCCCTTTATCTGGATGCTGATCACCCTGGGCTGGAGCTTCTTTGAACGCGCCTGGAGCCGCGGTGAAACCACCTATGGCATGGTCTCAATCCCGGTCTACCCGATCAAAGGGGTGATTGTGGTCGCCGCTATCCTGATTCTGCTGCAGGCAATTGCCATTGTGCTGCGTGCCATCATGCAGCTTCGTGAGGAGGCATCAGCATGAACCTAAGTCCTGAAGTACTCACGCTGGTGATGTTTGGCGGCCTGATGGTGGGGCTGTTTATGGGCCACCCGTTGGCGTTTGTGCTAGGAGGTGTAGCCGTTATCGGTGCCTTTCTTGGCCCCGGCGAGCGCATTCTCGGCACCCTGATCAACAATATTTTCGGTAACGCCATGGATAACTATGTCCTGGTCGCGATACCGCTATTCATATTGATGGCGAGGTTCTTAAACGACTCTGGTGTTACTGAGAAGATGTTTGACGCCATGCGCCTATTGCTGGCCAACCTGCGCGGTGGCTTGGCGCTTACCGTGGTCATTGTGTCGGTGCTGCTAGCGGCTACCACCGGTATTGTTGGCGCTTCAATTGCGGTAATGGGCATGATTGCTCTGGTGCCGATGCTCAAGTATGGCTACAACAAAGAGCTGAGCGCAGGCGTTATTATGGCCAGCGGCTGCTTAGGCATCTTGATTCCGCCCAGCATCATGCTCATTCTGATGGCCAGCTACTCACCGGTTTCCGTGGGCGCACTGTTTGCTGGCGCGCTGATTCCCGGCCTGCTACTTGGGGTCATGTATGCACTCTACGTACTGATCATCTGCTACATCAAACCGCACTATGGCCCTAAGGTACCAGCCGAAGAACGCGCCGAAGTCAGCACTAAACAACTGCTGATCATGCTGGCCAAGTATGTGCTTCCCCCCATGTCGTTGATCCTGGGCGTGCTGGGCGCGTTATTTACCGGCGTCGCCACCGCCACTGAAGCATCCGCTATCGGCGTCTTTATCGCCTTTATCCTGTTTATGATCTTCGGCGACCGCAAAATCAGCACCTGCTTCTGGACGATGATAGAGGCGGGCAAGACCACCACCATGGTCATGCTGGTACTCGTCGGTGCCACGGCCTTTACCGGTGTGTTCTCGCGTGGTGGCGGCATGACCGTGATTAGCGACCTTGTGCTGGCAATGCCTGGCGGCACCATTGGGGCACTGATCCTGATGCTGTTCCTGGTATTTATCCTGGGCATGTTCCTGGATTGGACCGGCATCGTACTACTGAGCTTCCCGATCATGCTGCCCATCGTCGAAACCATGGGCGTGGATATGCTCTGGTTCGTGGTGATGGTGGCGGTAGTACTGCAGACATCGTTCCTGACCCCGCCCTTTGGCTATGCGCTGTTCTACTTAAAAGGCGTGGCACCACCTGGGGTCGAAATCGTCGATCTGTACAAAGCGGTCGTGCCTTTCGTCGCCTTGATTCTGCTGGCCTGTACGCTAATGGCGTTCTTCCCGTGGTTGATTACCGGCCTGCCTAGAATGCTGTTGGGCGGTTACTAGGCCCTCTGAACTTAAAGCTTAACGTCCAACCATTATGGCCCGCTTCGGCGGGCTTTTTTGCACCACCTACCCGCCTGCAAAGCTGCAGCAGCGCAGCGCCAGTGCTACTATTCACGCCCGTCACTATTTCGTATTGAGTTTCGCATTAAGTGTGCTGCGCTACTTTCCGGCTTTCTATTACTGCTTTTAGTCAAGGCAAGGAGTGTTCGCTTGCTCAGATCCAGCTATCGCGGGCTATTCGCCTTCTCCTCTTCACTTAGCCGTCGCGCTAGCCCCTGGTCGATTGCCCTGATAGCAGTGGCATTCGTAGTGGCGCTGCCTGTGCTGGTGGTATTTGCCCATATCGCAATGCCCACCGATGGCGTTTGGCAACACTTGGCCAGCACCGTACTTGGCCGTTATTTGAACAACACCTTCTGGCTCGTTGTGACCGTAGGACTCGGCACGCTTATCATCGGTACCGGGACGGCCTGGCTGGTGGTCATGTGCCGCTTTCCCGGCAAGCGGCTATTCGAGTGGGCGCTACTGCTGCCGTTAGCAGTACCCACCTACGTTATCGCCTACGCTTACACCGACTTTCTCCAATTTGCTGGGCCGTTACAAAGCCTACTACGCGAGACATTTGGCTGGGAGTATGGCGACTACTACTTTCCCAATATTCGCTCCCTTGGTGGCGCCGCGACGGTGATTACCCTGGTGCTTTACCCCTATGTCTACCTGCTGGCCCGCGCCTCGTTTTTAGAGCAGTCGGTCTGCGTGTTGGATGTGGGCCGCACTCTTGGCCGCGGCCCCTGGAAACTGTTTGCCAGTATCGCCGTACCGTTGGCACGCCCGGCGCTGGTGGGTGGGGTATCGCTGGTTCTGATGGAAACACTTAACGAGTTTGGGGCGGTTCAGTTCTTCGGCGTGGATACCTTTACCACCGGCATCTACCGCACCTGGTTTGGCATGGGTGAACAAGTAGCGGCGGCGCAGCTGGCGGCGTGCCTGCTCACCTTCGTGATTGTGCTAGTGCTGCTGGAACGCTGGTCACGGGGTAAGCGCCGCTACTTCCACACCACCAATCGCTATCAGCAGTTGCCCGAGTACGCGCTGCACGGCTGGCGCGCTGCTGCGGCGACACTAGCCTGCTTGGTGCCGGTGCTGGTGGGTTTTTTACTGCCCAGCGGCATTCTGCTCAATCTAGCCCTGCAAGGGGGCGATTCGCTCTGGGGCTCGCGATTTATTGGCTACGCCTGGAACAGTCTGGGGTTGGCAACAGTGGCTGCGCTAATCGCCGTGGGCTTGGCCGTTGTGCTGAGCTACGGCGTACGCATGCACGATACGACGTTTGCGCGGGTGGCTTCTCGCGTAGCCTCTATGGGCTACGCGATTCCCGGTTCAGTAGTCGCGGTGGGTATTCTGATTCCGTTTGCCTGGTTGGATAACGCCCTCAACACCTGGCTGAATAATCACTATGGCTACATCGTTGGCCTGGTCTTCAGTGGGTCGGCGTTTATTTTGCTATACGCCTACGTCGTGCGCTTTTTAGCTGTCTCGTTCAATGCCGTTGAGGCGAGCTTAGGCAAAGTGACCCCCAGCATGGATGCCGCCTCGCGCACCCTGGGTCAAACGGCGGGGGGCACGCTGCGCCATATTCATACACCAATGATGCGCAGCAGCCTGTTGGCGGCGGGAATTTTAGTCTTCGTTGACGTCATGAAGGAACTGCCCGCGACGATTATTCTGCGCCCCTTCAACTTCGACACCCTGGCCGTGCGGGCGCATAATCTCGCCTCTGACGAGCGATTGGCCGAAGCATCGACCTCGTCATTGGCAATTGTGGTAGTGGGCATCCTGCCGGTCATTCTGCTTAGCATGGCCATGCGCCGCTCACGTCCCGGCGCTCAGTCGTAAAAGCTAAATGCCAAGCACTAATTGCCAAGCACTAATTGCTAGGCCACAAGGGGAAAAACAAATACCTGTGAAAGGTCGAGGTGGATATCCACCGGCTGCCCCTCCGCGGGTAAAAACACCCCAGGTACGCGGGCGTGCAGGTGGGCCTCAAGGCCGTTTCCACCATGGGCACACAGGTGTAGCAGGCTGGTGCGCCCCAGCAGCTTCGCCATTACCACATGGCTATGGCGGTGCTCATCCGCAGGCAGTTCACGCTCAACAATACGCAGCGCCTCAGGGCGAATCATGACCTGGGCGTCGCTGCCTTCCGCTAGCCCACCGGCCGGCACCCGCCCCACGGGCGTGTTAACCGCGCCGTTATGCACCTTGCCCTGTAGTTCATTGACGTCGCCAAAAAAGGTCACGACAAAAGGGTCTTGAGGTGAGCAGTAAAGCTCTCGCGGCGTTCCCGTTTGCACGATCCGGCCATCCCGCATTAGCGCGATGCGATCGGCCATAAACATGGCCTCTTCGGGGTCATGGGTCACCAGCAACGTCGCCGCGCCGACTTTTTTAAGCACGTGCAGCGTATCGTCGCGGATTCGGTCTCGCAGCCGCGCATCAAGGCTTGAAAACGGTTCATCCAACAGCATTAAGCGCGGAGATGGCGCCAGCGCCCGTGCCAGGGCCACCCGCTGCTGCTGCCCCCCTGAAAGCATATGCGGGTAAACATCGATATACGCAGCCATACCCAACTGCTCAAGCAGTTTGGCCGCCCGCTCCCGACGCTCGCGAGAAGCTAAATGTTTAAGTCCAAAGGTGACATTTTCCAAAACGGTTAAGTGGGGGAAAAGTGCCGAGTCTTGAAACGCCAGCCCGACATTGCGTTTCTCAGGCGGCACGTGACGCTGGCCCGGGCCTGCAATATAAATATCCTCTAAGGAAACGCTGCCCTCTTGCAGCACTTCAAGGCCCGCAGCGATACGCAGCAGCGTTGTTTTGCCACAACCAGAGGGCCCCAATAGGCAGACCACCTCGCCTGGAGCAACGCTTAAATCCACCCCTTTTACAACCGTATGGCCATCATAAGCGTGGCGTACATTACGCAGGGTTAACGCCGAAGAGCCAGGCGCTGCCTCAGCAGCCCTTCTTTCAGTTACCTTTAGAGTTGCCGTCATAAATCACCGCTATTAATTAGCACTGTCTGAATAGCACTTTCCAGGTGAGCAAACCGCACCTCTAAAAGACTAAACGCGGATTCAGTACATTTGAAAGTTGTTTGCATTCTATTTTTAATTGCCCCGATATGCACGTACCACCTTTTGGGTAGGCATTTGCTCTTGACTGAAGGCATACGAAACGCTTCAATAACAATGTTAATAATGTAACTTATTATCATTCAATAAATAAGGATGTGCTTGATGAAAACCGTACGCTTTGTTGCTCCGATGGCAGCGATGATGGTGGGCGCTACGTTTGCCGGTCAGGTCGTGGCAGACGAGCTCAACCTTTACTCCGCACGCCACTACGACTCTGACGAGCGCCTGTACGATGCGTTCACCGAAGAGACAGGCATCGAAGTCAACATCCTTGAAGGCGACTCCGATCAACTGATCGAGCGCATTCAGCGCGAAGGTGTGGCCAGCCCTGCAGACATCATGCTCACCGTCGATGCTGGCCGCCTCTGGCGCGCTGAAGATGAAGGCATCTTCCAAAGCGTCGAGTCGGACGTTCTCAACGAGCGCCTGCCCGAAGCCATGCGCCACCCTGACGGCCTGTGGTTCGGCTTTAGTCAGCGCGCACGGGTTATTTTCTATAACCGTGAAAACTTCGATCCGAGCCAGATCACTAGCTACGAAGACCTTGCCGACCCGCAGTTTGAAGGCAAGGTGTGCATTCGTTCTTCCAACAACATTTACAACCAGTCGCTGCTGGCCGCAATGATCGAGCACCACGGCGAAGAGGGTGCTGAAGAGTGGGCCCAGGGCGTGGTCAATAACATGGCGCGGGATCCGGAAGGTGGCGATACCGACCAGATTCTGGGCGTGGCCAGCGGCGAGTGTGACATCGCCGTGGCTAACCACTACTACTATGTTCGCCTGCTAAAATCCGACGACGACGCCGAGCGTGAAGCGGCTCGCAAAGTGGGGATTATTTTCCCCAACCAGGATGACCGCGGCACTCACGTGAACGTTGGCGGAGCCGGTGTGGTGGAAGGTGCGCCTAACCGCGAAAACGCCATTCGCTTCCTCGAATACCTGTCTTCCGACACTGCTCAGGAAATTTTCGCCTCCGGCAACAATGAGTTCCCGGTAGTTGACGGCATCAAGAAAGACCCGGTGCTGGAATCCTGGGGCAACTTCAAAACGGATGACGTGAACATCAGCGTACTGGGTGAGAACAACCCTGAAGCGATCCGCATTTTTGATCGCGTCGGCTGGCGTTAAGCCCCCTGCCCGCATTAAGGGAAGAACCTCGCTAGGCAAAAACGCCTAAGCAGAGGCTAGAAACACCCGCAACTGCGGGTGTTTTGCGTTATAGCGCTTCTAAACATGCTGGCACTGGCGGAAAGCGCCGGGGACGACCATCTTCCTGCATATAGAGGGTACGCACCTGACTTTCAGGCAGCTCTAATGGCACGTGGCTGGAAATAACCAGAATCCCATGCTGTGCGCGGTGCACAAGGCTGGTGACGACATGACGCCGAGTTACCGCGTCAAGCCCGGCTAACGGCTCGTCGAGCAGCAGAATGGGCCGTCGCGCCAGCAGCACGCGTCCCAGGGCGATACGTCTCGCCTGACCTCCAGAGACGGCTGCTCCATACTCGCCCAAAGGTGTCTCAAGCCCCTGGGGCAACCCTCGCGCCCAGGTGCCTAGCGCCAAATCATCAAGAACGCTCCACAGCTCACTATCACCGGCATGACGGGCACCAAGGCGTAGATTTTCCGCCAGACTCATGTCAAACAAATCCCACTGTTGGGGCAGATAGCCGACGGCGTTGTGCATTGACCACTGCTCAATGGGATAACCATTAAGGCAACACTCCCCGGACAGCGGCAGCAACTCGCCGGCCAATACCTGCAACAAGGTCGATTTGCCACACCCCGAGGGGCCACGTAAACAGAGTATTTCACCGCTCTTCAACGCCAGGTTGATACGTTGCGGCCCCACCAATGCTCCAGGCAGGCGTGCTGTTAATTGGCTGACATTTAGCTGCCAGCTGGGCGGTGTGATTTCAGCCTCCTCAATAGCGGCTTGCGCCCTCGGCGCCCCTTCCGCCAGGGTATTGAGGCGATTCCGTGCGGCAAGGCTCGCGTCCAAGGCAAGAAAACTATGGGTCAGTGGTGCCAATATTTCCCCTAATGCCAGGACCGCCAAGACGGCGGCTAACAGCATTGGCACCGTCAAATGGCTGGCCGCTAACAGCGCTTCTGCCTGCCATAGCACACTAACGATGGCAGCTCCCAGCGCCACCTGCTGCAACGCGGTGGTCAGGCTGGCAAGCAGTTGCTGGCCCTCCTGATGCGCCAAGTAGTCGGCGTCCCATTTTTTCACTCGTTGGGCCATCTCTGGCCATCGCCCCCACAGCACTAATGAGGTAATGGCTGCCAAGGGCTCAATCAGTGCCACCCGACGACGCTCAGCAAGTTCGGCCCTCTGGCGTGCCTGATCAATACCACGCCATAACGCCAGTAACGGCAACCCCAGCCAGGCTAACAGCACTCCCGGCAAAGCAGCCCACATCAGGGTGCCACTCAGCCAGTAAAGTCCTGCCATGACAACCGCCACCATTAGCCCGGCCCAGCCCCAGGGCAGGAGCGCCCGCAATACCACCTGATCAAGCTGGTCTATATCGGTCACAAGGCAATGCATAGCGTTGGCCGTACCGTGGTGAGAAGGACTGGAAGCCGCCTGCAATAATGGCTTTTTCCCCAATGCCATGAACAATCGACAACGCAGATCCTTCAGCAATCCTAGCGCGGCATCATGGGACGCTAGGCGTTCACCGTAGCGCCCGGCCGTGCGTACAATGGCGCACAGACGAATCAGCGCTGCGGGGCGAAAATAGTCGAAACCGAAGGCGGTCGCCGTCATCGTACCGGCAACCGCCGCCGCGGTAATAAACCAACCCGAGATAGCCAGCAAGCCAATCACAGCCAGCAGCGTGGCGGCACCTAGCAAGAACGCCAGCGACCAGCCGCCACGCCGAAGCAACAGCAAATCACGCAGCCGGATAGTGGGAGGTTGTTCTGCAGAAGGTGTCTTGTTTAGCCGCAGCATGCGATGGCCTCTTTCGATGACAGCTCAATTTGCCGATCGACCCACTCCAGGCCCGCCGACTCGTGACTGACGATAAGCACGCTACGCCCGCGGCTAAGCTTTCCGATCAATGCATTGAGTTGCCAGGCAGCATCCGGATCAAGGTGGGCCGTGGGCTCATCGAATAGCCAGAGCGCTGCATCACGAAGCAGCAACTGCGCCAATCCCAAACGTTGCAGCTGGCCACCGGAGAGTCCCTGTCCGCGCTCGCCCAGCTGCGTGGCAAGCCCATTACCGCGAAGCAGAATCGGCCACAGCCCGACCAGGTTCAGAACCTCAATAAGCTCTTGATCTGTTTTATCCGGGGCCGCCAAGCGCAGGTTATCTGCAATGCTGCCGGACTGGATCGGTGGTTGCTGACTAAGGTAGCCAAGCTGGCGTTGCCAGGTGGCGCGGGACCACCGGGCAAGTTCGCAACCCTTCGCCTTCAGGCTGCCCTGGTAAGCGCTAAATCCCAACAACGCATGCAAAAGGCTCGACTTGCCCACTCCGCTTTCGCCCTGCACCAATACCCTTTCCCGCGCCGCCAGCGTGAGGTTAAGCGGCGCCAGGCGAAGCCGACCGCCTTCACCCCGAACACTCAGCTCGTTACACTCCACGGTGAAAGACTCGACGTTTCCCGCTACCGGGGGTAGCGGTGCCTCTTGAGGCTGCCAAGTGTCAGCTTCCAGCAGAGGCGTCAACGCCTGCATGGCACCGATTGCTTCCGCCCGGGCATGATAGTCTGTGCCCAATTGGCGAAGCGGCGCATAGAACTCGGGCGCCAGCAGTAAAATAAACAACGCCCCCTGATAGGGCACCGGCACCTCGGCTTTCGCCCAGGGTAAAAGGCCAAGCAGCCCTAAGCCGAGATAAAGCGCCACCAAGGCAATCGCCAACGCGGCAAAAAACTCCAGCACCGCGCTGGATAGAAAGGCAAGTCTAAGCACCCGCATAGTACGCCCACGGTAGGCGTCACTCGCCTGGGCGACCTTGGTCTCTGCTTGGTCAGTTGCTCCCATGCGCTGTAGCGTCGCCATCCCACGAACCAGGTCGAGGAAGCGGCCCCCCATACGCGCCAAGGCGACGAACTGCTGCTGACTGGCACCCGCAGCAGCACGTCCCACCAGGATCATAAATAGTGGCACCAACGGCGCGGTCATTAGCATCAATCCCGCGGCCAGCGGGCTATAAAACGCTACCACCGCCGCTATCAGGCAGGGCACTAGTACCGCCAGCAAGCTCTGTACCCGATAGCGGCTAACGTAGCCGTCCAAGGCATCCACCTGCTCCAGCACCTGAGTGGCCAAGGCGCCATCACTGCCAAATTGGCGCCTAACCGGCCCAAGGTGGCCAAGCTGCGTTAATAACTGGCTGCGTAAGGCGTCACGAGCACGCAGGCTGGCCTGACGAGACAGCCATTCCCGGCCAGCGTGGAGAAAAGGGCGTAGCACCATGCAAATGGCCAGCCCTGCTAGCCAAACCGTCGGATGGCCCGGCGACTCCCTACCCTGCCAAAGCAGTAACCAATGGTGAAAAATAGTGGCCAACAGCCAACTCTGGGCAATCAGCACTACCACGCCGATCATCGCTAGCAGCGTGGCGCCCCGCAACCACCAGCGTTGTGGGGCAAGGCAGCGGTTCAGCCGCTGCCGCGGGTCATTGGCTTCAGTCGCTCCGCTCATGCTCGGATTCGCCTTCATAGCCATTCACTTCAAGCCACATGGCGTTAAGAATGCTGACGGTGGCCGCCAGCGTGACACCCAAAATCCAGGCGAAATACCACATACGATACCCTCCTCAGTAAAGCGCTTTGTCGTTATCACGAATAAACTGCTCGTTCAGGCGTCCACGCATGACCCAGTAACTCCAGGCGGTATACAGCAGCACCAACGGCACGAAAACACACACCACCACAAACATGATCTTGAGCGTCAACTCGCTCGCCGTGGCATCCCACATGGTTAGACTATGGTTGGGGTTCAGCGACGACGGCATCACGAAGGGAAACATCGTAACGCCCGTTGTGACCACCACCATCGCCATGGCGACAGCCGAACTGGTAAATGCCAGCGCATGGCGTCCCAGCTTCATGGTCAGCGCGCAGAGCACAAAACCTAAGACGCCCAGTATTGGCAGTAGCCACAACAGCGGGAAGCGGCTGTAGTTGGTCATCCAGCCGCCAGCACTGACCGCCACGATTTTACCGGTAGTATCGTTGTACCCTTGGGTGTCGATTACGCTAGTCACTTGGTAGCCATCAACGCCCAGGAGCAGCCACACCCCACCCAGCACGAACAGTGCCGCGCATATCAGTGCTGTCAGGCTGCCGATGGCCGCACTACGGCTGCGCAGTTCGCCCTCGGTTTTAAGCTGCAACCAAGCCGCTCCGTGGGTGACGAACATCAGCAGGCTCAACAGCCCGGCCAATAGCGCAAAGGGGTTCAATAGGCCCAGCAAGCCGCCCTGATACTCCAGGCGCAGATAGTCATCGAACTGGAAGGGAACGCCTTGCAAGAGATTGCCAAAAGCGACACCAAAGATCAGCGCGGGAACGGCGGAGCCGATCGTCAAACCCCAATCCCAACGACGGCGCCATGTGGGATTTGCCAACTTGGAGCGATAATCGAACGCCAGGGGGCGAAGAAAAAGCGCGAACAGTGTCAGCATCAAGGCGAGATAGAAGCCGTTGAAGGCCGTTGCGTAAACTGGAGGCCAAGCGGCAAACAGTGCGCCCCCTGCGGTGACCAGCCAGACCTGATTACCGTCCCAATGAGGCGCCATGGAGTTGATCATCACCCGGCGCTCCTCATCGCCGCGCCCGACAACGTTGAGCAAGGCGGCAACGCCCATATCAAAACCATCGGTGACCGCGAAGCCCACCAATAGCACGCCGATCAGCACCCACCAGACAAACCTAAGGGTTTCGTAGTCCATCATCATGCCTCCCGTGCTGGGGTTGAAATTGGATAGTCAGACTCAGCGTCATCATCCAGATAACCGCTACCGGAGGGCCCTTTGCGGGCAAAGTGCTGCATCAGCCACATTTCGATGATGACGAAGATGGTGTAGAGGACGCCAATAGAAATCAGGGTAAACAGCACCTGCTCAGCCGTCAGGCTGGAAATGGCCAAGTGCACCGGCAGTATCTCGCCGATTGCCCACGGCTGACGCCCATATTCGGCCACGAACCAGCCCGCCTCACAGGCAATCCAAGGCAGCGGTAGGCTGAACAGCGCGAAGCGAAGTAGCCACCGGGATTTCTCTGGCTGACGACGTACGCTATGCCAGAAGGCCAGCGCAAACAGCAACAGCATGCTAAAACCCGCGGCGACCATGGCCCGAAAAGACCAGAAAAGCGGCCAAACCTTGGGAATCGACGCTTCAACGGCTTGATCAATTTCGGCTGTGGTCGCATTGGCTACATCGTCGCTATAGGCACTGAGCAGTAGCCCATAACCAAGATCGCTGCGCACTTCCTCGAACCGAGCCATATCCCCTTCGCGCTCTTCATCACTGCGCAGGCGCTGCATGAGAGCGTAGGCTTCCTGGCCATTGACGATGCGTTCGCGGTGCTCTTCCTTAAGCTCCCGAATACCCATCACTTCGGTATCCAGCGAGCGCGTAGCGATCAAGCCCATCATGCCAGGTATGCGGATGGCAAAGTCGGTGTGCTGTTCCGCCTCGTTGGGGAGTCCAAATAGCGTGAAAGCCGCAGGTGCGGGATGGGTTTGCCACTCTGCTTCGATGGCGGCCAGCTTGACCTTCTGCACGTCCCCCAGCTCATAGCCAGACTCATCGCCCAGTACAATGACCGATAGCGCGCTGGCCAACCCGAAGGCAGAAGCAATCGCAAAGCTGCGCCGCGCAAAGGCAATCTCACGCCCCTTGAGCAGGTACCAGCTTGAAATCGCCAACACGAAAATCGCCCCGGTGACGTACCCCGCTGACACGGTATGCACAAATTTGACTTGGGCGACGGGGTTGAGCAGCACCTCTGCAAAGCTGACCAACTCCATACGCATGGTGGCTAGGTTGAGCTCCGACCCTACGGGGTGCTGCATCCAGCCATTGGCTACCAGAATCCACAGGGCTGACATATTGGTCGCCAAGGCCATGAGCCAGGTAACCGCCAGGTGCTTCTCTTTTGACAGGCGATCCCAGCCGAAGAAGAATAGCCCGACCAGCGTCGACTCAAGGAAGAACGCCATCAAGGCTTCTATCGCCAGGGGCGCTCCGAAAATATCGCCGACATAGTGAGAGTAGTACGACCAGTTAGTGCCGAACTGGAACTCCATGGCGATACCGGTCGTTACCCCTAACGCAAAGTTAATACCAAACAGCTTGCCCCAGAATTTGGTCATCTGACGATAAATGGTTTTACCGGTCATGACATAGACCGACTCCATGATCGCCAGAAGTATCGACAGCCCTAGCGTTAAGGGTACAAACAGGAAATGCACCATCGCCGTAAAGGCGAACTGCAACCTGGATAATTCAACAATGTCCATGAGTGACTCCCGATGGATAGCTTAAACACACCTTTCGCCCCACCGGGAAACCACAGACAGGTGCTAACCCAGGCAAAGCGATGTGTATAGGCTATTCCTCCACCCGAGCCAACAATTTGATCTTGATCAATTCCTTACTTAAGCATTGCACTGTTGCGACAATATGCCATCCACCCCCTTCCTCATTCAGAGACGCAGGCGTAAACGAACGAGGCTTGCGGTGTTGGTAGTAGGCATTAGTGCGCTTCATCCCAATTGGCACCGCTCTCCGCTTCTACAATCAGCGGTACTTTCAGCTCAGCCGCGCCCTGCATGCGTTTTTGCACCTGCTCGATAAAGGCCTCGACCTGCTTCTCGGCGACTTCAAACACCAGTTCATCGTGCACCTGCATCACCATCAGCGCATCGAACTCGCCTTCCGCTAACCACGTATCCACATCGATCATCGCCTGCTTGATAATATCGGCGGCAGTGCCCTGCATCGGCGCGTTAATCGCGGTGCGCTCGGCGCCTTGGCGGCGGTTGCGGTTTTGCGACTGAATTTCCGGCAGGTAAAGCCGCCGCCCTAATACAGTTTCGACAAAACCATCCTCCGCCGCTTGCGAGCGAATGCGCTCCATATAGCGTGCCACGCCGGGATAGCGGTCAAAGTAACGATCAATGTAGGTTTGCGCCTGGTTGCGCTCGATATGCAGCTGACGCGACAACCCCCAGGCACTCATGCCGTAGATCAAGCCGAAGTTAATCGCTTTGGCGCTGCGGCGCTGATCGCCCGACACCTTGTCAAGGGAAGTGCCAAACACTTCCGCCGCGGTAGCAGTGTGGATATCACGCCCCTCGGCAAAGGCTTCCAGCAGGCCTTTGTCCTCGGAAAGGTGCGCCATAATACGCAGCTCGATCTGCGAGTAGTCCGCGGCAACAATGCGATAACCGGGGCGGGCAATAAACGCCTGACGAATTTTGCGCCCCTCTTCAGTACGGATGGGAATGTTCTGTAAGTTGGGATCCGACGACGAAAGCCGCCCGGTCGCGGTGACCGCCTGATGATAGCTGGTGTGTACCCGGCCAGTGGCTTTATTGAGCAAACGCGGTAGCTTATCGGTGTAGGTGGACTTCAGCTTGGCCAGCCCCCGGTGCTGCATAATCACCTTGGGCAGCGGGTAATCCAGCGCCAACTCTTCCAGCACACCTTCCGCGGTAGAGGGTGCGCCTTTTGGGGTTTTCTTGAGCACCGGAATTTTCTGCTCTTCAAACAGAATCTGCCCTAACTGCTTGGGTGAGCCGAGATTAAATTCGCGCCCGGCCAGTTCAAACGCCTCGCGTTCTAATTCGCCAATGCGCTGCTCTAACTGCTGGCTCTGTTGATGCAAGCGCTCGGCATCTACCGCTACCCCGTTGCGCTCGATGCGCGAGAGCACCTTGATCAACGGCAGCTCAATATTATCCAGCACCTCCGCCAGACGCCCTTCGCTTTCGACCTGGGGACGCAGCGCTTGCTGCAGCCGCAGGGTGATATCAACATCTTCGCAAGCGTAAGGCGCCGCTTGCTCCAGGGCAATCTGGTTAAAGGTCAGCTGCTTGGCGCCCTTACCGGCAATCTCTTCAAAGGAGATGGTCTTTTCACCCAAATACTTGAGCGCCAGCGAATCCATATCGTGCCGGGTGGCGGTGGAATTGAGCACATAGGAGGCCAGCATGGTGTCAGCAAAAGGGCCTGCCACGGAAATCGCATAGTTGGCCAGCACGGAAATATCGTACTTGAGGTTTTGGCCAATCTTGGTTTTTTTCGGGTCTTCCAGCAGCGGTTTTAGCGCCGCCAACACCGTTTTACGGTCAAGCTGCTTAGGCGCATCCAGGTAGTCGTGGGCAAGCGGAATATAGGCCGCCTCACCCACTTCCAGCGACAAGCCAACGCCAACAATTTCCGCATCCATGTAATTAAGGCTGGTAGTTTCCAGATCGAAACAGAAGCGTTCGGCGTTTTGCAGCCGATCCAGCCAGCGCTCGAAGTCTGCCTGTTCGAGGATGACCTGATCGTCACGAACAGAGGCGTGCACAGAAGCGCTCTCCCCCTCGGACTCGCTACCATCTTCCTCAGCGCTTACGGGCGCAGGCTCGCCGCCTTTAACGTCATCCACGCCTTCGTCTTTGCCTTCCAGCAGCTCACCCAGCCACTGGCGGAATTCCATCTCTTTATACAGGATGACCAGCGCTTCGCGATCCGGATGAGCAATATCCAAATCATCCAAGCCCACCGGCAACTCGCAGTCGACTTTAATGGTGGCCAGCTGATAGGAGAGAAACGCCTGATCGCGATGCTCTTCAAGCTTCTTGGGCAGTGTTTTGGCGCCCCGGAAAGTGAGCGTTTTCACTCGCTCTAAGTCGCCATAAATGGTCTCCAGCCCGCCGCCCATGCCTTGCAGCAGGCCAATGGCGGTCTTCTCACCTACGCCGGGCACACCGGGAATGTTATCGACCTTGTCACCCATCAGAGCGAGAAAATCGATAATCAATGCGGGCGGCAGGCCGAATTTTTCTTCTACGCCCGCCTCATCCAGGGTTTCATCCTTCATGGTGTTCACCAGAGTGATATGGGCATTAACCAGTTGCGCCATATCCTTATCGCCGGTGGAGATCACTGCATCGCGTCCCGCCTGGGTGGCGTGATGGGCCAGGGTGCCAATCACATCGTCCGCCTCTACGCCGTCAACGCAAAGCAGCGGCAGGCCCAGCGCCTTCACGCAGGCGTGCAGCGGAGCGATCTGGCTGCGTAGGTCATCGGGCATCGGCGGGCGGTGCGCTTTATAGTCGCTGTACAGCTCATCACGGAAGGTTTTGCCCGGCGCGTCAAACACCACCGCCATGGGGCTTTCGGGATAATCCTTAATCAGCCGTTTGAGCATGTTTAACACGCCTTTCACCGCGCCCGTTGGCTGACCATTGGAGGTCGTTAGCGGCGGCAGCGCATGAAAGGCACGGTACAGATAAGAAGAGCCATCGACGAGGACGATCGGAGCGCGAGCCATAACCAAGTTCCATTGTTAAATAAGATTGCTTAAAAAGAATTGCCAATAAGAGTGCCTCACATGATACGCGTTGCACAGGCAGCCTGTAGAGCCAAACTCGACTCTCTTATCACAACAACGCTGCCAACTGAGCGACCAAGCCGCTACAATAATGGGCTTAGCAACCTGGGCGAGACTCTCATGGCTGTATTTACTCCGCTTAGCGACGCACAGGTCGCCGCGTTTTTAGAAAAATTTGATGTGGGCAGTTTTGTTTCCCTTAAGGGAGTCGCGAACGGCACCGAAAATTCGACTTTTTTTGTGACTACCGACCGCCGCGAACTGGTATTAACCCTGTTCGAACAGGGCGAACACGCAGAACTGCCGTTCTTTGTCGAACTGCTGGACTATTTGGACGAGCACCGCTTACCGGTGCCCGGCACCATTCATGACCGCGAAGGTATCGCGCTGCATAGCCTGGAGGGCAAGCCGGCGTTGCTATTCCCGCGCCTGCCTGGCCGCCATCCCGAGGCGCCCAATGTAGCCCAGTGCCATGCCTTAGGCGATACTTTGGGTCACCTGCACGTGGTGTCAAAGCGTTTCCCCGGCCACCGCCCCAACCCGCGGGATCTCAACTGGCTGCAGGTGATGCACCATAAAGTATTGAGTTACCTAAGCCCCGCGGATCAAACGTTGATGAAGGATGAAGTCGACGATTTCGAGAGCGCCTTTATGCGACACGGTGAGCTGCCCCAAGGCGCCCTGCACGGTGATCTGTTTCGTGACAACACCCTGTTTGAGGGTGACCAGCTTGGCGGTATTATCGACTTTTATAATGGCTGCACTGGGGATCTCCTGTTTGATCTGGCGATTGTGATCAACGACTGGGCCTCCAACGACGATGGCACTCTCAACGCTGAGCGCTACAATACGCTGTTGAGCGCCTACCTGGCGCGCCGGCCGTTAACGGCGGATGAACGGGAACTGTGGCCCACCATGCTGCGCATGACGGCGCTGCGCTACTGGCTGTCACGCCTGCTGGTGGTCTATGTTGATCCCCCGGCCCACGATTTGACGCCTCACGACCCCGAACGTTTTCGAACCATATTAACTGCGCGCATTGCCCACGGTGCATTGCCGCTACCTGAGGTTTCTGCATGAGTGTGATGGCGACGACTAGCCCTGCCCTTCGCGCACGGCGCACCTGGAATATCGATCAATGGGGTAGCGGTTACTTCGACGTGGATGATCAAGGTCAGGCCCTGGTGCGGCCGCTGGGTAGTGATGCGGAAGGCCCGGCGCTACCGCTGAGCGGCTTGGTTCGCCAGTTGCAGAGCGCTGGGCTGCGGTTGCCTGTACTGGTACGCTTTAGCGATATTCTTCACGACCGGGTGGAGCAGCTGTGTGGTGCTTTTGATGCCGCCATGAGCGACTGCGACTACCAGGGCGGCTACACCGCCGTTTACCCGATTAAAGTGAACCAGCAGCGCAGAGTGGTGGAAGAGATTCTGGCCACCGCCGAGCGCGGCAACGGCCGTGTGGGTCTGGAAGCGGGCAGCAAGCCCGAGTTGCTGGCAGTGCTGGCTTTGTCTGACGGCGGCTCCTCGCTGATTGTCTGCAACGGTTACAAAGACCGCGAGTATGTGCGCTTGGCGCTGCTGGGTGAAAAACTCGGGCACAAGGTCTATTTGGTGGTCGAAAAGCTCTCCGAGCTGCAGTTGATTTTGGAAGAGGCGCGAGAACTGGACGTAACACCGCGTATTGGCCTGCGCGCTCGTCTTGCTTCAGTGGGTAAAGGCAAGTGGCAGAATACCGGCGGTGAGAAGTCTAAGTTCGGCCTCACCGCCAGCCAAATTCTCGAGGTGGTAGACACGCTGCGTCGCGAGGAGGCGCTGGAAAGCCTGCAGCTCGTGCACTTCCACCTGGGTTCCCAGATCGCCAATATTCGCGATATTCAGCGCGGTCTGCGTGAGTGCGCGCGCTTCTACCAGAACCTGATGCAGTTGGGTGCGCCAATTGACACCGTCGATGTAGGTGGCGGCCTGGGTATCGATTACGAAGGCACTCGCTCGCGCAGCTTCTGCTCAGCTAACTATTCGATGCGTGAATACGCCCGCAACGTCGTCAGCGCCTTTGCCCAGCTCTGCCAAGAGGCGAACCTGCCACAGCCTCATCTCATTAGCGAATCCGGCCGTGCGCTAACTGCCCACCACGCGGTGCTGATCACTAACGTGATTGGCGAAGAGCGCATCGACGACACGCCGCCTGAACGGCATTCGGCAGGCGAGAGCCAAGAAGATGCCCAAGTAGAGCTGCTGTGGCGGGTGTTCGAGCAGTTAGCGACCGCCCAAGAGCCGCGCATGCTGGTGGAAGCGTGGCACGATCTGCTTCAAGCGGTTAGCGAACTGCAGGAACGTTTTGTGATGGGTTTGAGTAACATTACCGCCCGCGCTGAAGGTGAGCGGGTGTATATGGCTGCCTGCACACGGCTGCGCACTCAGTTGGATACTCGTAACCGTGCCCATCGCGAAATCATGGATGAACTGGCGGAGAAACTCGCCGATAAACTGTTCGTCAACTTCTCGCTATTCCAGTCGGTGCCTGATGTTTGGGGCATCGAGCAGATATTTCCGGTACTGCCCCTTAGCGGGCTGGATCAAGCGCCCACCCGGCGGGCAGTGATTCAGGATATCACCTGCGACTCCGACGGCCGCATCGACAGCTACGTCGACGGCCAGGGGGTCGAGAGCACCCTACCGCTTCCCGAGTGGGCTTCAGACGATGAACGCTGGCTAGGGTTCTTTCTAGTGGGCGCCTATCAGGAAATTCTTGGCGATCTACACAACCTGTTTGGCGACACCGACTCCGTTGATGCTGCGCTCAATGCCGACGGCGAGTGGACACTATCTAACCCGCTGGCCGGGGACTCGGTGGCCCAGGTACTTGCCTACGTCAACTTCAATGCCAATGTGCTCAAGCAGAAGCTCACCGACCAGCTAGCCGCCAGCGGCTTTACTGCCGACGAGCAAGCGCGCTTTGCGGCGAGCTTAAGCGAAGGTCTGGAAGGCTATACCTATCTTGAATAACCGATCTTGAAAACCAGTCTTGAATAGCCCGTACTGAATGGCACGTATTGGGTTACGCCAAACAGAAGCGCCACCCTGATTTTGGAGTGGCGCTTCTTCACGATCCAACACTGTCCAGCAATTCTCTGCTTTTTTCGCTACTCGACTACGCTGGTTTCAACTACCAAACCACCGGTCAAGGTTAAACGCAGTGATGAACCGCGAACCAGCTCTCCAACGCCTGATGGCGTGCCGGTCAAAATCACATCGCCCGGCTCTAGAGTGAAGTGACGGCTCATTTCGGCTACCAAGGTTGGTATGGCGAAGATCATATCGGAGCCTTCACCGTGCTGGCGCTCTTCACCATCAATCTCAAGCGTGAAAGCCAGCGCGTTCCAGTTAGGAACACGGCTTAGCGGCAGAAACGACGAAAGCGGGCAAGCGCCATCAAAAGCTTTGGCGATTTCCCAGGGATGCCCTTTCTCTTTTAGCTTCGTCTGTACATCACGCAGCGTTAAATCCATCGCCAACCCGATACCGACAATCGCACGCTCGGCCTCATCCAGGGTGGCGTGGGTTAACGTTTCACCCACTAACAGCGCAAGCTCGGCTTCATAATGCACATCACCGCGTGAAAACGGCGGATCCAACGGTTTGGTTAGATCCACAACGCTGGTCGATGGCTTTATGAACAGCAGCGGCTCAGTGGGAACTGGATTATCCAGCTCTTTCGCATGGTCGGCATAATTACGGCCGATGCAGACAACCTTGCCCAGCGGGTGGGGAAACTCCTGGCCATCGGTAAACTGTGGAACAAAACGCATGGCGGGTATTCTCCTTCTCATTATGCGTGCCGCTTTCGCAACGACAGGCGCAACAGTTTACCCCACCTATACGAAGGTTCCACACCCTTCGGCCATGAATTTGTTTCCCCACTGCACGTTAGCGATATTGCTGGGCCTGTTGATCAGGGCTATGAGCCAGGAAATCTGGCCGTTGTTTAGCCGCGGCATAAGGCGCTTGGCAGCGATTATCCTGGCGGTTAAACACGAAGAACACGTTGCTACGCGGGTCAGGCGACAGGTTGGCGTTAGAAGCATGCAGCGTATTGCAATCGAACAGCAGCAAACCACCCGCCTTGCCTTTTGGCGCTTCAATACCGTGTTCCGCCACTAGCTCGGTAAGTGCCTCTGGGCTTGGCACGCCCACTTCCTGCGCTTTCAGCGAGCTTTTGTGGTTATCCTCCGGTGTTTCCCCCACGCACGGTACAAACTTTTTGTGCGAACCGGGGATCAGCATCAACGGACCATTGAACTCATGGTTGTCAGTTAAGATCAGCGATGCGCTAACCGCGTGCATCGCAGGCATGCCATCTTCCGCGTGCCACGTCTCAAAGTCGGAGTGCCAGTTAAAGCCCTTACCGGCAAATCCAGGCTTATAGTTAATACGCGACTGATGCACATAAGGGTCGTCGCCTATGATTTGACGAGCAGCGCCCGCGACACGCTCATCACTGGCCAGCTTTCCCAACCGCTCAGAGAGGAAGTGCACCGCAAATAGCGAGCGGATTTCCTGGCTCTCTGGCTCAGTGACGCTGAAGTCTTGATTGAGGTACTTATCGTTACTCATCAACGCCTTCATTTCCTGACGCAGCCCCTCAAGCTCTGCGCCTTCAATGAGGTTAGGAATAAACAGAAACCCTTTACGTTCAAACTCATCAAGCTGCGCCTGGCTTAACGGGCCGGAAAGTTGACGGCCTTTGACAACCGCATCTTGGCGTGGCAGCCAGGTTTTCTCAGGAGGGGTGGTTAAGCGCGACGGGTAGGCATCCTGTACCTGTTGGCGCTGAACCTGAGTAGTGTGAACGTTAGGCGTATCGGCCATTTCGCTATATTGCTTATGGGCGGTTACAGCATTTAGTGGTGTGCTTTTGACTGTCATCTAATCCACTCCTTGTATGATTAGGTTTCAGATCGAACATATTGCACGTATAAAGATTAGCGTACATATAAATAAAACAGCACGATTCTAACATCGTGCAGGGAGTAGCCTAGACCACTAAAATTTCCTCGCAAGGCATGATTTCTGGTTTGATAACGTAGGTTACGTGAAAAAAATTGAACAGTGGCTTTTTAGGCAATAAGTCACCTAAAAAGCTCACTCCAAGCCACAATGTTTGCGGTTAATGTTGCTCATCTTTTTATCTAACTGAATGGGGAGTCATACTTTGAAAAGGCAGCTACCGATTTATGGATTTATCAGCGCGCTATTAATAACCGCTGGGTGTTCTTCAGCAACAATGGATACCCACGAGACAGCGCATCGCCCTAATGAAGCTTTGATCAACACCTACTGGAAGCTGGTGACGCTTGATGGCGCGCCGGTCGTCCCCCATGAGAATTTCCGTGAAGCACATTTGGTTCTTCATCAAGAGGCTTCTCGCTTAGCCGGCGCTACCGGCTGTAATACCCTGATGGGCAGCTACCGCGAGGAAAACGAGCGCATAGAGTTTGGGCAAATCGCCAGCACTAAAATAGCCTGCCCAAAACCCCAAATGAAAACTGAGCAAGATTTTCTAGCCGCACTCAAGCAGGTAACGGCATGGAGCGTGAATGGCGCGAGGCTTGTACTGCTGGGCGATAACAGTGAACCATTGGCGGTCTTCGAGGCGGTGCATCTTTATTAATCACAAAGAGCGCATCTAAAGGACGCATTTTAAACTCACCAAGCCTAGAAGAATCAGGCCGGGGAGCGCGAAATCAAGAGGCGACCGCCGATCAGAAGAAAGACTAAACCAGAGATGCCTTGGATCGACTTCCATACCCATGGTTTCCTTAACCACTCAGCGACTCTATGCAATGTGACGACAACCATACCGTAGAAGAACAGAGCGATCAGGGCATGGCTGGCTCCCAAACCGAGCCCTCCCAGCCAGTAGTCCGTTCCACCGGCACTCAGGAACTGGGGAAAGGCCGCAACGTAGAAGATAGCGGGCTTGGGGTTGAGAATATTGGTGAGATAGCCCCGCACAAAGGCCTGTTTTTGGCTTATCCTCGGCAATGTTTGACAACCTTTCGCCTGCGACGCGATGGGCGTTTTCGTTAGTGCTGCTCGAAATGCCTTAACGCCAAGCCAAATAAGATATGCAGCGCCCACACATTTTATAATAGTGAATAACGTGACAGAGGCTGCGACGAGTGCCCCAACACCAATGAGCGCCAACGTGGCATGAGATATGATCGCCGCACAGAAGCCCAGGGTCATCAACCCCCCCGTAACACGGCCTTGCGCCGGCGTCGCCTGAAGCAGCAGGATCAGGTTGGCTCCTGGAGAGACTACGATGAGCGTAACGATGGAGAGAAATGCCAAGTAATCATGAAGTGGAATCATCGAGATTCACCCTGAAATGCCAAGCTAAATAGAAATTACGTATTAGCTCACTAGCAAAATTCAGTCCACGAGTGAGCCCAAAACATACTTTATGCTCACTACTTTACTCAATCAACGACATGGAAACTTTATAAATACAGATATCGTAGACACACACGAAAAAGCCGCCCTTTCGGACGGCTTAATCTAATTCTCTAACGTTTAGCTTTTAACCACTTTTCAGTGGTGCCGACACCAGGAGTCGAACCCGGGACCTACTGATTACAAGTCAGTTGCTCTACCAACTGAGCTATGTCGGCGCTTCACGTTTCCTTGAGAACTTGATTGCTTCGCTGTTAGGCTCTGCAATCAACAAGAAATCTTGTTGGCAATGGCTGGGGTACCAGGATTCGAACCTGGGAATGCCGCTACCAAAAAGCGGTGCCTTACCACTTGGCGATACCCCAGCAGTGTGGTGGCCAGAGACGGAATCGAACCGCCGACACGGGGATTTTCAATCCCCTGCTCTACCAACTGAGCTATCTGGCCGCTGCCAACGGTGCGTATTAAACTAAAAACGCCGCTTTCCGTCAACACCTTTGTGAAACTTTCTTGCGATACCGATGCTTAGAGGTCTTTTTTACTACGCCATCTCTGGCTCGGCCTTCGATACACCCATACCTAGAGCCACTGATTACAAGCCAGTTGCTCGACCAAACCACCCGCCACTAGAAGTAGCCTCCTCTCTCTTTATGCCAGCTATTCATGCCTGCGAGGGCGGTACATAGCCTTCGGCTTGGTCGGTTTCCTGGTTGTCCAGGAAGCGCTGCATCTGCTCCATTAGATACGCACGGGATTCGGGGTCGAGCATGTTGAGGTGCTTTTCATTGATCAGGCGGGTTTGCAACGCCTGCCAGGCTTCCCAAGCGGGCTTGGAAACGGTGGCCTGAATCTCCTGCCCCTGCTTACCCGGCAAAGGTGGGAATGGCAGTGCTTCCAACTCTTTTTGGTACTTGCGGCAAAAAACGGTATTGCTCATAACGTGCTCCTGGTTCTGCAACTTCATTCAATGATCTCATCCAATCAGCTAGCAAACGCTTAAGCGTGCCCTGGTGTCGGATTGAGGCTAAAGGGCGTTAGCTGGCTGAGCAGCGCTTTAACGGGAGCAGCAAGGCCCAGTTCAGGCGGATGGTTAACGTCGTACCATACGCCGCTTTCACGAACACCGCCCAGCCTATCGCAGCTCACCGGCTGCGGGGTAATCTCTAAGCGAAAATGGCTGAAGGTGTGGTAAAAGCTAGGCGATGTAGTTCCCCGCTTAGGGTTAACGGCGTTGTCTTCAAGCCAGTCATTGAGCTCGCTGTACTTCTCAAACTGCGGCAAACTCCATAACCCGCCCCACAGACCGCTGGGAGGGCGTTTCTCAAGCCATATCCTGCCTTCCGGGTCACGCAGCATCAGCATGATCGTTTGTCGTGTGGGCAGCGCCTTTTTGGGTTTGGATTCTGGGTAGCGCTTTGGTTCGCCTTGGGCGTAGGCCAAACAGACATCGTTAAATGGGCAGCTAAGGCAGTCCGGTTTGCTGCGTTTACATAGCGTGGCGCCAAAATCCATCATCGCCTGGGTGTAATCCGCCAGGCGCTCTGCTGGGGTGTAATACTCCGCCAGCGCCCACAGCTTTCTCTCCACATCGGGCTTGCCCGGCCAGCCGGGCAGCGCATGCAAACGAGTGAGCGAGCGCTTTACATTGCCATCTAAAATAGCCGCCCGCTGCCCTGTGCTTTGGGCAATGATAGCGCCAGCGGTGGAGCGGCCAATACCAGGCAAAGCGACTAATGCGTCGATACTCTCCGTCGGCAGCTCGCCATTGTGCTCCGCTAACGCAACCTGGGCAGCTTTATGCAAGTTGCGAGCACGGGCATAGTAACCAAGGCCCGTCCAGAGGTGCAGCACTTCATCCTGCGGGGCCTTAGCGAGACTCTCCAGGGTAGGAAAGCGCGCCATAAAACGCTCAAAATAGCCGATAACGGTGGCAACCTGGGTTTGCTGCAGCATGATTTCCGACACCCACACACGGTAGGCGCTACGCGGCGACTGCCACGGTAAGTCGTGACGGCCGTAGCGGTCAAACCAATCCAGTAAGCGTTGTTGGAATTCGTTTGCCGCTAGCCGCGGCGTGGGCATATCTGCCATGCACGCTCCTTAAACAGAAATGGGTATATGAAACAGAAATGGGCAGGCACCAGTGCCAATAAAAAAGCGCCGGCGTTTAGGCCGGCGCAGCACTTACTGTTTCGATAAATGCGTCACTTCACATCCTGCGTCGATGCTCAGTTAAACAGGCTGCGTAGACCATCACGAAGTTCTTGAGCAGCACCTTCGCCAAGGCGTTCATCTAGCTCATCTAAAGAGTCGCCTAGACGCTCCTCCAGCTCTTCATTAACACGATCACCCGCCTCGTTGCGCAGCAGGTCAACCACGGCGGTCTGGAACATCTCACGGTCGAACCGGCACCACTCGGTGCGTTCATCGCCAAGATTACCTTCACAGCGTACGGGCAGCGGCAGTTGTTCTAGGCGCGGGTTAACTTCACAGGCCGCGTCGGCGGTGTCGACCAAGCGGGCATTCGCACGAGTATCAAAGTTCAAGCTGGCAAGATCCAGTTCGCCTTCTCCACGCACATCGATGCCGGGCAGGGTGATCAGCAGGTCGTCACTCTCCACTAAGCCGTTACTGATTTGGAAGGTAGCATCAAAACGCTCAAAGCGAGTATCGGTGTGCCAATCCCGCAAAGTGCCCTGCCCCTCTAACTGGGCAACCAGTTCACACATTTGCTTGGAAATGTTGGTATTTAAAATGGCGCCTTCGTTTAGACGAGCATTAAGCGCGCCATTGAGGTTGCCGATAAGCGCTTCACGGGTATTGCCCTGACTGGTGACATCCCCGGTTAAATTAAAGCGACCGCGCAGTGGTGATGCCTCCTCTTTTTCACTGATCGCTTCAATCAACGGCGCCACCTGAACGTTGTTAATAGTCGGCGATAGCGCCCACTCAAGGATGGAATCCGTAGCATCAACCTGGCCGGTAGCGCTGAGTTCACCCTCATAGAAGCCTGACTCAAACGCCGTTAGCCGATGAACGCCGTCGTCGCCACGCAGTTGCAAGCGTGGATTGTTGAAGGTCAGGCCCGCAAAAATAAGCGTATCCACGCTCAGGTCGCCCTCTAACGCCAGCCCGCTGAGCAACGATTGCGGCACTAATGTGTTGTTTTCCTGAGCAAAGGCTTTGCGTAGCAAGCCGCGACTCGCCTGTTTGGCGGTGGCCTCACCGGGAAGATAGCGATCAAGGTCTAGTTGGTCACCGGCTAAATCGAACGCCAGGCGTGAGCCATTCAGCGCCGCCGTCAGCTCGCCGGTAAAGGTGCTGTCGTCGACGACCAACGAGAGGCTAGGCAAAGAGAATTGCTCGGCATCACCTTCGATAGGACTGGTCATGGCTACATCGCTGAGCGCAGCCTCGCCCGCGGTGGTTAGGGTAACGCCAGCACGGGCAAGCCAGGGGCGTAGCGTAAAGGGGGCAGCGGTTAGCTGACCACGATAACGGGGAGCATCGCGCAACTGCTCAATATTAAGGTGGCCGCTCACCCTTAAGCCATCCGGCCCGGTAAGCTGCAAGTCTTTCAACTGCGCCGTTTGTGCCTGCCAGTCGCCCTCCAGGCCAAAGGCGAGCGCCAACGCCAAGCTGCCCTGCCAGTTATCCGCCTTACGCAGGCCCGTTTCGAGCAGCCCCTCTTTAATGGTGAGCTGCTGCTCGCCCATACGGGCAACCAACTCGGCGGCCTTCAAACTCAGCTGCTGTGGCTCCCTCTCTGCCCCCTTGGTGGTTCGAGTGGTCAGTGCCATATTTTCCAGGGCGAAAAGCTTATCTGCCAACCCAAGCCGCACGCGTGTTTCAAGATTGATATCGCTGGTCAGATCAGGGGCACGCTCCAATACCTCGGCATCGAGCCGGTTATGCTTGGTCAGTGTGAACATAGCCTTCAGCGGAAAGGCGCGCAGCGGGTTAACGTTACTACCCGAGATATTCAGTTGCTGCATACGCCACAGTGCTTGGGTTTGCGCATCGCGGAAGCGAATGTCGGCGTTTTTCACTTCAACGCTGGCAATACTCAACACCACGGCTAAGCTACCGGCGTCCGCATTGGGGCCAGCACTGGCGGGCGCCAGCACCGTTTCAGCCGCGCTTTCATTGTGCTCAGAAAGGCGCTCTAACAAGGGCTCCCAGTTACCCTCACCCTGTTCATCGCGCTCTAAGTTAAGGCGCATACCGTCCAGGGTTAGGCCGTCAACGGCAATTTCCCCGCGCAGTAGCGGGCCGAATGCCACGCTCACCTCGGCGCGGTCAATAGCCGCAAAGGCAGCGCTCTCTTCAGCCTGCTCGGGCAACCAGGCGCGGGCTTTCTCTACACTGACGCCGATACGCGGGTAGAATGACCAGGTAATCGGGCCTTCCAACGCCAAGTTGAGTCCCGTTTGCTCCTCCACGACAGCAGTTAAACGGGGCTTGAAGTCTTCTGGATCCAGAAAGGTGGTCACGTAGACCACGGCGGCGACCGCAACGATGGCGAGAATGCCGACTGCTGCCAGCAAGATACGTAATAGCTGTTTCATTACCCTTTCCCTTGTGGGTCTAACTCAACAAAATCACTGGTGGCGGGCATACCCGCTGCCGGCGTTTCTGGATTGGCCATTGGCCGGTAACCTAGCTTGGAGAGCAGCACGCGGTCGGCCAGTGGTAAAGTGGACGTTTCAATGCGCAGGACACGGCCTTCCTGCTTGGCTTGCTCGCCAAGCAGCGCCATCAAGCGCGAACCGACGCCACGGCGACGGGTGGTTTTGCGCACGCAGAGCTCAGATAGCCACCACGCCCGGTCTGCGCCCTCCTGAACGGCGACGGCCCCCAGCAGCCGATCGTTGAAGAGTGCACAGGCAAAAAAGTGCTGGCCTGCAAAATGTTGCTCAATAAATGGCTCAACCGTTGGGGTGGGCATACGCTCTTGGGGCGCATCCTGATAGATGCGCATAAGATCAAGGCGCACCTGCTCATCGGCTTCCCAACGGGCCTGGTCGACATGGTGCAGTGTCACCGGCATGGTGAAATCCTCTTCGCCAAAGCAGCCTGGCTGCTATTTCTGCCGCAATTGATTACGGCTACATTTCGCGCATTGTAGCGGATGAGGGCGCCGATTCACTATAATGGTCGCTTCGCCACAGGCCGATCAAATCAGTGGTAAGTTGATGATCGCCACCAGCCATCCCTCAGAGTGCGCTTCAGCGCAGGAGATGCAACATGTCAGCGCGTATTGCCACGGTTAGCCGTGACACCAACGAAACGCAGATCAAGGTCAGCGTCAATCTCGACGGCGAAGGCCATCTTAGCTGCCAAACCGGCGTTCCGTTCCTGGATCATATGCTTGATCAAGTTGCTCGCCACGGGATGATCGATCTCGACATCAATGCCACTGGCGACCTGCATATTGACGACCACCATACCGTAGAAGACCTGGGTATTACGCTAGGCCAAGCTTTTTTTGAAGCAATTGGCGATAAACGCGGTATTTACCGTTATGGTCACGCCTATGTTCCTCTTGATGAAGCACTCTCCCGGGTAGTGATCGACTTTTCCGGTCGGCCAGGTCTGTTTATGGATGTTGAATTCACCCGCGACACTATCGGTAGCCTGGACACTCAGTTGTTCTGGGAGTTTTTCCAAGGCTTTGTCAATCACGCCCGCGTGACGCTGCATATCGACAACATCAAAGGCTTTAATGCTCACCATCAGGCGGAAACGATCTTCAAGGCCTTTGGCAGAGCACTCCGCATGGCCGTGATGGAAGACCCGCGCATGGCAGGCCAAATGCCCTCCACCAAAGGGAGCTTATGATGCTGCGCTGTAGCCTGCGCGATGCCACGGGCTTTGCCGTTAGCCCTATTTTGTCCACTTCTCCAAGGAGCGCTTCATGACCATTGCTGTAATCGACTATGGAATGGGCAATCTTCATTCTGTAGCCAAAGCGCTGGAGCATGTGACCCATGAGAATGTCGTCATTACCCGCGACCCGCGCCGTATCCTCGGCGCAACGCGTTTAGTGCTACCGGGCCAAGGGGCCATTCGCGACTGCGTTGGCGAACTTGAGCGCACCGAGTTACGCGGGTTGGTGGAGGATATTTTAACCCGCCAGGCCAAACCGCTGCTGGGTATCTGCGTGGGCCAACAGATGCTACTGGAGCGCAGCGAAGAGAATGGCGGCGTAGAGTGCCTGGGTTTCTTTAAAGGCAGTGTAGATCGTTTTCCTGGCGATATGCGCGACGCCCACGAGCAGCGCTTGAAAGTACCGCACATGGGCTGGAACGTGGTAGAGCAGCACCATGAACACCCACTCTGGGCAGGTATTGATAATCACGAACACTTCTACTTCGTGCATAGCTACTACGTTAATGCCGATGAAGATGCACAAGTATTTGGTACGACCCAATACGGCAAGGTAACCGCCCACGTGGCCATTGGCCGTGACGCGACCTTCGCGGTGCAGTTTCACCCCGAAAAAAGCTCCCGCGCGGGCCTTCGCCTGCTTGAAAACTTTGTCACCTGGACGCCCTGAGAGGATTTTGTATGTTGGTAATTCCCGCTATTGATCTCAAAGACGGCCAGTGTGTCCGATTGAAGCAGGGCCGCATGGAAGACGCGACGTCTTACGGCGATGACCCGGTGGCCATGGCAGCGCGCTGGGTAGAAGCAGGCGCCCGTCGCCTGCACCTAGTAGATTTGAACGGCGCCTTTGAAGGCAAACCGGTGAACGGTGACGCCGTGACGGCTATCGCCCGCGCTTACCCGGATCTGCCGATTCAAATTGGTGGCGGCATTCGCAGTGCGGAAACCATCGAGCACTACTTAAGCGCCGGTGTCTCTTATGTGATTATCGGCACCAAGGCAGTTAAAGAACCCGCTTTTGTGGGCGAGATGTGCCGCGCTTTTCCCGGCCATGTGATCGTTGGACTTGATGCCAAAGATGGCTATGTCGCCACCGACGGCTGGGCAGAGGTCTCCACGGTAAAAGCCACTGAGCTTGCCAAGCGTTTCGCCAACGACGGCGTTTCCAGCATCGTCTATACCGACATTGCCCGCGACGGCATGATGCAAGGCGTCAACGTGGAAGCCACCGCTGCGCTTGCCCGCGAAGGCGGTTTGCCGGTGATTGCCTCCGGTGGTGTGACCAACCTGGACGATATCAAAGCACTCTGCGAGGTTGCTGATAGCGGTATCCTGGGCGCTATTACCGGTCGGGCAATTTACGAAGGCAGCCTGGATGTTGCCGAAGCTCAGCGGCTGAGCGACCAACTGACGGGAGGCGATTCATGAGCCTTACCAAACGCATTATCCCCTGCCTCGACGTAGACGCCGGGCGCGTGGTCAAAGGCGTTAATTTTGTCGGTATTCGCGATGCCGGTGATCCGGTGGAGATTGCCCAGCGCTATAACCAGCAGGGCGCCGATGAAATCACCTTTCTCGACATTACCGCTAGCCACGAAGACCGCGACACGACGGTGGAGATGGTTGAACGCATTGCTGGCGAAGTGTTTATTCCGCTAACCGTCGGCGGCGGCATTCGCAGCTGTGACGACATTCGCACTATGCTGAACGCCGGAGCGGACAAAGTATCGATCAACACCGCAGCGGTCACTAACCCTGAGTTTGTTCGCGAAGCCGCCGAGCGTTTTGGTAGCCAGTGCATTGTGGTGGCGATTGACGCTAAACGGGTCTCTAAAGAGGGAGAAACGCCCCGTTGGGAGATTTTCACTCACGGCGGCCGCCGCCCAACAGGCCTTGACGCCGTTGAATGGGCGAAGAAGATGGTTGAGTTCGGGGCGGGCGAACTACTGCTCACCAGCATGGATCGCGACGGCACCAAGATTGGCTTTGACCTGGGCGTGACCTACGCGATTTCCGAAGCGGTGAGCGTTCCGGTGATAGCCTCAGGCGGTGTGGGCAATCTGGATCACCTAGTGGATGGCGTACTCAAAGGTGGTGCCGATGCAGTGCTGGCCGCCAGTATTTTCCATTTTGGCGAATACACCATCCCTGAAGCTAAGCGCTATATGGCCGAACGCGGTATCGAAATGCGGCTTTAAAATGCTCTCTATCAACCAGGAGCTTCGAATGTTTCGCTCACATCCATGGATGGGATGGCTAGCAGGCTTGCTGTTTAGTATGCCTGCTACCGCATTCTCGCTACCTGATTGGCCACCGTCGTTGGAGTGGGATCACACCCTGGTGCAAACCAGCCTTTATACCCGCCACTTCAGCCCCGACCCGGAACACACTAACCAACAAGACCTGGTTAGCATTGAACTGCATAATCCGAATCACTGGTTAGCGGGCGGGGCTTGGTTCAAAAACTCCTTCGATCAGCCCTCTTGGTACTTCTATGCGGGGCGGGAGTTCCCTCTTTGGCAAACCGATCGGGGGATAAACGTGCGCGCCAAACTCACTGGCGGACTCCTGCGCGGCTATAAAGGCGAGTATCGCGACAAAATTCCGCTCAATCACTTGGAAATCGCCCCGGCCGCACTCCCTAGTATCGGTGTGCAATGGGGCCGGTTTGAATCAGACCTGATCATTTTCGGCACCGCAGGCATGATGATAACCGCAGGGGTGCGCTTTTAGTCGCTACTCCTCAACGTCGTCTAGCGATAAACCCAGATTGCTGATGCCACCATTGCGACCTAATTCACGCACCTCTTTCAGCGACGCCTTATCCAGCGGTTCGCTGACGGCTTCCAATACGGCATCCTGAAAATCGTTTTCGTCGTCCATCAACGGATGGTCGCGAATAATCAGCGCTAGCTTCTGCGCGTCAACCTCGCCTTCAGTAAGCTCTATAAAAGCGCGTACGCCCGCTCGGGATGTGCGGCTAACATCCAGCACGGCCTCTGGGGAGTCGCCTTGCAGGGTGTCCAGCAGCGCTGAGACCGACACTACTGCATCCAGGGCGCGCCGGGCACCAAAGCTGTCATCCTCTTCGGGCGGCTCACACTCGGCTAGCTTTTCCGCTTGGCGGGCAAAGTCGATACTGGCATTGGGCACATTAAGCCGCTCCCAGACCAAACTCAGCACGGTGCCTAGCGTATGGCTATCACCCTGGCCGGTGGTTTGCTGATAAAGCATATAGTTAGGCAGCAAACGCTCACACAACGCCGCCATGAAGGCTTGCTGGGCAGGTAGTGGGAGTTCTTGTAACCGTTGGTAAAAGCCCTGGGGTTTCGACACCATACTGATTTCCTGGATCGCTTGACGTGGGATATTGGTGAAAGTTAGCGGGTACGTTATCGTCTCTCTACGCTTGGGGCGATCCCCAGCGCTTTGATGATTGTACGGCCGGCGAGGAGATTACCATGCATATTCATCTGCTACAGCACGGCCCTGACCATGGCCCCGCCCGTTTAACCGATTGGCTAACCAGTATGGGCCATAGTTACACCGTTTTTCATCTCTACGCAGGCGAGCTAACGCCCCGCCCAAACGAGTCTGATGCACTGATTATACTTGATGGCCCAGAAGAGCTACTCAGCCATCCTCCGGCGTGGTTTAAAGCCGAAGATAAGCTCATCAACCGCTATTTGGATGGCCAAAAACCGCTGTTGGGTATTGGCGTAGGCGCCCACTGGATAGCCCAGGCACTGGGCTCGGTGGTAGCGCCTGGTACCTATACTGAAACAGGCTGGCATACAGTCACCCTAGCGCCGGAAAGCTTGCTGGATTTACCCGAAACATTCAGCGCTTTTATGTGGCATCGCTATGTCTTCAGTTTACCCGACGATGCGCTGCCCCTAGGCGGTAGCGAAGCTGCACCGCTGCAAGGGTTTGCATGGGACAGAGGTCGTGTCATCGGCCTGCTGTGCCACCTGGAAGCCACTGCGGCTAGCGTGAAACAGCTACTGGGCACAGCCGAGTGGCCTGGAGCATCACCTTCCACTACCCGCTATGTTCAGGATGCGGCCCAAATATTAGAAGACCCCAACCGCTTTATTCACCTCGCGCCACAGCTCGACCGACTGATGACCCAGTGGCTTAAAGCAGCGTAACAGTAAAAGCTATAAGGCCGTCAGCGGTTCCACTGCCTGGCGGCCTCTAGGCAGCTATCCCAATCGCCCACATGAATCTCTGGCGGCGCAGCGTCGCGCTGCTTCTCTAAATGGTAGCGGTAGAGCGGGTCGTAGTACTCGGTGAGCAGCGGCGCAAGCCAGGCTTCATGGGCTTGGGGGTTGCCCTGGGCATGCTCTTTGAATGCCAGCGCCTGCAGCCGCTGTAAGCGCTGAAGGCGCGCGTTACCCAAGCGTTTTCCTAGTCGGATAAGAGAATTACTTAACTGCGCCTGCATTAATTGCCAGCCCTGGTAGGCCCCATGACGAGCGGCATAGGCCTGCTCCAGGTCGATAATATAGTCCTGCTGAATCTGAGCAAGGCGCCAATCCAGCGGCATTTCGATACGCACCCGCGGCGCTTGCTGCTGCGCCCGCCAGAAGTTCAAGGGAATATTGGCGCTGCCAATCTGACGGGACTCATCTTCGATGACCAGCCCTTCCATCAGCCCGATTAGCCGCTTGGCCAGCGCATGCTCAAAGTTGATTTGAGTAGCAGGCTCTTCAGGTCTGCGTCCAAAAGCAGAACCTTTGTGGTGCGCATAAGCTTCCAGGTCGACGCCATTATCGAGCTGATTAATCAGCGCTGTTTTTGCACACCCGGTGAGCCCGGCAACAACCAGCATTGGCTGAAGCGCGGCCGTATCAATGCGCTCACAGAGCGCTTGGCGCATAGCCTTCCAGCCACCCTCCAGCCGTGGCCTGGAGATACCGGCCTCTTCCAGCCACTGCTGAGCAATTTGCGAGCGCAGTCCACCGCGAAAGCAGTAAATCAATGCATCTGGGTATTCGGCTAAGTACTTCTGCCACGCTGCGACCCGAGCCTGCTTGACCTCGCCGCTGACTAAACGCTCACCTAGTTCAATCGCCGCGGCTTGACCATGCTTCTTATAAGCGATGCCCACCTGATGACGCTCGTCATCGACCATTAAGGGCAAATTGACGGCACCGGGCAGCGCGCCCTGGGCAAACTCCACCGGGGCGCGCACATCTATTAGCGGTCGCTCTTCTCTAATTAAACCCAATACCGCCGGTGTGGTGGCTGGAGTTGTGGCCAGTATCACCCGACCACCTCGATGGAGGCTTTACCCTGGCGCGCCTTCATGACGCCGAATGACTGTAACGACAGGCCGAATTCGCGACCAATACGCTCAACGTCATCCTCCCAGGCGGGGTCAACGCTGAGCAGCAGGCCGCCGGAAGTCTGGGGGTCACATAACCACTGCCAGTGGGCTTCATCCATGGCCGGCAGGCTTTCCCCCAGCGCATCACGATTGCGCAGCGTACCACCGGGCACAGCGCCTTGGCGGCGGTAGGACTCTGCCTCGGCCAGACGAGGCAACTTACGGAAATCAATCTGGGCCATGACGTTACTGGCCTGGCACATTTCAGCAAGGTGGCCCGCCAATCCGAAGCCAGTGACATCAGTCATGGCGTTCACCCCTTTCACATCGGCAAGCTTCACACCAATGCTATTGGGCTTGAGCATCGTTTCACGGGCAAGACCATGGTGGCCCATTTCCAGCAAGCCACGTTTCTCTGCTGTGGTTAGCATGCCCACGCCTAACGGCTTGGTTAAAAACAGTAGATCACCCGGCTTGGCGGTGCTGTTTAGCTTGAGCTTATCCAGGTCGACTAAGCCGTTTACCGCGAGTCCGAAAATCGGCTCGGGCGCATCAATGGAGTGACCGCCCGCCAGGGCAACGCCTAATTCGCGACATACCGCCTGGGCGCCGGCCATTACGTCACCAGCCACTTCAGCGCTTAGCTTATCCAGCGGCCAGCCGAGAATACCTAACGCCATCACCGGCGTGCCGCCCATGGCGTAAACATCGCTGATGGCATTGGTCGCCGCGATACGGCCAAAATCGAAGGGATCATCGACAATGGGCATAAAGAAGTCCGTGGTGGCAATCATGCCCCGCCCATCGCCCAGA
This sequence comes from Halomonas sp. ATBC28, assembly GCF_005937175.1. Taxonomy (NCBI): domain Bacteria; kingdom Pseudomonadati; phylum Pseudomonadota; class Gammaproteobacteria; order Oceanospirillales; family Halomonadaceae; genus Halomonas; species Halomonas sp. ATBC28. Next base: position 3,770 of record NZ_VCQL01000004.1, on the reverse strand, counting down.
TCGTAGACAGCCGCATCTTCGCGTCCCTGATTGCCGACGATAAGCCGCTTATGGCCCGCCGCAGGCCCTGCCTTGGCAAGAATGCCATCCAGCACGTCCGGGGCGATTTTGCAGCCACAGCCCGCGCCGTGGCTATATTGGGTCAAGCGAATCGAACTCATCGTGTCTCTCCTTGGCACTTGGGGAATATCATCAGTTTAACCCAGTATCGTCCAGGCTACAGGGCGTCCAGCGCATCGCTGAGTTTATCAACAGCGATCACTTCCATACCCTTAGGCGCCTGCTTGGGTGCGTTAGCGCGCGGTACAATGGCGCGGAGAAAACCGTGCTTGGCCGCTTCGGCAATGCGTTCTTGACCACTGGGCACCGGGCGTATCTCGCCCGATAGCCCAACCTCACCAAACACCACTAGCTCTTTGGGTAGCGCGCGATTTTGCAGGCTAGAAACCACGGCTAGCAACACCGCCAAGTCGGCGCTGGTTTCGAGCACTTTGACACCGCCGACGACATTCAAGAACACATCCTGGTCACCGGTAAACAATCCACCGTGGCGATTAAGTACTGCCAGCAGCATAGCCAGGCGGTTTTGATCAACGCCGACGGCGACACGGCGAGGGTTACCCAGCGCGGACTCATCCACCAGCGCCTGTACCTCCACCAGAATCGGCCGTGTGCCTTCCCAGACCACCATGACTAAACTACCTGGCGCCTGCTCCTCCTGGCGAGAAAGAAAGATTGCGCTGGGGTTTTTAACTTCTTTAAGGCCCTGTTCAAGCATAGCGAAGACGCCTAGCTCGTTGACGGCACCAAAGCGGTTTTTCTGCCCTCGCAGGGTACGAAAGCGTGAGTCGGCGCCCCCCTCTAATAGCAGCGAGGCATCAATCATATGCTCAAGCACTTTAGGGCCCGCCAGCGAACCGTCCTTAGTGACGTGACCTACCAGCAGCAAAACCGTATTAGTCTTTTTGGCGAAGCGCGTTAGCGCCGCGGCTGACTCGCGCACCTGGGCAACGCCACCGGGTGCAGAACTGATATCTTCCAGATGCATGGTTTGGATGGAGTCAATCACCAGAATCTCTGGCTTCTCCCGCTCAGACACCGCCAAGATGGTTTCCACGCTGGTCTCAGCCAACATTTTCAAGCCATTGGTAGGCAACTGTAGGCGGTGCGCACGCATCGCTACCTGGGAGAGCGACTCCTCACCGGTTACATAGAGGATACGCCGCTGCTGGGCCAACTTGCAGGCCGTTTGCAATAGCAGGGTCGATTTACCCGCGCCAGGATTGCCACCCAAAAGCACCGCCGAGCCGGGCACCAACCCACCGCCCAGCACGCGATCAAACTCTGCGAAAGTGGAGCTCATGCGGGGTACTTCGCTAAGATCAACATTGCCCAGGTCGATCACTTCGCGTGACAGATCACCCGCGTAACCAGATCGACCGGGGGCTGCGCCGCCGCCAGGGCGAGCGCTCGCCAAGTGCACTTCACTAAGCGTGTTCCACTCTTGGCAACTGCTACATTGCCCCTGCCACTTACGGTATTCGGCGCCGCACTCGGTACACACAAAGGCGCTTTTGGCTTTGGCCACTGCCATTACACTCCTACTGTTGCTGTCACTAAGTGGCAACTTACGCTTGGCTGCCGCTAGTATTCATCACTTACTGTCGCGTACTTTATATTCATGAGTGCCAGCAAACACAAAAGGCGGCCAGTGGCCGCCTTTTGTACTACTGGCTAACGTCTTATTGACGCTTTAGCTGCAGCATTTCACCATTTTCAAAGCGGCGACGCTCTGGGTCAATCAACTCCAACGTGCTCTCATCAATACGCATGAAGTAGTAGATTTGACCATCGCCATCTGGCGTCAGTTCGTAAACAGTGGCGTCCGGATCGGAAGGCGTACCGGTTAGCACTTCCCAGTTACCCGCGTAGTTTTCATCCGGCGGTGTTTGAGGGTGGTTACGGTAAGAAGCGTTCAGTGTGAAGGTGCGTTCTTCAGCCGCGCTCATCTCTTCACCCACCATCGTGACATCCAGATCGATACCATCGCAATTGCGGCAAGGTAATGAACCTTGGTAATTTTGCTGTGCGGCAGCTGCCTCTTCTTGCTGCTGCTCCATGGGGCTGCTTGCACAGCCAGCCAGCAGTGCCAACATGGCCGAACCGGCCAGCAAACTCTTAAGTTGCATAGAGTGTCTCCTTAATCTCGTGTTGGACATCACATTTATTTACGCGCACTTATGACAGCATAACCGCTACAAGGTGCGACGCACACCCCTAGCGATGCGAATGCTTGCGCTAAGTTAGCCTTCAAGCGACCATGGTGTACCTTGCTAGGATAATCAGGTTACCCACATGAGCCAATACTGGAGTCCGGCCGTTCGCGAACTTACGCCTTACGTGCCCGGCGAGCAGCCACGCGAGCAGCTTGTAAAGCTCAATACCAATGAAAACCCTTACCCACCTGCCCCAGGCGTCGGTGAGGCACTGCGCGAGTACGCGACCGATCATCTACGCCTCTACCCTGACCCAACCTCTGCAGCGCTGCGTGAAGCGTTAGCGGAGACGTTTCAGGTAGCGAGTAGCCAAGTGTTTGTCGGTAATGGTTCCGATGAGGTGCTAGCGTTTGCCTTTCAGGCATTTTTCCGCCATGGCGCACCACTAGACGTACCCACGATCACCTATAGCTTCTACCCCGTGTACGCCAATCTTTATGGCGTTGAGCTGCGAAAGCATCCGCTCAATAAGCAGTGGGAAGTCGATATTGATGCGCTTGGAGCGGATACTAGCCGCAGCGGCGTTATTTTCGCTAACCCCAACGCCCCTACTGGCCACGCGCATTCGCTTGCGACTATCGAGGCGCTGCTAAAGCGCGTCACTGATCGAGTAGTGCTTGTGGACGAGGCGTATGTCGATTTCGGCGCAGAGAGTGCTGTTGCGCTGATTGATCGCTACCCTAACCTTCTCGTCACCGGTACGTTTTCTAAATCACGCAGTTTGGCAGGCTTGCGGCTAGGCTATGCGGTGGGCTCAGAGGAGTTGATCGATGGCCTGTTGCGGGTAAAAGACTCCTTTAACTCTTTTCCAGTGGATAGTTTGGCAAGCTTAGTAGGCATCGCCGCACTCAAAGATGTCGAGCATTTTGAAGCCTGCCGCGAGCGTGTTATCACCACCCGTGAACGCACTCACCGGCGCCTTGAAGCGTTGGGATTTGAAGTATTGCCCTCTAAGGCTAACTTTGTGCTCGCCCAGCACCCTAACCACGAAGGCGCGCAGCTATTTGCTGGCCTACGCGAGCGGGGCATTCTGGTGCGCCATTTTAATACCTCAGACCTCAACAACTTCCTACGCATCACCATCGGCACCGATGATGAGATGGATAGTTTGATTGAGGCGTTAGAGATGCTTCTCTAGTGAGGTGTGAGGTGTGAGGTGTGAGGTGTGAGGTGTGAGGTGTGAGGTGTGAGGTGTGAGGTGTGAGGTGTGAGGTGTGAGGTGGAACAGGATATTCGTTAGCTACCCCTACACCACCGTTTTCTACCCACTATTCCCCCTCACTCCTCACTATTTACCCCTCACGCCTTCCCCCTCACGACCATGCAAAAAAAATCCCCCAGAGCATCAGCCCCGGGGGATTTTTTCAAATAAGTGCCTGACGATGACCTACTCTCGCATGGGGAGACCCCACACTACCATCGGCGCTAAGCGGTTTCACTTCTGAGTTCGGCAAGGGATCAGGTGGTTCACGCGTGCTATGGTCGTCAGGCGTA